>CAYOZB010000023.1:0-29269 GCA_964408365.1 uncultured Halobacteriales archaeon | reverse complement strand
CATCGGAGCCCACTTCGTCACCTTTTCTCGTGACCCGCCATGCCTGAGACCGAACTTCAAGAGCCCGAACGCAAGTTGAATGCCTACCAGAAGGAAGCTAACCTTCTACGCGTACGGCGCGACGAACTCAACAACCAGGCCCGGGGCCTCGCGGATCAACGCGACGAGCTCAACGGCCAGGTCCGGGCCCTCGTCAACCAGGCGAACGAGCACAAGAAGCGCCGCGACGCGTTGAACGAGCAGGTCCAGCACGCCAAAAAACTGCGCGACGAGTACAACGCGCAGTTCGAGGACGCGCTTCGCAAGGAAGAGGACCTCAAAGCGCAGGTCCTCCCCAAAGGCGGACGTTCTCTCGGTTTCCTACGACGCGAACTTCGTCGCCTCGAGTTCGAGGGCATGACGAAGGTCCTCACCCCGCCCAAAGAAAAAGCGCTCATGGAAGAGCTCGGCAAACTCTCCCGCGAGATCCGCTCGAAAGAGCAAGAGATCTCCGCCAACCCCGAACTCAAGGCCGCCCACGAGGCCGCCGTCCAGTCCAAAGAGCGCGCCGAGAAGCAGCACGAGAAAGTCGGCGAACTGGCGCAGAGCGCCCAGGGCGAGCACGAATCGATGGTCAAACTGTTCGCTCAAAGCGACAAGATCCGAAAAGGCGCCGACGCGTTCCAGGAAAAGGTCGTCGTCGCCAAGCTCGAGGCCGATAAGGTCCACAAGGCGTACATCGAGCTCGTCGAGAAGATCCACGCGCTCGAGGACGAGATCGGCAAGCAGCGCCGCGGCGCCGGCGAAGGCACCACGATGGGCCAAAGCCGCGAGGACCAACAGAAGCAGGCCGACGACATCTTTGAGAAGTTCAAGAAAGGCGAGAAGCTCTCGACGGAAGACTTGATGGCCTTGCAAAAGGCCGGTCTGTTGTAACCTCGCCGACCCCGCGCATTGTTTGGTCGAGCGACGCGCATGCGTTCATGTAGCGGGCAAGCCGTGCGTTCGGTGTGGCGGGAATGTTGGGGTTGGGGATCGGCGGAGCGATGTCGCAAGGCGGTCGCCAACTGATCCGGTACGTGACGATGGGAATGATCTTCGGCGGCGTCGGCTTGGCGGGCTTCGGGTACTACGAGTCGACCCTCCCGCCGGAAGCCGCGACGGTCCGGGCGTTCGTGCAAGAAAACTCGAAAATCCTGATCGGCGTTGGGATCGCCGCGATCGTGCTGGGCGCGGTCGTCAATTTCTGGGCCAAGCAACGCATGATGAAACAGATGACCGCCGGGATGCCCGGGATGGGCAAAGGCGGTATGCCCGACTTTTCGGCCATGATGGGCGGCATGGGCGCGATGGGCGGAACGCAGCGGGAGATCGTCAAGGTCCGCTGCAAATCCTGCAATTCACTCGAGCTCGAAGAAGCCGCGTTCTGTTCGAAGTGCGGCAAACCGATGGCCTGAGCCCATCACGAGCCGTTTCGTTACGGTCGCCTTGGGGGCGTTGGCGGTTTCTTCGCGGCGAGCAATGGTTTCGCGGCAACCGGCGCGGCGACGCTGGGCCTGGCAAGGGGACGCAGGGTGGCCCGCGCGGGTTCGGCTGTCGGGCGACGCAGCGTTGCGATGATCCGTTCTGCGACGAAGGACACCAACGCGCCGCCCATCGCGAGCGCCATGTCTTTGGACGCATCGAACTCGTCGCCTTGGGCTCCGAGGAATTCTTGACCGAGTTCCGGTGAGACGACGGCGACCGCTCCCCATTCGATGACTTCGTACAGTCCGGAAAGGGCCCAGATGACGCTGAGCGCGAAAACGCCGGACCAGGTTGCGTTGAGTTTGGTGAAGCGTGCGAGTGCGTCGCGAAGCGGTAGCCAGAGGAGGAGGCCGAATCCGAAGTGGACGATCCGGTCGAAGTGGTTGCGTTCGAATCCCCAGTCTTCCCACGGGATGAAGGGCACGTTGGAATAGCTCCAATGTCCCCCCACGGCGTGGAGCGTGTAGAACACGAAGAGGAGTACGTCCGAGGCCCGGCTCACATGGAGTCGTTGGTGGACGATGATGAGCAGTGGGAGGGTGAGGGCGACGAGGAGGTTTTCGAGGATCCAGTCGGAGCGGCTCAGGGGCTCGATCGCGAGGAATCCCCAGATCGCCAAGTAGGTCGCTAAGAGTGCCAACGGGAACCGGTGGACATGGACCCAGCCCATGGGATGGGCTGCGGCGGGTGCCCCTTCTTTGTTTTTGCGTTGCCAGCGTGGCGTCGGCTTGTCCGAACGCACTTTGTCGACAATTTCACCGTCCCACCCGAAAGCGATATACTATTGTAATCAGCGATTGGTTGACTTACGAAGATGCGTCTTCTCGTCCTCAACGTAGATCGCGACGATGACCTGGGTCGCAAGACCGGCATCCGCGCACCAGTGTTGGGACGGGAAGAGATGCTTCGGGCCGCCACGGCGCTCGCCATCGCGGATCCGGAGGAGGCCGACGCGAACGGCATGTTCGCCGCCATCAAAGAGTACGACGAGATCTCAAACCGCAAACTCGAGTACGATGCGGAAGAGGTGTTCGTCGGCGCCGTCACGGGTCACATCCGCGAGGGCGTGTTCGCGGACAACGCGGTGGCCCAACAGTTCGACGAATTGATGAGCCAGACGAAGTGCGACGCGGTGATCCTGGTCTCCGATGGCAACGAGGACGAACACGTCCTGCCGATCCTCCAGACTCGCGTCAAGGTCAACGGTGTCCGTCGGGTCATCGTCAAACAAGCCCGTACCCTCGAGGGCGCCCTCGGTCTGTTCAACCGGTTGATCCACGACCAGAAACTCCAGCGACGCTTCTTCCTCCCCCTCGCGATCCTGCTGTTTGCCGCGGGCGCTGCGATCCTTCTCAAACGGCCGGAACTGTTCGTGGCCTCGGGCTTGTTCTTGGCGGCCGTTTACATCATGGTCCAGGTGCTCAACCTCGACCGTCCCTTGGGGGGGTTGATGCATGGCATCAGCGTCTCGCTGCGGGCGGGAAAATTGTCGCTCTTCGCCTCCGTCATCGCGTTCCTCGTCGTGCTCGCGGGAGGTTTCATCACGGTGGGGCAGGTGGAGCCCGCCTCGAAAGTGGGCACCGCGCGTTACTCCGTGCTCTTTGCACAGTCGATGTTCTGGTACATCGTCGGCGCCGTTTCCATGATCATCATCGGACGCGGGATGGACCGTAAAGTCCGCGGGGAGGACCATGCCGGACGTCACTGGGAACGGCTCTTTTTCCTCCTCGGCGTGGCCACGTTTGCATTTGCGGTGCTCCAGGTTCTCGATGGGTACACGCGGCCGACCCCGTTGGGTCTTCAGCAACTCATCAACATCGAATTCATGACGTGGGTCTTTTTCGCCGGGTTCTGGTTGTTCACCGGACTCATCGCGCGGCACTATTTCCAGCAGGTCGCCCCGGCGCTTGTCCGTCCAAGTGATTCCCGTTGAACTTCGAAACCTGGGAACCGACCTACAAGGCGATCCTCGCCGAGTTCCAGTTCGATCGCGCCAAGGACGAAGAGGCCGCCAAGCGGCTTGCGCGGTTGACGTCGAAACCACCCTACGATCCGGTGCGCGCGTGGCGCAAACTCTTGGCGCATTTTGCGGCGCGGCCGACCATCGTGCTGGGCGCCGCGGACGACGCCGCAACACGTCTCGCGAACGCCCCTTCGACCCATCGCCTCGTGGTCGCCGACGGTGCAACCACTGCCGCGCTGGAAGCCGGTCGGCGGCCGGATCTTATCGTGAGCGATCTGGATGGCAACGTGAAGGACGAAGTCAGCGCGGTGCGCGACGGAGCATACGTCGCGATTCATGCGCACGGAGACAACATGAGCGAAGTCGCCAAATGGTTGCCCAAGTTCGACGCGACGCGCGTCTTCGGCACTTGCCAAAGCGAGCCGGTGGGTTCGCTCCAGAACGTGGGTGGATTCACGGACGGCGACCGCGCTTGCCACATCGCGCACGAACTCGGCGCCTCGGAACTGCTTCTCATCGGCTTTGCCTTCGAGGGTCCGGTCGGAAAATATTCTGGACGCTATGATCCCGCTTCGAAGCCTCGGAAACTTGCGTGGTCCAAACTCCTCATTGGAGAGTTAGGGCAGCGCGACGGCGCAAAGATCCGGTTCGCCTGACGTTCAGCGTCGGATCGTGGCCGCGACTTTGAACCGTTTTGGCGCGGGCCCGCCGACCGCCACTTCGTCCGCGGTCCACTGCGCATATGGTGGGGAGACGTGGGAGATGAGGAACGTCGCCACGTAGGGCAACTCGGAGGGGTGAAGCTCGTGGAGTCGACGTTGGAGTTCTTCGACGCGTCCGAGCGTGGTCTTGAATACAACGAGGAATTCGCCGGCGAGTTCCAGTTCCCCGTTCCACCAATACTGGGCGCGGATCTGCCACCATTGGACGCACGACGCGAGCCGTTCTTCGAGGACCGTCTTCGCGACTTTTTTCGCCCAGGCCTCGTCGGGCAACGTGGTTTCGACGTGTCGCAGTGCTTCGCGCACACGCGTGTGACGCCGCTTCGATTCGGCCATCGGCACGTTATATATCGAGGCGGCTTATAAGCCCGGGCCGATGAGCCCGCTGCTCATTTTTTTCATCCTACTCAATGCCTACTTGCTCCTGCTGTTCGTCCTTCTCAAGACGGGATGGATGCAGAAGCTCGGCATGAGCCTCTTTGGGCCCGCGCTCATGATCAAGACCCAGCGCGGACGCGGACTCCTCGACTGGTTCGCAAAAGCTCGACGGTTGTTTGATTGGTCCGCCGGGTTCGGTCTCTACGTCACGGGCATCATCATGTTCCTGATGAGCCTCCTGTTGGCCGTCCAACTCATCTTCCTGTTCCAGATCCCCGTCGAGGCCTCCCCTTCACCCCGCCTCATCCTTGGCATCCCGGGCATCAACCCGATCATCCCCGTCGGGTTCGGCATCGTCGCATTGATCTTCGCGGTCGTCGTGCACGAGTTCAGCCACGGCATCTTGGCGCGTGTCCACAACCTGCGCGTCCAGACGATGGGACTCCTGTTCTTCATCGTCCCGATCGGCGCCTTCGTCGAACCGGACGAAGCGGAACTGCGCGCCGCGCCCCGGAAACATCGGTTGAAGGTGTTCGCCGCCGGGCCGACATCGAACCTGTTCTTCGCGATCATCTTCGGCATGATCTTCTCGATGGGGATCATGAGCGGCGCAAGCGCCATCCCCGGCGTCCCGATCCAGGGTGTCGAGGCCGATGGGCCCGCGTTCAAGGCGGGCGTTCAGCCGGGCGTCATCTTCACCGACATGAACGGAGAGCGATTGCAGAACTCGAGTGACTTCTCCGCCCGCATGGATGCGGTCAAACCCGGCGACGCCGTGTTCATCTCCACGCACACGGGGGATACGTATCGCGTCCTGGCGGCGAGTTGCAGCGAGACCTATGGGCGTGATTATTGCCTTGAAAACGGCCGCCCCGACCCTGATAATGAAAGCGTAATCGGCGTCCGCATCGTGCAACCGCCACCTGACGCGGTGCAGAACGCCTTGGCGCATCCGTTCCAGGATTGGCGAAACACGCTCTACTACGTCGGACTCCCGTTCCAAGCGTTGCGAGGCGAATTCCCGCTCGTCCAGCCGTACACGCAGTTCTACGAAACGCCGTACGACCAGGGCATGTTCTGGTTCTTCGCGAACCTCACGTACTGGCTCTTCTGGATCAACCTCATGCTGGGCCTCACGAACGCGTTGCCGATCGTGCCGCTTGACGGCGGTCACATGTTCCGAGACTTCGTGGGCGGGTTGCACCAGAAGATGCGGCCGAACGCCACCGAGGAACGCCGGGACCAGGTCGTGAAACGCGTGAGTCTCACGGTGACGTTCATCCTCTTAGGACTCATCATTTTGCAGTTCTTCGCGGCTAGGATCGCTTCCCTGTTCCTTTGACCATGACCGACTGCCCCAACGGTTGATGCTGCCACCGCCCGGGGGCGGGCGTTCTCGCGCGCCCCTGGACCTCGTGGCCGCCGCGGGCGAAGCCGATCCGTTGTCTGTCGCTCGGTCGAGTCGAAGTCGGAACTAGCGCCGTCCTGCCGTTCGCTCGTTGCTGCCGATCCAACGCACCGCCACGCAGGCAGCGACGGCCAACACCCATGGCGAAACGGGGATTTTCTCTCCGCTGAGATTTTCCCCGGCACCCTGTTGCACGAGCTCCCCTGGGTATCGGGGCGCCCAGCCTGGATGGCAGGGCGCAGGGATGGCGGCCCCCGTACGGTCCCAAGTCGCGTAGATGCTCGCGGATTCGCACGCGACGTTTCGCTTGTTTTCATGCTCTAGCAGGAACGGGATCGTGACCGTCGCGTACGCCTCCACCAAGGTCCCGTCGTTGTCCGGCGGGAGCTCGACGGTCAAACGTTCCGTGATGGGTTGTGTGTTAATCTTCGACACCAGCAACTCGGGCCAGATACCGAAGGTGAACGCCGCCTCGGCGTACGGAAGCCAGTCGCTTCGCGGGATCAGCGTGGCTTCTGCAGTGAAATTGCGGCCCCCGACGTGGTGGGTCTCCAGATCCAAGTCGACGTCAACGTCCTGCAGGAGGTCGTCGGCCTTGTCGCCGCGTTCGGTGGACGAAAAGAAGATGTGTTGTTGCCAGCCTCCGCTGAAGTTGAGCGCGATCCCCCAGAATCCGGCTCCTTCCGGGGTCGCCGTCCAATTCAACCGAGCGGGCCGATCCGCCCGTCCTTCGAAACGCTGCGGTTCGGCGGGCTCGATCGCCACCTTGGGACCTCGATACGTGTACGCGTACAGCGTCACATTGTCCCATCCCGTGTCGTGCACGGCCTCGATGCGAACGTTGACCGACATCGGTTCACCCACGCGAGGGGGTTCGCCGGTGTCGAGGAACGCCTTCAACGGCGAGCTGGGGGACGTGGCCACGACCACGGCTGGGATCATGGCCAGGGCCGCGAACATGACGAGAACGGTGCGCCGCACGAGCGTCAAAGCGGTCGTCGCGAATCATAATGATTGCCCGCACATCGACGCATGACCGAGCTGAAACGCTGTGACCGACTAGCCCTGCATATCAACCTTAAATAGGGTCTTGCGTTTTTGCGCACCCAGTTCCAATCGCCTCCTTTTGGGACGGTTACTTCCCATGACGCAAGTCCTCAACACTGAAGGCCTCAAGAAGACCGGTACGACCACCGTGGGTCTTACCGCGAAGGACGGGGCCGTCATCGGCACGGAACACCGCGCCACCATGGGCACCCTGATCGCCCACAAGGACACCCAGAAGCTCTTCAAGATGGGCAACCACATGGCCCTCACGACGGCCGGATTGGTCGGCGACGCCCAGATCCTCGCCCGGTACCTCGACGCCGAAGCCAAGCTCTACGAGATGAAGCGCGAGCGCCCGATCCCGATCAAGAGCGCCGCGACGTTGATGGCGAACATCCTCAACAGCCGAAAATTCTACCCCTACTACGTCCAGCTCATCATCGGCGGCTGGGACACGGAAGGCGCCCACGTGTACTCGCTCGACGCCGCAGGTGGGTCCATCCCTGACAAGTGGACGACGACCGGCTCAGGCTCGCCCTATGTCTTCGGTGTGCTCGAAGACTACTACAAGGACGGCATCAGCGCCGACGAAGCCCTCAACCTTGCGATCCGTGGCTTGAACGCGGCGACCCGACGCGACTCCGCGAGCGGGAACGGTATGGACCTGGCCGTCATCGGGCCCCGCGGGTACCAAGCCGTCGAGCGAGAAGAGATCGACCGACGCCTCAAGAAACTCGGTCTCCCAGCGATCCCGGCCTAGGCGCACTCCTTCCTCCGCGCTGAACGGCCGATTCTCTTCCCTTTCCATTCCTCTCCTAACGAGTTGTCGAGATGACCGTCGAAGACGTCCTACGAGAAATGCGTGTGAAGATACGCAACGCGCTGCCGCCATCGGTCGATTTGACCGATGTCGAGTTCGAAGGCGCGTTGCTCGTCATCTACACGAAGCATCCCGAAAAGTTCGCCGACATGGGCGAAACGGTACGCCACTTGGCGAAGATGCTGCAGAAACGCATCATCATCCGTCCCGACCCGTCCGTGTTGCAGCCGATCGATGAGTCGGAGAAGAAGATCAAGGAGATCCTCCCCGAAGAGGTGGAACTCCAGAACATCTACTGGGAACCCGACATCGGAGAAGTCACCATCGAGGTCGCCAAGCCCGGTTTAGCGATCGGCCCCGGCGGCTCCATCCTCAACGACCTCAAGCGTGCCATCGGTTGGACGCCGAAGATCCAACGCGCTCCGCCCTTGCCCTCGAAGACCGTCGCCGAAGTTCGTGGCTACATCCGGCAGATGGCGGAAGAACGCAAACAGTTCCTTCGCATCGTCGGACGCCGGCTCCACCGCGGCACCTCGACCACGCAGAAGCCGTGGGTGCGCATGTCGGCGCTCGGGGCGTTCCGGGAGGTCGGACGCAGCTGCTCGATGCTCCAGACGCAGGATTCCAAGGTCCTCATCGACTGTGGGGTGAAATTCAACCAAGACGACCCAGAAACGCCGTACATCCACACGGGCGAAGTGTTGCCGTTCGAATCCATCGACGCGGTCGTCGTCACGCACGCGCACTTGGACCACATGGGCTTGGTGCCACTCCTCTACCGTCTGGGCTTCAACGGGCCGATCTATTGCACGCCGCCGACGCGTGACCTCATGACGCTCCTTCAGGTCGACTACCTCAAGGTCGCCGCCGCGAACGGAGCGCGTCCGCCGTACACGTCGGATCACATCCGCGAGTGCATCAAGAAAACGATCACCCTCAACTACGGCGACACCACCGACATCACGCCCGACGTGCGTCTCACGCTCTACAATGCGGGGCACATCTTGGGCTCGAGCATCGCCCACTTCCACGTCGGCGACGGGTTGTACAATGTCGCGTGGACCGGGGACATCAAGTACGAGCGCACCTGGTTGTTCAACCCGGCCCAGAACCGGTTCCCTCGGTGTGAATCCATCATCATGGAATCCACGTACGGTGGCGCCCAGGACTTCCAACCCAGCCGCAAGACGGCGAGCCAAGGCGTCCAGGACGTCGTTGCGCGGACGATCAAGAAGAAGGGCAGCGTCTTGGCGCCCGTCTTCGCGGTGGGTCGTTCGCAAGAAATGATGATCGTGCTCGAGTACCTCATGCGCACCGAGCAGATCCCGAAGGTGCCTGTGTACCTCGACGGCATGATCTGGGAAGCCACTGCGATCCACACGGCGTACCCGGAGTACCTCAACAACCAGCTGCGGGCCGAGATCTTCCAGCAGGGGAACAACCCGTTCCTCTCGGACATCTTCAGCCGCGTCGATTCCTACGACAAGCGCCAGAAGATCATCGAATCCGAAGAACCCTGCATCATCCTCGCGACGAGCGGCATGATGACGGGCGGACCCGTCATGGAATATTTGCGCGCCTGGGCACCGGACGAACGACACACGCTCGTCTTCTGCGGCTTCCAAGCAGAAGGCACGCTCGGTCGACGTATCCAGCGCGGTCAGCGCGACCTACCTGTCTCCGAAGGTCCACGTCCCGAGCAGATGAAGAGCGTCCGCATCAACATGGACGTCGACACGATCGACGGGTTCAGCGGTCACTCCGACCGACGTCAGCTGATGAACTTCATCGCCAACATGGATCCCCGACCCGATCGCGTGTTCTTGGGCCACGGCGAAGAAGGGAAATGCATCGAACTCGCATCGGCTCTTCACCGGAAGTTCGGCGTCGAGGCTCGGGCGCTCATGAACCTCGAATCGGTCCGGTTCCGCTAAGCGCCATTTCTGGGGGCCCAGTCGGCTTGCTTTGCGCTGGGTAGAGTGCCGTGAACACGGCGGCGGCCGCCAGGAGCACGGCTGGAAATGCCCACACTGCGAAGTTTGCCGTGTAGAACCAGTCGTAGAGCACGAACGCCATGATGAAGACCGCCGCGGCGATAGTGATCGGGATCCAGGGTCGCGCGCGGCCGACCATGAAAGCTCCGACGACGGTCGCGCCGAAGAGGGCGACGTTGTTGATCAGCTCCATACTGGACTCTTCCGTGGCATTGTTGAGTTCGGACAACACGGACGAGAAGGCGGTTCCGGCGAACACAAGGGCGGCCGCGACCAACGCGGTTCGGCCGACGCGACGACGGTTTCGGACCAAACGTTCTACGTACGAATCGAGATCGAACGCGAGTCGGCCGATGGGCCGCGCGCCAGCGGGGATCTGACTTCGGACGATTCCGCCGATTGCGATCACGATGGCGGGCCAGAGCCAGAACAGGAAGTCGGAGTCGTGGCCACCGGCGGCGTAGAACATCAAGGGCAACGCAAACACGAGCATCGCCGACACGATCGACCATCGCGCGGGGAGCATCCAGATGGCCGCCGCCCCGAAGGCGGCCGCGACGGTCGTTACAAGAAGGACGAGCATCGACTCGAAGGACGCATCCTCGATCGTCACGAGGAGGCTCACGACCGTTCCGAAGCCCGCGAAGAGGGCGAGAAGGAGTAAGAACGCGCGGCCCCAGGGCACGCGCGACAGCTGATTCCCGGATGGCGTTTGGAAGAATGCGGTGAGGACGCCGGCGTCATTGCCCATCGCCTCGATTGCCTTGCGCACGTGTGGGACGTCCGTGTGCGGCGCGCCCTCGGCGCGGGCACGGTCTGCCGCGACGTCGGTCACGTGCGCGGCGAGTTCACGTCGTGCTTCCTCGGCAAGAGCGAACGGCAACTCGCTTCGACGTGCAAGGGTGAGCACGTATTCGTCGATCGTCGCTATCGCTTCGGGGCTAAGGGTTGGTTCGGCCATTGTTCAGCACCTGTTTGATTTCGTCTTGGAATTGTGACCATTCGTTGCGCAAAAGGGAGAGCAATTTGAAGCCGGATTTGCTCAACCGGTAATATTTTCGGCCCGGGCCCGTGCCGTTGTGTTCCCAACGGCTTTCGAGGTGCCCGTTCGTCTCGAGGTCGCGAAGCAGGGGGTAGAGGGTGGCTTCGCTGGCGCCCGTCGGCGAGCTGGAGTTCCGCAGCCGTTGAAGGAGTTCGTACCCGTAGGTTTCGCCCTTGACGAGCGCGGTCAGTAGGACGAGGCGCGTGCTGCCTTTTCGGAGCTCGCGGCCCCAACGTCGTGCCTCGTCGGTGATCGGCGCGACCATACCTCGGACACCGATATACATCGGGCCACCATAATAGTTGCGGTCGTCGATTTACCTAGGGAGACCAACCGTTCGGGACGGCCCAAAACGCCGCTCGGCCTTCTGTCCCCATTGGGGGCAGGTGCCCTCTTATCTAGGGCGCCCGGGAGAGAATCCGGCGCCGGATGGTGCGAACGACTCTCCTCATCGTGGACAACGACCATGATGTACGGGAACGCCTCGCCACCGTCGCGCGCCAAGAACTTCCCCAGACCGACATCATGACGGCCGAGACCGCGCCCGAAGCGTTTTCGAACCTCCACGGAACCGAGGCCGCCCCGTTTGTCATCGTGAGCAGTTTCGAGTCGGAGTCCTGGCGCATCCGCGTCGGCCACCTGCCCGATGTCCAAGCCTTTGTCCACCGACCCCCGTCGGCGTCCGAGCTTATCCGGGTGGTTCGGGGCGTGCTGCCTTCCCCAGGCGCGGGCGCCGCCGTGGCCTAAGATTGACGGGCCGACCGGTTCCGCTGCGTTTCTCGATCCGGTTCGCGAGTTCATCGTACCCTTGGTTCCACGCGGCGAACTTGGCGACGTTGGGGATGTGCGCCGCCGGGTGCGGCACGGCGACCGCCGGGATCGTCTCGAGCGTCGGATCCTTGTCGAGTGCGATCCTCCACACCCGTTCCGCCCATTCCCCCAGGATGAAGACGCCGCGAGGTTCGGACAATGCGATCTCGTCTGCCGCGTGGCGTCGGATGAATTGGTACACCTTCTCCTGCTCCGTGCGCGGCAACGCCGGTAGGGGCACATTGGTCCACTTCGGCGAACGCAGGATCGCGATGGGAGCGGTCATGCCCAAGATCATCCGATCGTAAAGGCCTTCGATGCCGCCGAACCGGTCCGCTGACCACGCGATCAGTTTTCCGGCGGACATTTCCTTGCGGTCCGAGCGTGCCCAGCGGGGCGGACCTTTTACGAGCTGGTCAAAATTCGGTAGGAATTGTCGCGCCATCGCTTTGTCCATGAACGGGATTCCGGTCTGGACGGCGCCGTAGGGGCCGGGGTTCATGGAAATGGCGAAGATGCGTTGCTTGCCGTCGGCGTAATATTTCCGCACGAACGCTTCGTACGCGTCCCACGCGTAGCTGTGCACGTTGAGCACGCGATCCGTCTTCGCAAGTTTCAACGAACGGATGAGCCGGTCAGCGTCCACGGCCTGTTCTTTGACGCGGTCGAGGAACGCGTCGACGTCCACCTGCGCCTTCACGCGGCCGCGCTTGAAGAACCCGTAGGTGCATTCTCCGCGACCGCGTGCTGCGCGTGCAAGGCTTCCCGCATGCGTTCCGCGTCGCGCTTGCGCACGAGGTACATCAGCCCAAAGCCGATGACGAAAAGGTACGTGACGCCGAACGCTAGGTACAGCAGCGCCGGGTTCCCGACGAGCCACGCCGTGCCACCAAAGAGCGCCAAAACGGCGATGGTGGCGGGCAAGTGGCAGGGACAGAACACGATCGCGCCCACGAGGAGAGCTGCGCCTTTCCAGCGGCTCTCCGCGGGTGCCGTCGATTGGCACGCTGCACAGGCTTGCGTCACTATCCTTGTTTGAGCGACCCCGTTCAATATCAAGTTTCTCTAACACGACGCCTCGTAGGGGCGCCTCGGGGCGGGATCTCGAACGGTTGGAGGCTTCATCGGTCTTGGGCGCCATGTTCGGCGCGCTTGGGGGCCATCACTCGAATGTTCGACAGACAGTTTACGTCACGTGCAACCATGACGGGCCGGAGCATGGCAAAAAAGTCCCGACCGATCCGGTACCCAAGCGAGGTCACGTCTGACGTGGCCTTCTTCGACCGGATGGCCGATTCTCTCCACCGGTTCGTGAGCAGCGCCGTCTACTTCGTGATGGGGCTGTTGCTTCTGCTCCTTGCTTTTGGCGCGGCCGGCCTGGCCGGCTTCAGCGAAAGTTGGTTTTGGGGCATCAGCCTCGCACTCACGTCGGTGACGTTCTTGATGGTGGCCATCCTCGAGAACGCCGCCCGACGATCGAACCTGGCCGTCCAGCACAAGCTCAACGCGCACAGCCGCGCCTTGTTGGAAATCCTCGGAACGAAAGGCACGAAACAGGTCCGGGAAGAGCTCCACCAATCGATTGGTCTCGAGGAGCGCGAAAGCGCCTCAGGTGTCGACGAGTGACGCGGGCTCCCGAAACACTATAAGACAACGTCCTCGTTCGGCCGGCCCGTTGCCTAAGAAGAAGGAGGGGATGACGTACGCCTCGGCGGGCGTCGACACGGCCGCCCAGAAAGCCGCCATCAAAGCGTTGGCCGGCTCGATCCGTTTTTCCCGAAAAGGAATCGGTGCCCCGCTCCTTGGGATGACCCAGTTCGCGGGCCTCGTCGAATTCGGTGACCGGGCCCTTGCGATCTGCACGGACGGCGTCGGCACCAAGATGCTCGTCGCCAAGGCGCTCAAGAAATGGGATACGGTCGGCATCGACTGCATCGCCATGAACGTCAACGACTGCATCTGCGTCGGCGCGGAACCCATCGCGTTCGTCGACTACATCGCCACCGACAAGCCCGACGCGACCATCACGAAAGCCATCGGCGAAGGACTCAGCGACGGAGCCAAACAGGCCAACGTCACCCTTGCGGGCGGCGAAACCGCCGTGCTGCCGGAGATTGTGACCGGTTGGGACCTCGCGGGCTCGTGCGTCGGCTTCGTCTCCAAAGACCAGATCCTCGACGGTTCCCGGACAAAGCCGGGCGACGTCATCATCGGCCTCGCCTCGACTGGTCTCCACTCGAACGGGTACACGTTGGCGCGCAAGATCCTGGAAAAACAAAGACTCCGTCTCACCGACAAGGGACCCTCCTCGTCGCTCGGGGGCCGCACCTTCGGCGCCGTGCTGCTTGAACCGACCCGCATCTACGTGCGATCCGTCCTGGGGCTCCACAACACGTTGCCCGTTCACGGGTTGGCGAACATCACGGGCGGGGGGCTCAAGAACATCCCGCGCATCAACTCGAAATTCCGTTACACGATCCGCCAACCGATGCCCGTTCCGCCGATCTTGGCGTTGTTGCAAGAGTGGGGAAACGTCGCCGACGAGGAAATGTACAAGACGTTCAACATGGGCATGGGGTTTGCCGTGATCGTCGCGAAAGAAGACGAGAACGAAGCCCGTCGGCTCCTTCGTGCCGAGCATCCGCAGGTCGTCGGCATCGTCGAAAAGGGAAAGGACGCCGTCCACGAACCCCTGGGCCTCACGTATCCGTCGAAGACCTGACCCGTCCGACCCATGGAGGGCGCGTCGCACCCTCGCCATTCACGGCGATCACATGATGCGTTTGCCGAGAGCGCTCGCGATGAGCCCCACCGCAAGTTCGCCGGTGCGGTTCTGGTCGTCGAGCAGCGGGTTCACTTCGACCATCTCCATCGATTGGAGTTGCCCCGTGTCGGCGACCATCTCCATCGCCAAGTGCGCTTCGCGGTAGCTCATGCCGCCCGGGGACGGCGTGCCGGTCCCTTTGGCGAAGGTGGGGTCCATGACGTCGATGTCGAAGCTCACGTGGATCTTGCGGCCGTTCTTGCCCGCGATGCCGAGTGCTTCGTCCATGACTTTGCGGATGCCCATCTCGTCGATGTCCCGCATGGTGAAGTAACGGACTCCGCTTTTGGCGATGAGTTTCTTCTCTCCTGGGTCGAGGTCGCGGATCCCCATCAACACGGCATGCTTCGGGTTCACTTTGGGGGAGATGCCGCCGAGTTTGACGAGGCGTTCATCGCCTAGTCCGCAGATCGCTGCAAACGGCATGCCGTGGATGTTCCCGCTCGGGGACGTCTCGGTGGTGTTGAAGTCGCCGTGGGCGTCGATCCAGATGAGGCCTTCGTTGCGTCCGACGGCGGCAAGACCCGCCCAGGTGCCCATCGCGATGCTGTGATCTCCGCCGAGGACCAAGGGGAATTCGTTGGAACTCATGGCCTTCGTCACGGATTGGGAAAGACGTTTGCAGGCAAGCAGGACCTCGTCGAGGTACTTCAGTTTAGGATCCTTGATCTTGCGCGCCTCGCTCTCGACAGTGGCAACGTTGCCGCCGTCCAAGACATCGTGGCCGATCTTTGCGAGCGTCGAGTGAAGCTTCGCCGCCCGGATCGCGCTGGGACCCATGTCGACGCCTCGGCGATCCTGTCCAAGGTCCAGTGGGACTCCGATCACACGTACACGCATGGGCAAATCGCGAGTACCCGGCGGCCCCATATATGGCCGTCGCGGCTCCCGTACATCCCATGCTTGTCCTACATCCTTAATACGTCGCGTGTATGAGACGGGCCCCATGCGATACCGGCCCTCAGCGTCCGTCTTACCGATCTGCAGCGTCCTTCTCCTCGCGGCCTTCGCAGGCTGCGCCGACCTAGACAATAGTGGCGACGGAGATGATGGCGGCGAAGGCGACGTCAAGTTCTACGTCAAGGACGCCCCGCCGACGAACTTCGAGCCGTCTTCGTCACATTCGACGAAGTGAAGGTCCACCGCGCCGGGAGCGACGACGCCGACGAGACGCTCCAGTCGGTGCCCGACGACGATCTTTCCACCGTGCCCGACAACGACATCGATTCCAACGACGCGAGCTGGGTCACCATCGTGGACACCACGAAGACCATCGATCTCAAACAATTCCAAGGCGACGCCCGCGCCTTCTTGGGCGAATCCCCCGTCGAGGCCGGAAAATACACCCAGATCCGCATCTACGTCACCGACTCCTACGGCGAGGACCTCGATGGCAAACGCGTCAACGTCACGCTCTCCAGCGGCGTCTTGAAGATCGTCCGCCCCTGGACCGTCGAGGACGGCAAGACCATGACGCTCGTCGTCGACTTCGACCTCGAAAAATCCCTCTCCAAGCAAGGCCAGGACGGCTACCGGTTGAAGCCGGTGCTGAAGCTCACCGTGGAAAACGGCAACGGGGACGCGTCCGGCGCCTCTTCCACGCAGACGAGCGACGCGGACGACGAAGGCAGTGGCCGTGACGAGGACCCGACCAAGCCCTCCAACACGCACAAGCCGTGACACTGCAAACTTGAAATACGGGCGTCCCGGCTAGCCGAATCCGATGTCCCGACACCACGTCCTAGTGGTGGCTCTTGCAGCCATTCTCACCGCCGCCGGATGCGTCCAGCCGGACGACCTTCCCGGTTCCGAGCTTCCCGAGGCACCGCTCGTGCCTTGGTTGGAGCCGTACGTGAACCCGGTGATCTTGGAACACGACCACGACGACCTTGACGCGCACAGCATCTCGAGCAACGTCGACCTCATCGGCCACGACGCGATGGGCGACAACGGCCCGCCGGGCGACCCTGGTGAGATCGAGGTCGTCGGCGACTACGCCTACGTCGCCCTCCTCGGTTGGGGCTTCTCCATCGTCGACATCTCCGACCCCACCGCGCCGAAAACGATCTCCACCACCGAGATCACGATCCCCCAGACGCCCGTCTTCGGCGTCTACACCGCAGACCTCAAAGTCGACGTGACGGGGAACTGGATCTTCATCGGCATGGAAGTCTCCACCACCCCCGGCGTCCTCATCTACGACGCGACGAACAAGGCCGCGCCCGAACTCCACGGATATTGGGCCGCCCCCGGCAAACTCCTCGGATGCCACATGGTCGAGTACGCCTTTGTCAACGAGCAGGAGTACCTCTACTGCGCTCCGTTGGACGCCGCGATCTACGTCGGCCTCTTCATGCCCCCGAACCCCTCCGGCCAGCGCCAAGTGGTCACCGTCGGCCGCTGGGCCCCCGCAAGCCAAGACCTCGCCGAATGGATGGCCGAAGACCCGGCCCAACGCGCCCCCGCCGCCGACTCGGGTCACGACGACATGACGTTCCAGATCGACCCCATCACAAACGACCCCATGCTCTTCGTGAGCCTCTGGGGACTCGGCGTCTGGTTCCTCGACATCTCCGTGCCCGCCGTGCCCGTCACGTTGGGCGAATGGCTCGGCGAAGGAGCCGAACATTACCGCGGCAACATCCACACCACCATGATGTTCCAAGACGACCTCGGGCGACGCATCGTCGTCTCCATCCCCGAAGTCGCCAACCCACCGGCCGTCTTCATCCTCGACGCGACCGACTTCACGAACCCCAAAGTGCTCTACGAATGGATGGCCGTCGACGACTTTGGCGCGCAAGCGGGCAAATTCAGCACCCACAACTTCCAGATCGTCGACCAAAAACTCTACCTCACGCATTACCACGGCGGCATCATCGTCATCGACCTCGCCGTGCCCGACGCGCCCGTTCCCCTGGGTTCCTACATGCCGCACGAGCCGCGCGTTGACGGCGAACCTTACGAAGTGGGCGTGTGGGACGTCGTCGTCGCCAACGGGTACATGATCACGGCCGACAGCAACGGTGGATTCTACGTGCTCCACTTCCGCCCCGATCCGATGGGCGATGAGAACCACTCGAGCTTCGCCTGATCAACTGCGTTGCATCGTGCCGTCCACGATGAACGGTTGCGCGGTGCGCGCGTGCGCCATCACTGGTTGAGGCAACTCGTCCGGGATGCGCACAAGGATCGCGAGTTGTTCGCCCGCGGCGAGGTCGAGGTCCGAGACGCTCAGGTGGAGCGGAGAGGTGCCTTGCACTTTTTGCAACACCCGGAACCGGTAGGAGTAGCAATCTTCGCAGCTTTGTCGGACGATCACGCCATCGAGCCACAAGGTGAGTTCGCGTGCGCTGGCGGAGGTCGCGGTCCAGCGAAGTTCGAGATCCACGTCGGTGGGTTGGCGGTCGCTGTGCAAGATGTGTAGGTCGTGGTGGTCGCCCTGGCGGACGCCCGTGCAACTCGAAACCCCGTTGGGTGCGCAGATCTGGGTCGCGAGCTCTCCGGTCCACGAGATCGAAGAGGCCCAAGGTTCGCCGCCTTCGTCCACTGCGGCGGGCGCGGCGGCGGGTTCCGTCATGTTTGGACTGACGGGGGAAACGAAGAGAAGCCCGAGCAGGCCTAGACCTGCCCAGGCCGTGATGCCACGAACCCGGCGAGGACCCAACGAACTACCATGTCAATGGTGAGCACATCTAGTTTGCGCGAGAGGCACTCCCGCTGGTGCGTGTGGATTTCGTCACTTGGCGTCGAACCCGCCCTGGTTCTTTCGACGATGAGTCCACGTGGACGGCCCGGGTTTGCAAAATACTTGGGTTTGATTACCGGTTATTGTTGCTTCTCGTTTCAACCGACGCCCATTGGCGTCGTCCACGAAGGCTCCAGCCGAGCCTTTTCTAGGATATTTTTGGCGGCGTTCACGTCACGATCCAACACCAACCCACAAACACATTGGTGGACGCGTTGCCACAACGGTTTCGGCGCGCGGGCACCACAGAGGCTGCAGGTCTGGGTCGTGTAGGCGGGGTTCACGTCCACCACGGTGGCGCCAGCCTCTTCCGCTTTGCGCCGAAGGATGGACAAGAACAAGGACCACGAAGCGTCGTGAATGTTTCGATTCATGACGCGGGATCCTTCAAGCATTCGGCTGGGTTGGATGGCTTCCACCGCGATGCGCCGATTTTGGACGACTAGGATTCGGGCGAGTTTGTGGTAGTGATACCGGCGTTGGTCCCGGACTTTCAGGTACGCTTTTTGCAGTAAGAGGAGGTCTTTTCGCCGGCGGTGCGAGCCTTTCGTGCCTCGGCTCAAGCGCCGATGCGCCGTTCGAAGACGCGCCAGGGCGTGTTGTTCGAACCGCGGGTTCGCCAATACAAGCCCTGTGTCTGTGGTTGCCAGGTGGGTGAGGCCCACGTCGAGTCCGATTTCGCCGAGACCCGCGGCGAGGCGTGCTGGCACGTTGTCGCAGGTGATGATGATGAACCACCGGTCCGCTTCCCGACTGATCGTCGCGGTCTTCACGGTCGCCTCCAACGTGCGGTGTTGCACGAACCGGAGGTTCTCGACCAATTTGCTCAGGGAGACGCGGTCGTTGTGGATGCGGACGGATCCGTTTTGGGCTTGTGGGTAGGTGAGACTGTCCCATCGGTGGCGCCCTCGAAACCGCGGGAAACCCGGTTTCTCGCCGTTTCGGAGTCGGCGGAAGAATGCTTGGAACGCCAAGTCGAGCCGCTTGGCGGTGTGGCGCAGCACTTGGGAGTAAATGGCCGCGTATTCTGGGAGGGCGTGTACGACGTCGACGATCTGCCGACTCTGCTCAGACAGGCCCATGGTGATGCGGTGGCTTCGCCAGGCGGTGCGGCGTTGCTCGAGCATGGCGTTGTAGAGTCGGCGGCATTGGTAGAATTGTTCCTCGATGCGGCCTTGCTGGTCGCCGGTGGGGTAGAGTCGGAACTTGAACGTCCGCCGCATGGAATCCACCTGTAGGCGTGCTTGGTAGGTGTGTTTTTGGAAGGGGTGGGTGAAAGTAGACGTTCTTAAGGGCAAACGCGGACGGCCCACAAGGCCTAAGAAAGTGGTCGGGCGATCGAGATGCGTGCGACGCCCCGGCCTCCTGGTCCTGCTCGTCGTGGGCCTCGTGCCGATGAGCGGTTGCTTGAACGGTTTGTTCGCGCAAGACGGCTGCGCGGCGGTGCTCGTGGGCAACCCACGCGACGCGGCTGCGCTCCTTCGGATCTGTGATTACGCGTTCCAGCTCCATGATGAGGAAGACGCCATCGTCGTCAAGGCGCTCGGCACAACGCCGGATTCGTGGCACGAGCACCACCTGGGTTGGGATGACTTGGCGATCGACGCGCGAAACGCCTCGCTGCGCGTGGCGTTCCAATCCCGGGCGGACGCCACCACCGGCATCGACATCCCGCTTGGAGACCCGCAGACGCTCGAGGCGTTGAAACCGGGCGACATCGACCTCGACGAATTCATCACGCTCTGCGAGATCGGAAGCAAGGACCACGAAGTCCGGTTCCGTTTCTACCAAGCCGCCGAAGATCGTTGGGATTCGGCCGGCGGCGCCATCGAAATCGTCTGGACCGACGTGCGCGACTGCTGACGAACCGCTTCGAGGGCCCGACCCAGCGCCTATCTCGGGGCGCGGAAACCCCTTCCTCGGTTGGCGAAACCGCGGAGGACTTGCCGTGGTTTCCCCGGCCCGTTCCTTGTTTCTTGTGCCGGGGACGGGTGGGATGAAAAACCGTGGAATCCTTTCTGTTGCTCGAAGTGTAGAGTGGAGACAACGACCACCGCCTACGTCGTCACATCCGCCAGCGACCTCGATGCTGTGTCCGAGGCGCACATCGCCATGGTCCGCATCGACGCCCACGGACTCCTTCGCGACGCCAACGATCAGTTCGCGCGACTCGTCGGCTTAACCAAGTCCGCCATCGATGGACGACGCTTCGACGAAGTGCTCGCGCCCGAAGACGCCGAGCGGTTGTTCCGACCTTTGCGAAAACTCCGCCGCTCCGGCGGCACCGTCGCAAAGGAAGCGCGATTCGTCCACTCCACCGGCGAACGCGTCCGCGTATTCCAAACCTTCATCGCACAACCGGGTTCCGCCGAGATCACCCTCCTCGCCCACGGACAGGACTTCTTCGCGATCCGCGAGGAGGCCGCGCGCGAACTCGAGACCCACGTCCGAAGCGCGCTCGAGGACCGCGTGAAGGAGCTTGAAGCGATCAACGCCGAACTCACGGGGTACAATCATGCCGTCGCACACGACATGCGCGGCCCCGTCACGGCCGTCGCGGGCCTCTCCGAGGTACTGCTGCGCCGAAAACAGGCAAGCCAAGAGACGCGACGCGTCGCCCAGTCCATCCGGGAAGCCGCCGAGCACGCCAAACGGGTCCTCGACGGCCTTAGCCGTCTCAACGGAATCCGGCGCGCTGCCATCCAACGCAACGAGGTCGACGTGAGCAAGCTCGTGCGAGACACCGTTAAGCGGCTTCGCATGCAGTTCCCCGCACGACGGGTCGAGACGCGAATCGAGAAGCGCCTTGTCGCGAAGGCCGACCCGGACCTCGCCCGGATCCTGGTCGAGAACCTGGTTTCAAACGCATGGAAATTCACGGGCAACCGCAAGGTCGCGCGCATCAACTTCTTCGGACAAGAAAAGGACGGCAAAACGTACTTCGTGCTCTCCGACAACGGAATCGGGTTCGATCCGCAAAACGCTCAGGGCCTCTTCACCCCGTTCCGTCGCTTGCACGATGACAAGAAATTCGAGGGCACGGGGATCGGTCTTGCCACTTCGAAGGAGATCGTCCGGCGTCACAGCGGCGATATTTACGCCGAGGCGCGACCAGGTGAAGGCGCCGAGTTCTGGTTCACCTTGAGTCGCTGGCAAGGCTGGAGCACGTAGGCGCACGTTCCAAGGCGGCTCTGGGCTCGTCCCACGCGGCTGCGTAGTCGAGACGTGGGGCATCCAAAAACGTCAAGAACCGTGACGCCGACCCTCCGAGTGCCGTGTCCTCCCGCGTCGTTCTGATCGCTCTTCTATCGGTCGTCCCGGGGTGCATCCTGCCGGCCGCGGAACACGACCGGATCCCGCTCTTGGAGATCGAAACGTACGAGGACGAAGACCGGATCGTCTTCACGATGGTCGAAGCCGGCCTCGACTGGCCGGACATCATCCTGCGCGTGATCGATTGCGGCCCCGACGGCGACGACGAAGCCGTCGTCCTCCACGCCGGATCTTGGTCACCGTACTACAACCAAGCCGCGGCCCGAAGCGGACTCGCGTTGAATGATCCAGAGCACAACGGCTTCTGCGCGCCCGGCATCGACCGCCGCTTCGATGGACAACCCACCCAGCGACTAACGGGAGGCGATTACATCGAGATCTGTGCATCCAACGAGCAAGGCGCGCACGATGTGGGCATCTCCGTGATCCATGCCAAGACTGGCCACGAGTACGATGTTGCTTTCTTCTCGCAACGCGTCCGCACTTGTTAGGGATTTTTCGGGGGCCAAAGGACCTCCGTCCCCGGCGGTACTTAAGGCCGACGCGACAACATAAAATCCCGCGGGACCCGAAATGGCGTCGTGGCTTCACTTCTGGTGGTCACGGGGCTTATCCAGCTGTTCGCTTGTGCCACGTTCGGCTATACCGCCTACGAGTTGGCGGTGCGGGCCCTCCAAACACGAGACGTTGGCGCCGGGCGGGCGTTCGTCGCATGGTGGGGTGGAATGTCCTTCTACATGGGCGTCACCGGAATCATGGCGGTTGCCGCAGGCTTCGGCTGGCGACCCCTGGACGCGTTCATCACCGCACGGCTCATCGTGATCCCTGTGATCAGTCTCGCCGCGGGAGGCCTCACCTATTACGTCGCGTACCTGTACACAGGAAAAGCGGGTCTCAAATACCTCGTCGCGGCGTACTACGCCCTCGTGGGCTCCGTGTATCTCGCCGCGACCTACCTAAGCGACCCACAGTCGTTGGAAGTGACGACTTGGTCGGCAGCGCTCGCTCCGCGCGTTCCGAACCTCGACGTCATCTACGCCCTCTTCGGGTTGCCCGCGATCATCTCCGCGCTCGCGTATCTCAGCCTCGCCTTCCGTCCCCTGGAGCCCGCCCAACGATACCGCATCACCCTCGTCGCAACGTCGATCCTCGGCTGGGTCGTTTCCGGCATCGTCTCGAGCGCGCTGCGGGACCCGTTCCTCATCTTCCTAGGCATCACGTTCTCCGGGATCGTCACCGCGTTCGCCGTGCTGCTTGCGTACCGGCCCCCAGGGTTCGTGCGACGCTGGTTGGCCGCCCGTACCAGGAAGAGAAACGCGTCCGCCCTGGGGCCGGGTCGAGGCACCGAGATGAAGAGCGCAGCCGGCAAACAGGCCTAGACCCTAATTTTTCGGGCGCCGGATTCGTCTTTTTCCGCCTGCCGGTCAAAGCATAAGTATGGTGGAACGGGCCAACCGGGAGACTTATGGGTAGCGCAAGGGAAGAGGTCACCGAAGTGGGCGTTGTCGAGCATTACTTCCCGGCACCGCATGTCGCGGCGATCCGCGTCGAACGCGGGGCCATCGAATGGGGCGACCGCATCTTCATCCGCGGTCATGGCGCCGAACTCAGTGAGCCCATCGAAAGCATGGAGATCGAGCACGAACACGTGACCGAAGCCCACCGGGGCGACCACGTCGGCGTCCGCATCATGTACCCGGTCCACGCCGGGGATCGCGTCTTCGTCCAGCATCGCCACATGTTGGCGCCGCCGGAATTACGCTCGCGGCCGGTCCTCATCGAAATGTAAGAACCCGCCATGCCGGGTTTGCGGGTTTCGAGGAGGACGCCCGCGAAGTTGAGGACGAGCGCGAACGAGATCCTCGAACACGTGATGGAACTCTTGGGTCGAGACGAACCGGCCGCCCGCGTTTTCTAGAGGTCGTAGCGGCGGGAAACGCGGCCCGCGATGCGTTTGGCGTCCGAACGTACGGCATCCCTCCCAATCTTATCATATGCTTTCGCCCATTGGCTTCGTTTCGGGTGAGGACGGACCGCTTGGTGACCGACGCATTCGCGGTGGCCAATCTCGGTCCAAGGGGCCCCTTTTCGAACGGCCGCGGCCGCGACTGGACCAGGTCTGCGAAGCGGGCTCGCTGCAAGCGTCCTAGAGCCGTTCAAAGGCTCGAGGCAACGGGCCACGCGCTCATCGCCCGCAGCGCAACGGTGGAGGTCGGAACGTCATGAAAGGAAAACCAAGACTAGCAACCATCATGTTGATTGCACTCGCGACCGCGCTCGTCGGCCTTCCGGTGACGGGGGCCGATCCGTCCCCGCCGTTCACAGCGATCTGCGCCGGGTTCGAAGAGCACCCTGGACAAGGCCCGTCGCGCCAGGCGGAACACGGTCTTTGGGAAGTCTGCCTCGACGATGGCACGACGCTCTTGACACACGGAGCCGACCCGGCGGTCGACGATGTCGAGGAGGCCGGCGTACCCACGAGCACTCCTGAGACCGGCGTGCGCGCCCCGGTCTGTGTCCCCGCGACGCAACCCCACCACCACGTGATCTATGCGTTCGCTGCAGACCAGACGGATCGGTTCGCGGACATGGCAGACCGCATCCGCACCTTGATCGCGCTCGCGAACGGGCAACTGCAGAAAGATGCAGCCGAATTCGGCGCCGAAGTCTCGCTTCCGTTCCTGTGCGACGAAGGCCGCGTCCTCGTTTCGCGCGCGCCCCTCACGACTTCACGGAATGCGGATTCGTTCGCCTCCATTGTGAGCGACGTCAAGGGATTGGGATTCTCGAGCAGCCTCGCCAAGTACTGGATCTGGTACGAAGACTGCCCGTCGATCTGCTATGGCGGGCAGGGAAACTTCCGCCTCGACGACCGGCTCCTCGCGACGAACTACAACAACGCCGGCGGTTCGTATGGGATCACGTATGCCGTCAACGGATTCTCCACGATGCTCCACGAGAACGGGCACAACATGGGCGCAGTGCAGTATTCCGCCCCCCATTCGAGTGGCGCCGCGCACTGCAACGACGGCATGGACATCATGTGCTACGACGACGATGGAAGCAAATCGGCCTACAGTTCCACCGTGTGCGTGGTCACGGCCTACGATTGCAACCACGACGACTACTTCCACCCCGACCCGCCGGCCGGGAACTACCTCGCCACGCACTGGAACATCGCGTCGAGCCTCAACAAGTTCGTGCGCACCGGAAACGTGCCAGATCCGCCGAGCTTCCCCGCTGCCCTCTCCGCCGCGGAGGGCCTTCTTGCAAACGGGATTGGCGTGCCGATCCGACTCGTGTGGGAAGCGCCGGCCACGTCCGGCGACGCGCCCATTACGAATTACCTCGTCTACCGCACGGACCCCGGAGGCGCCCCGTCTCGCCTGCTCGCGCGCGTCGCTGGTGACGCTCGCACGTACGACGACACGACGTACCCCGCTACAGGCGGGTACACGTACCGCGTCTCCGCATTGAGCACCGCAGGAGAAGGCCCGAAGTCGGTCGGTGTCCAGGTCAACGGCGTGCGCGAAACCGTCCCGCCCTCGCTCATGCGCCCGGACCTCACCGTGCTCTCGATCACGCCGTCGCCGACCCAACTCGAAAGCGGCACGATGGGCTACGTCACCGCCGTCGTCAAGAACCAAGGCGCGGCGGCGAGCGTCCCCACCCGCATCCAGTTCTCCTACGACACCGCGAACATCATGAACCTCGCCGTCCCCGCCCTCGCGCCGGGGGCGTCGACGAGTCTCCTGGCGAACTGGCGACCCGTGGGCGGTGACCATGTCCTCCAAGCCCAGGCCGACAGCGGCAACATCCTCGTGGAATCGGACGAGACAAACAACGTCGCGCAGGCGAGCGTCCACGTGATCCGCCGCTTGGTCGACCTCACCCCGGAACAACAGAGTGAAAGCCTCCCGGTGCGCGCGACTGGCCTGGTGGAGTTCGACGTTTGGAACAATGGAACCGAGACGGAGACGATTGTCCTTTCACACCGCGTCAGCGGATCCGGCTGGCGCGTCACGTTGGGTTCCTCGCAAGTGACGTTGGCCCCGGGGGCTTCGGCCACGGTCCAAGCGACGCTCAAGGCCCCGAGCAAGGATGGATCGTCGACGCTGTACATCACGGGCGCCTCTTCGGTGCGGAGCGCCGTCGCGGACACGGTGAAAGTCGCATTGACGGCGACGCGTTAGTCAGGCCGGGACAACGTCCTGCAGGCTCGACGATCGTCGGGAAACAACGGCCAGCGCGGCCCAAAAACCGAGGAACACCAAGGCCTGCCGGCCTTGGCGGCTCTTCATCGTCTTGAACTCGGCCTGTTCCGCTAGGCCGGCGGGATCGCCGAGAAGTCGTCGCTGCATTTCTCCACGTAGCACCACGTGAGGTATTCGGTGAAGCGTTGCTGCACCACGGGCGCCGCGCCGAACTTTGCTCCCGCTCCCAACAACAATTGCGTCGCGTCCTTCGGCATGTCGCTTACACGAAGCACGACGGGCGAAGGACCATCGGCGTATTGGTAATATGCGCCGGTCTGCCCGGACGCGCAGAGGTAATTGCGGTTCTCGAGGTCCTCGCAGAACTCGATCTCCATTTCTTGGCCTGTGACGCCGCTCGTCGGGGTCCACACGAGTTCGATGACGGCTTCCTTCAAGGGATACGTCCGGTCCACGTCGACGATCCAGGAATTGGTGTCCTCGGCGACGCCGGTGCAGGCGTTGGCGGGGCTGAAGGCGCTGATGCTGCACTGCATGTAGCCTTCGAACGGGATCGTGAGGTAGAACGACTCGTTCGTGAGGGAGATCGCTTGCAGTTGGATCTGAAGGTTGGCGACTTCGCCGGCGATCACGGCCACCTCGCGCCCGGCGCTGCCGAAGCCAAGCTTGCTCGCGAACACCGTGTAATCGCCCGGTGCGAGGTCATTGAAAACGAATTTTCCCGCAGCGTCGGTGGCCGCGGTGAGCGCGGAGTCCCGAATGCCGATCGAGGCACCTGCCAACGGCATGGTTTCTTCGTTGACGACGACGCCTTCGATCGAGCCCATTGCGTCGGAGACCGTCGCCGTCGGAGCCGTGGTGGCGGGCGGGCTTTGAGAGGCCGAGGACCCAGTGCCGCCCGTGCAGCCGGCCAACAACATGGTCACTATGACAGCGATGCCGAGAAAGTCGATGCGCACCAACTTCCTCGGGCGGTTCCTCGATATAAGCCTTGCATTCCCTCGGGTCGAAAAAGGGTTCTCCAGGCGCAAGGCGTGAAGGGAACGACGCTCGCTAACGACGCGAACATTGTCCGCTCGCAAGCCGGGAAGCAGAAAGGACGTTCACCCGCACTTGTTCCGTCACACCGGGGCGCTCCGCCGAGGCGATGGCCTGCGCGACCGAGGCCTTCGGATTCCCGGTGGGCGGGTCCTGGTTGCCGTCCCCGCTCGCCAGGCCTTAGCGGACGGTGAGGCTGTACTGTACGGGGCCTGCGCCCGCCGGCGTGAGCTGGACCGTCCAATCGCCCGGCGAGGGTCCCATCATGGTGGTGCTCCCCTTTCCATCGACGGTGGTAAAGTGAAGCTCGCAGTCGGATTCCGGGGGTCCGATCACGCAGACCTCGAGTTCGCCGCCGGTCGCGTCCACGGTGAGCGTGAACTCGGTGGCTGTCTCGTTGACCGTAAACGCCTCGGTGGCGGGTGCGTCCGCGGCGGCCGCGCCCGCGCGCGTCCCACTCTGGCTGTCCGAAACGTCTAGGTCCTTTGCCTCACCGGGGCCCACGCATCCGGCCAATAGAAGGCCGGCCACGAGCAGGCCCAATCCTGCCACTCGATGGTTCATGCGTTCGTGAGGGGCTCCCTGGTACTAAGCCGGTTCTAGGGCAAACCGCGGAAGAAGCGGCTAAATTAGCGCTCCTTGAGCGGGCCCTTCCTCGCCCACGCCCACGACGCGTACGGGGCGCGGCCCAACAAGGACAACACTTTCCGACGATCGCCCGCCCCGCCGCGCGCGCGAAAACCCACCGAGTTCGACCGCTACGATTCGTTGACGGGTCCGGACCGGCTGAATTTCCGGCCCGAATCCGTCATGATTCTTTGCCGCTTTTTATAGCGAGGAGTGGATTTGAACCACTGGTCTACGGGTTATGAGCCCGTCGGGATTTCCTGGCTACCCCACCTCGCTAAGGTGTTAGGACGGAAGGCCCGGTTAGTGGGGACTTCATTTAAAGGCTTGCGAGAAAAAACGGGTTGAGTCCATCGTGTCACGGCCCCTCCACCGATGCGAGCCGCCGTCGTCAAATTTCGATTTCGTGAATCCTCTGACGTCTGGTTCGACGTGCGAGATGTGCTAGGGTGGCCATCCGTTCTCGCACTGCATGTTCCGCTGCCCGAACGGCCGCTGTTGCAGTCCCACCTTGGTCCGCAACGCCGCTGTAAAGTTCTGTAGCGACCCACCACGAACCCTCCTTTCTTACATCGATGAAGAGCTTGAGCGCGCCCATTTTCCTTCTCCCTGCTGCCTACCCGGAATTCTTGCGCGCGATCGTCAGGAACGGCTCGATGAACGGTGCCCACGTCACAAAGCCGTGGGTCGGGCAGGCTTGGCGGATGCGTTCTTCGCCGTTCGCGGATTTTTGGATCGTCAATTGGCAGGGCTTGCGGCATTGCGGACAAAGCACGTCGTGTTCGCGGCGGTCGGGGGACGAGCCGAGTTCTTCCTTCGCCTTCATCGGCTGCCCCGGCGTGATGACGCTTTTGGCGCGAAGGAGTTTCGTCGATAATGCGTCGGCGAGTTTGTTCTGTTCGCGCGGGATCCATTGGACCTCGAACCGTTCGAATTCGTGCGCGAGTTTTACGACCTGGTCGAAGAGTGGACGAAGCTTCGGTTCCTTGACGCGGTATTTTCCCTCGAGTTGTCGGATGATGAGCTGCGAGTCTCCCCGGACCATGATCTCGTTGCAATCCATTTCCCGGGCCGTCCGGAGTCCGCGGATCAATGCTTCGTACTCGGCCGTGTTGCTGGAGCCTTTTCCAGGAAGCACGTCGGCGACCTCCTTCACGGTCTCTCCTTCGGGTGTCTGCAGAACGACGCCGATGCCGCGGTCGCCGCCCGCGGGCGAGTTCGGGAACGCGGCACCATCGAAGTACAGCACGAGACGCATCACGTGCGGATTCAGTTCCCCATCTTTATGGTCTTGTCCCGCGACTCGTCGACCCGCGACGCCGTGGCATCGACGTTCTCGCCCGCGACGATGTGCCAGCGGTCCTCCTTCTTCCGGAACCGCGCGACCGACGTCGCCGCAAACCGGTCCTCCCCCAACGAACGCACCTCGACGACGAGCCAATCCCCGGTCACGTCGATGAGGTTGTACGCGTTCGGTTCGCCCCGGACGCGATGCGAGATCGCCGTGCCGGCCTGGATCGCCATGATCGACCGTTTCACCTCGACGTGGAACGCGGAGACCTCGCTCGTGAACCCAAGGTGAAGGTGTCCGCTCAGCACAAGGTCGCCCCCTGCGGCTTCGAATGCGCGCAACGCTTCCCGAGCGCGACCGACCAACGCGGGACTTTTTTCACCGCGGTTGGGAAGGAACGGATGATGCGTGACGATCGCCTTCGTGACCTTCGCCGGCACGTTACGGAACACTTCCTCGATTCGTTGGATCTGCTCCGTGGAGATGCGACCGTTCTTCCACGTGAAGGAACGCGCCGTATTGAGTCCGAGGATCGCCACCTCATCATCCGCGTAGAACGGGTCC
>CAYOZB010000022.1:0-30087 GCA_964408365.1 uncultured Halobacteriales archaeon | reverse complement strand
GCGGGGGTGCCGGCGCCGGGGCCGTTGCCGCCTGCAGGCGGAGCGCCGGGCTTCGGCGCGGGGGGAACGGTGACGGGGTTCGTCATTGGCTTAGACTCCATGGGTAAGGACCTCCTTCATCTGAATATTCGGCTGTTTTTCGTTGAGGATCTTCTTGACACTGCGGACGATCTCGTCCTGCGTCATCGGTCGTCCGTTGTACTTGAGAATGAAGTGGTCCATCTTGATGCCGGTCTCTTGGCGGATCAAGTGCGCGAGTTGCGCCGTGTAGTTCATTTCCACGTGGATCTTGGTCTTCGCCTTGTTCAAGATCTCGGTCACTTCCTTCGTCGGGAAGGGCCAGAGGAGCTTGATGTGGAGGAAGTTCACGTCGACGCCCTCGGTCTTGAGCTGCTCCATCGCGTCCTGGATGGCGCCCTTGTTGCTTCCCCAGCTCACGATCGTCGTGGGGGCGTTGGGATTGCCGAGGAACTGGAACTTCTTGTCGGCCGGCACCTGCTTGGCCATGGTGAGCTCCTTCTCCATCCGCTTGTTCATCTGTTGGATGCGGTTCTCCGGATCTTCCGAGATGTGACCTTGCGGCGTGTGTTCGTCGCCCGTGAGCCAGTGGATGCCACCCTTCTGACCGAGGAAGCCGCGCGGCGAAATGCCGTCCTCTTCCGGCTGGAACCGCGGGAAGTGGTAGTCCTGGTTCGTGATCTTCATCAACTGTTCCTCGGAGAGGATCTTGCCGCGGTGGATCTTCACCTTCGACAAGTCGTACGCGTTGATGATGCCCGAGTTGTTCGCGAGGTTCTTGTCGCTCACGAAGATGACGGGCATCTGGTACTGTTCGGCCCAGTTGAACGCGTCCACCGTGAGGAAGAACGATTCTTCCAAGTCACCAGGAGCGACGACGATGCGCGGGAAGTCGCCGTGTCCCGCGTTCAAGGCGAACTTCAAGTCGCCTTGCTCGTGACGAGTCGGCAACCCGGTCGAGGGTCCGCCGCGTTGGTAATTGACCAACACGAGGGGCACTTCGTTGATGCCGGCCCAGCCCTGGACTTCGGCCATCAAGCAGAACCCGGGTCCGGAGGTGGAGGTCGAGGCGCGTGCGCCCGTGAGCGCGGCGCCCGTCGCCTGCGCGATGGCGGCGATCTCGTCCTCACACTGCACGACGACGACGTGTCCCGTCGGGTGCGATTCGAGGAACTCGGACTCGTCGGTCGCAGGCGTGATGGGGTAGTAGGTCTGGTAGCGGCAGCCGGCGGCGATCTTTCCGAGGCCGACGGCGACGGTTCCTTGGAGGAAGATGCGCTTGCCGTGCGGGGGGTTCTTGGCGCGCTTGATCTGGAAGTCGATCACGCCGTACTTCTCTTGGACGAACTTGTATCCCTTCTTGATCGCCAAGTGGTTCATGTTCTTGATTTTCTCGCTCTTCGTGCCGAAGATGTCGTCGACGGTCTTCTCGACCGCATCGAGCTCGTAGCCCAACGCACCGAAGGACGCGCCGACACAGATCGTGTTCTTGAGGATCTGGAGTTTGGAGAACTCTTTCTCGCCGATCTCTGCGCCGATCTCCTCGAGGATCTTGTTGTACTCGAGGGGCATGAGCTTGACGCCGTTCATCTTGGCGTCCTCGACGACCGAACCGACCGTCAAGGGCTTGTTGCGCTGTTGGAGGTCATGGATGATCTCCTCCGCGAGGATGTGCTCGAGCGTCGTGATGGCCTCGATCTTGACGTCGAGGTCCTTCGGGTCGAAGATGACCGCTCCGCCGGTTACGACTTCGCCGGAATACAGGTGGCGAAGGAGGGTTTCGGCTTCGAAGGTGCCGAGGACGTGCACGTCGTCGATGGCGCTTCGGATCACGCGTTCATCGACGCGGATCTGGAAGTACGAGTGCTCTCCTTTGATGTTGGAGTAGTACTCACGCTTTCCGAAGACATTTAGGCCGCCGTTCGCGCACGCGAGTGCGAACATACGGGCCGACGAGTCGACGCCCGAGCCTTGGGGGCCGCCGATCATCCACGAGAGTCGGTTCACGGTTGGCATGGTTAAGGGTCTCCTGTTGGGGACGCGCTAGACGCGGCCGAAATTATCCCCGGTCTTATACCTGCCGTAGCACGTGGCTGATAAAGCTCCCCTTGGCGAAGATGAGCCTCGATCGAGCGGCGCGGGGCACGACTTCTCGACTCGTTGCAACGGCGTCCGTTGCCCTCACGCAACCGAGTACTTTCCTATTGATTATAGAGTCATGATTAATTATAATAATTCAATTTGTTATATGATTGATCCAATGGCGACGACGATCGCGCTCAGCCGGGAAACACACTACTGGCTCCACGAATACAAGGAGAAGGGCGGATTGGCGAGCATGGACGAAGCCGTCGCGTTGTTATTGCGCGGCGGCGCGGAATCGGCCACGGTCCTGTTTGCGCGAAACGAAAAGACGGTCCGCGCGGTTTGCCGACGCCACGGCCTCACCGAAGTCACCGCATTCGGAAGCCGTGCTTGGGGCTCGGCCCATCCCAACAGCGACCTCGACCTCGTCGCGCATGTGCCCGCACAGGTGAGCCTTCTCGGGCTCATCGACATCGAGACAGAACTCTCGAAGGCCTTCGGCGTCAAGGTCGACCTTCACACATGGTCGGGGCTGCGGCCTCGGGTTCGCGAACGCGCCAAAGCACGGGGGCTCTTGCTCCTTGCATGAAAAGGTCCGCGACGCCCTCGAAGACATGCTCGACTATGCCAAGGAACTTCGGGGCCTCACCGACCGGAAAGCCTTGCCTTCCCTGTTGGCCGACCGCATACCGCGCCTCGCCGTGGAACGATTGTTGACGATCATCGGCGAAGCCGCAGCGCGGGTGCCCGAGTACGCACGGGAACCCATCGACATTCCTTGGACGAGGATCGTGGGTCTGCGGAACCGTCTCATGCATGCGTACGACGACATCAGTGCCGAGGTCCTCGTTGAGATTGTCGCGAAGGAGGTTCCCCGGATGATCCAGACTCTGGAGCGGACGCTCGTGGACGCATCGACGTAGCCGAGGTGCTCGGCTGCGGTGCCTTCTCGTTCAGATTCGGTTCTATTGGTTGAACGGGAACGGCCACGGCGCCGGGGGCGGCGCGGGGTTCGAGTGGTCGAACTTCACCACGTACAAGCCGCTCGTCCCGTCGTACACGATCATGTTGCTATCTGAGAGCGGGAGGACGTCCATGACGATCGGGGTGTAATGGTACACGTGGGCCGGGTACACGGTGCCCTTGGGGGGCGGGATGTCCGGCATGAACGCGCCGATCGACGGCATCGTGCGGAAGCGCCGTCGGCGCGGACAGGTTCTGTCTCCCGATGGTCCCCGCGTTGGGGGGCCAAATCAGCCGATCCGACTAGAATCCGCATATTCACTGTCCGACAAACGTGGGAAGCATGGACACAAATCCCACTCCATCGCAACGTGAACGCCTCGTGAACTTGAAGGCCGTCGGTCGCCGCGCGAAGCGGCCGACGCCTTGGATCGTGGCGACGGCCCTGTTGGCCGTGGCCGTCATCGCGACCGACGCCTACCTGTTGAAACCCAACCGCGGGCGCCAAGGAGAACGCGATGGGTTCCGCTTCGATTCCGTGTACATCGTCGAGGAACACAGCGAAGGAAACACTTCGGATTTCGCCGTGTCGCCGTGGTTCAGCAACTCAGGCCATGATCGGCTCCGGGACCTCGTCTTCGTCGTGTACGCGATCGAATCGGGCCGCGGCACCGCGTCCGCAGTCGTTTCCGCCGACGTCGGCGAGCTCCCGTCAAGGACCACGAGGAACGCATCCATCGCGTTCGAGCTCAATAACACCAAGAGCTACCGGATCGAGATCCTTGTCCTCGAGGACGACTACCTCGTCGCCCGCGGCCTCGGACACGTGGGATGGGAACCGCGTTGGATATTGGATGACCGCACCGGACTGCAACTCAGGGTCGCCCAAGCCCAATTGGTGAGCCGAGACTTCACGTTCGACTACGAGAACGAGTAGGTCGTTGGCCAATGTTGCAAGCCGCGGGCGTCCTGACCTCAATGCGTAGCGGACGCTCGTGGATCTTGAGCTTGGCGAAAGAGTCCCGTAGCGTAGCCTGGTCCGCGGCCTATCGGGTGAGGTCCGTGCGTTTCCCGACCCACGCCACGTCGAAATAGTATTGGAACCTGCAGTCGGTGGCGCGTCCGTCCGGACCGTATGTATATTGAAAATTTTCGTTCTGCCACGTTCCCGTCAAGCCTTGGGGACCGTGGACCAATCGGAACTTCGTGTCCCAACGTACGGGGAATCCGCAATCCTTGACGAGGATCTGGGTGGTGGGCATGCACATCCGGACCTCACCCGTCAACACGCCGTCGCGTAGGGTCCCGTTGAGGAACTGGTCGCGAGGTTCAGTGCACTTGGATTTGATGAGCCGTGAGTCGACCTTGGATCCGTCTTGAAACAGGGCGACGGTCACGCCGAGGTCCGTGAACTCCCAGGTGCCGGTAAGGTCGACCTCTGTCGTGGCAGGCTGCTGGCCGCCGCTTGTCGCAACGAGACCCACTGCGCTAACGGCGAGTGCCGACAGGATGGCCTTGGAAAGCATGGCTACGGCGCCGGGAACGATGTGCGTTGATAATAGCAGAGGCAGGAACCTTTCTGCGAAGAGCTTACACGTAGAAGCGTTCCTGAGCACCATTGGGTTGGATGGCGTTTTCCGATACGCTTCGACATCTGCTTGAGGCGGCCCAAGAAGGCAACGGCACCATTCCGATCGCGCTCGGCTTCGCCCTTGTCATACTGGTTTCCTGGTGGGCGTTCCGTTCCGAGGCGCTTACTCCGTTCCGACAATCCGGCGTTGCGACAATGGCGAATGCGTTCGACGCCAACATCCAAGGGTTCGCCGAGGCCGATCCGGCCGCGGCCGAGCGGCTGGCAACGCAGATGCGAGACGCGGCCACAGGAACGGACGATCCGGGGATCGGATCCCTGGACGAACACGGTGGCGAAGTTGGCAAGGCCCTGTCAGACCCAACGATCGCCACTCCGATGGGACTCGAAGACACCTTCGTGGACACACTCCTCGAAGGCGCAGAGATGACCGGGGACGCCCGGAAGAGACGGATCAGCCACGAGGAACTCGGACTCGACGCGAAGGCTGGGGACACGTTCCTCTACGACGCGTCGCAACGAAAGGTCAAGATCCGACGCGGTGACGGACGCACGGAGGAACGACCATGGCCGTGACGACCGACACCAGCCGCTTCATGCGCTACCTCCTGGACCTTTCCTGGTTCATCCGCGCGCTTGGATCCTTGATCCTGGTCCTGTGGTTCGACGCGTGGCCGCTCTTGTGGCAGCAACTCTCACTCCTCATCGCACTCCTACTCCTCTCGTACCCGGCGCGTTCGGTTCGCGCCGGGATGGTGTACCTCTTTTTCCTCGTCGGAATGGCATGGGCACTCGCGATTCTCGGCGTCCAGCACCTCGTGGAGGTCCAACTGATGGACAATGCGAATCCCGACGTGCGCTCCACGATCTGGGCCGCCGGAATCGAAGAGACCCTCAAGGTGGTCCCGCTGGTCGTCGCGCTCCTCGTCCCACCGTTTCGCATGATCCATCGGCGCGGCGCCACCGACCTTGCCTTGCTCGGCGCAGCCCTCGGCGCCGGTTTCGGCACGTTGGAACGGGCGTTCTACGGCTCGCCCTTCCCAGGCACACCCGCGAGCCCAAAGTTCCTCGGCTTCATCGTCATGCCCGACGCGATCGGCGGCTTCGTCGGACACGCCGCCAGCACCGGCTTCATCGGACTCGCCATCGGCGGCCTCCTGTACGCGTTGCGATGGCGACGCTGGATGCCCGTGGGCGCGACTGCCGTCGTGCTCACAATGATCTGGATGGTTGCAAACCATTCCTTTGCCAATCAATCGGCTGCCGGCCGCCCGATCGCCACTGGTCTGGGCTGGGTCGCCGACTTCGACGGAAGCGTCTCGCTCACACCTTTCCTGATCTTCTGGTTCATCCTCGCCGCGATCATCGCCGAATCCCTCCTCGTCCACTGGGTCCTGCGACCATTCCACCGCCTGGGTTGGAAGACGAGCACGACCTGGATGGTTACGCCGGTACGCGAGCGCATCGCCTATGTCACGATCCGACAAACGATCATGCGCGCCAAACTATTGCTCCTCTACGTCCTTGCGTACCGTCAGCTTGCGTACACGCGGCTGCACGCATTGGGTGATGGGCAACGAAAACCCAAGGGGGCCGCCATCTCCGTGAAACAGCGCGTGCTTGAGATCCTGCGATTGCAACGCCTCGTCCTCGTGACGCGCGCCCCGACCATGGCGCCCGTGGCGAAGAGCTGGATCCCTGTTCAGGACTGACGCGGCCGCTGCAGCCGGTACCCACGACGCGCGAGCCGGCCGAGGCCGTACGCCCCGAGCAACAACAACACTGCCAAGAGCCAACGCGTCTGATCTTCGCCAGTCTCAATCAGGTCCCACACGACCCGCACCGACATCGCGACGAAAAGAAGCGCGGCGAAAAGAATGGGAATCCAATGTCCTCGACCCCAGACTTCCGGCGGGAGCTCATCGTCTGGAAGCGGCGCGCCTTGTCCGCGATGCCGGCCGGTCGCGATCAGGTACGACGCGCGGGTCGCGAACGCCGCGTAAACGCCGAAGCAAAGCAGTACTGTGAATCCCGCCCATCGCCATGGTGACGTCGGATCCTTCGCCACGACGCTCACCGCTACAAGCAGCCCGACCAACGAAGCGACCGCATTGACAATCGCCCGGCGACGGGCCGCCTTCAGGTCCGGCTGAGATTCGGCGTCGACCGTCGTCAAGCGTTCCTCGAAGAACGCCCTCCCACCTAGGGGAGTGGCGCGCAGGAACCGTGGTCGTGTACCGGGATGGGACCAGGTCTCGAGGCAGGCCTTCGCGAACTCGACGACGTTCGGATCCGGGTACGTGACCGGCTCCGTCGGCCGCCAATTTGCAAGGTCCTTCCCGATCTCCGACGGCGGTCGTTCGTCCGCGGGCGTGTGCGTGACCTTCCGGGGCGGCGGACCCATCGGGTCCCCTTCGATCTTCATCTGCGACGCCCACGGCGGAGTCACATTTTGCGCGAGAGCGACCACAATGTCCGGGGCAACGCGTACGTCGCGCGTCCAGTTGTGCGCGTACGCCCAGACCAACAAGGAAGGATCCCGTGTGTGGAGGAACTGTTCCTGCTCCGCCGTCAGGTTCTCTTTGTCGACCGAGAACACCGCCAAGAGACCAGGCTTTTTCTCCTCGGGCACCCACGGTTCCACCGGGACACCGAACGTTTCGGCGAGAGCGTAGGCGAGGATCTGTGCGTCACGGTCCGGCACCGAGAGGATGCGTTCGGGGATCCGGTTGGCTGCAGTGAGGATCGCTTTCGTGTACGCCAAGCCTTCCCCGATCAGCCAACCCTGATCCCAAGCGGCCGCGAACAAGCCACCGCCTTCCTCATCCGCGTCCGCCGGTCGGAGGACCAAGACGCCGTTGATGACCCACTGCCAATACCGGGTCTCCTGGAACGGTTTCGACTTGACCGCGCCCGCCCGGGCGACGAACTGGAAGACCTCGCGCGCAAACGGGTCCTCGGCATCGTTCTTCTCTTCCTCGACGAAGCGAATGCCGACCTGGATGTCTCCCACGGACGCGCAGGCGCGGGCGTGAAGCGACCTCAGGTGGATCTCGGAGGTCGTCTCCGAGCGAGATTCGAGGAGGGTCTTCGCAAGCCCTGCTTCGTCGCACGACATCAGGAGCAGCGCGAGTTCGCGGACCGCGGTCGCGTTGGGACGCAGCTGCAGTCGTGCGCGCAGCAACGGGATCGAAGGAACCGGCAACTCTTGCTTCGACCACCAGATCGCGGCCTCCCGCAGACGATCCGGATCGTCCGGATGGTCGACGATGCTCGAGAACACCGTCGAGGAGCCGTCCAGGAGGTACACAAGGGCCGCCCATGCATCATACACGGCACGGCGCTCACTGGAATCGGTCTCGATGCGCGGATCGACCAAGAACCGATGCATGATCTCGTACGTGCGACGGGCCTCGCCTTCCTTCGCGACGGGCAACGCCTCGAGGTACGCGCGCTCCAACGCTGGGAACCCACTCCAGCTTCGACCTTCGGACAGCCCCGTCATTGCCGTTCCTCTCGGCGTCACTCTTGTGGCTCGCGTCCCAGAGTGGCGAGGTCCGGCCAGACTGGATCCAGCAACCATTTCTCTACCTGGCGCAGCGGTTCCTGCAGCCTGTAATAACGCGAGTGCCCCCCATCGGGCGGAGCGTCGGAGTGACCCAGGTCCATGATTTTCTTGTGCGTCGCACCCCACGTCGCGCTTCGAGACGTGATGACGACATCGCCCACGTTTCCGATGCCTCGCCACTCTAGGGGCGACCCGTTCGAGTTTATCCCCTCAAGGAAGGCACTGTGGGGCCTCACCTGTTCCAGGAATTCCTTCCAGCGGTCATAGAGAGCATCTGGAATCGGATCGCCTGCCCATCGTGCCACGTTGCAGCCGATGTGGGGAGTCGCCATCGTGACTAAGCGGTGGAGCTGGTACGGCGACGCCAGATCCTCGTAGAAGATAACGCGGCCCACCAGGCCACCCATGCTGTGCGCAACGATGGTGAACCGCTGGTCGGGCTCGTACCCATTGGCTTTCATGGCGTCCCTGATCGCCGGTGCGACCTGTTCCTTTGCGACAGTCATGACACCGTCACCATTGTGCGGTAAGTAGGTCAGGGACTGGATTCCGTTGTTTTCCTGGTTGAAGTCGACGATCTCGAAGCCGCGATCATGAAAGAACGGCTCCGCGAGTTCGTTCCAGATCTTGCCGTCGCTGTTGAAACCATGGATGAAGACGATTGGACCTGCGGTCTCGAATGTGAAACTCGTGGTCTGCGACGAGCCGAAAAACCCGGCGTCCGTGACGACAGACCACTCGTAGATCTGGCCGGCTCGCAAAACCGGCGCCTTGCACGAGCTCTCGCCGCTGCACATCGGTTCCCAAGGCTCTCCGTTGGTACGGGCCATCACGGTATGCTGGGCGTCCATCTGCGGGGTCCACCGGAATTCGACCGATCGGGGGGGAACTATGGCCCCTTGTTCCGGGGACCCGGGTACGGCTGGCGGCGGAGCACCTGGTGTGCGGAACGTGAAGAAACCGGACCAGGCGGATTCGCCGTGTGAGTCGGTGGTCTTGACCCGCCAGTAGACTTGTTGACCGGCCGCCACATTGATCTGGTGGAGTGTCGCGGTCCCCTTCTCTACGAGGGACCACGGCGTCCCGCCGATGCTGGTCTGCACCGCATAGGTGATGGCTGTGCTGGAGGGATCGTTCTTGACGGTCCAAGGGGCCCATTCAAGGTTTACGGCGCCGGCGGCCACCTCGTCCCCAATGCCAGGATGAACCGCCTGCGCGCTGATCGGTGGTGACGCAATGCGGACGGTCCCCAAAGGATGGTGGACAAAGAGTCCGCGCTTGTCCGAAGCGACGATTCGCCCGGCGTACGAATACTGGGACCGCATCGATTCGGCGGTCTGACATGGTGGTGGGCCCTCGCAGACGTACGAATCTAGGCCGTTTTCTAACAAAACGTACTCGTCTGTAGGCGTGCCGCCCACGATGTCCCAGTCAATCCCGCCCATGCTCGAGTATTCCTGGGTGGCCGAATGTGGAGACGAAATCGTCCAGGCGAGCGGGGGCGTCTCAAACGAGAACGTGTTTGAGGAAACAATGCCGAGCGAGTTGCTCGTCTGGATCCACCACCTGAGAGTTCTCCCCGCTGGAAGCGCTTCCGGGAGCATACACTGGCTCACGACGTTGGTGCAGACCACTGCCCGAGTCTTGGTGTCCGCGAAACCAAACCCGTCCCCGGACGGACGCGCAACCAGACGCGCGAGCTCAAGGACGACGCTAGCATCTCGGCTCGCCCCGCGAATCGTAAACCGGAGAAGTTCTCCAGGTACCAGCTTGCCGTCCTCCGGTTCGTTGGTCCACTGCACGCTGAAAGGCTCAACGGGATCCGTCAGACAGCCTGGGGCAAGGATGGCGAGGGCGAGGGCTTGTGCGTAGGCGCCCCGCGCCATTCTACGCGTCCTCGGGCGGCGCGTCCGAGATCCAAGCGATGACGGCACGCATCCCGGCCATGTTGCCCGAACATTGTTCGTGGACGCAGAATCGACCGACGAGGCCGCGGTGATTGGTGTCGATGACCTTTCCGTCGACAGCCCCGTAGGTGCCACTTGAAGCGGAAACCGTACCGACCTTCCCCACGATCGCCCAGTACGGAACCGCGGGAGTCCCTTTGTTGACGTCTGTGATGTAGCCGCTCCAGGGAGCCGCGTCCCAGAAGGTCTGCTTCCAGGGTTTCACCCACTCATCATACGCGTAGCCGGCCACATAACCGATGACCTTGATGACCCCGGGTCCGTTCTTGGCTTGCTTGATCGCAAACTCGACCCCTTGGTTGACGAGGAACAGGACGGCATCGCCGTTGTGCCCCGTGCCCAGTGTAACAATTTGTTGGACCGGATAGGGGAACGTCGGGTCCTCTGACAAGGTGCGTGCGATGAGGCCGCCGATGCCGTGTCCCACAAAGATGATTGGCGTCCCGTGTGCCAGGCCGGCGGCTTCGAGCACTCTCCCGATGTCGGACCGGACCTCCGTTATTGCCACGTCTTCGATTCCTTGTTTCCCGTCGCCGTCCGGCTCGTAGCCGGCCGCGTTCATGGTAACGAAACCCTTGCCCTCGAGGTAGGAGCTCGCCTGATCCCAGAGGCCGCGACCGGTAAGGACTCCGTGGATGAACACGATGCGATCCACGGCACGGAAGCTATCGAGGGGCGATTCCGCCGTGCCGAAGTGTCCCGCGCTCGTGACGATCTTCCACTCATGCACACTGCTTGGTTCGAACGGCCCGCGATACGTGCAACGATCGACGCCACCGCACGCGATCTTCCAGGATCCGGCTGGGTCGCGAACCCATACCGTGTGTTGGGCATGGATCTGCGGAATCCAGATGAACGGCACATCGCCCATCGGTGGCACGCGGGCGCTCTTCACCGGGAAGATGGCAACGGCCGGGAGAGGACTCTGCGGCGCGTGGAAATGGAAGTAGGGCGAATCCTGACTGTTCCCCAAAGCGTCAGTGGCGGTAACGCGCCAAAAGATCGAACCCGCAGGCTCGATTGTGACGCTCGCTTCGCGCACTGTTCCCGTCGAGACGGACGTCCAATCGGTCGCAGTCGCTGAGCGGAAGCTCACGACGTACGTCACAGCGTCGCCCTCCGGATCCATCGCCGCGGACCAACGGAGGGTCACCTTGCCGGCGGCGACCTCCGACCCGACCGTCGGGAACTCGGCACCCGGCGATGAGGGAGGACGGTTCACGGGTACGTCGTCGATCACAATTTCTTCGTACAAGCCCTGCTCGTCGTAGGCCCTAACGAGGACGCGATAGGTTTCCCCAGCAAGAAGGCGGCTGGAGGTCTTGCACGGGGCCGATCCAAAACAAATCGTGGCGACCGACTCTTCCGTATCCTCTGTTGGTTCGAAGATCGCGAACGTGTCGGTCTCAGCGCCTGAGACGGTCCACGAGAGACGCCCATCGAACGGGACTCCTGTGGCGGGAATCTCCGGTGTCGCAATCTCGAGCGCCGTGTCCGGCGTCCGGAAAACGAACGGTTTGGATGAAATCGTGCCCTTCTCGTTTTGACCGCGAATCCACCACTTGTACTCCGTGGCCGCGCGCAGTTCCGTCGGGAGGACGCAGTCGTGCCTCGCTGCTGTGCAGAGCGTCTGTAGTCCGTCGGGCGTGCTCAGAATCACGTTCACCCCTCGGTCCTCCGGGAGTCCGGCGACCTCGAACTCGACGACGTCACCCGGAAGCATGATGCCGTCCGACGGTCGATTCGTCCAGGTGATACCGTCATGTGTGCACCCGGAGAAGACGGTTGCCAATAGCACCGCGATAAGCGCGGCGGTTATACCACGAATGTTTTCACCCCGGTGGCGGCGGTGTTGCCCCAGGCGTTCTCTGTCACGGACCAAATCGAGATCTTGTGTTCCTGGTTTTCCTTGCAGTTGTGCTCAACGCCTCGGACGATAATGTCGAAAACGAGGGGTTCATCGCCGGGCATCATTGTGGCGATTGTATAGTTCGTTCTGAACGAGTTGTCCTCAAAATTATTGGGAATGTCTGGATGGTCCCAGCTGACCATCGCGGGCTCGGCCGTGTCGATGTGAACGCTGATGGAGGCATTTCTGGCGGGCCCATCACCCTGGTGTTTGAGCGTAACCCGGGCGTTGACCCGATCCTCTATGCATTCGTTGTTCTGGGGCCATTCAAACCCGTATGGCGTAGTGTGGGAAACCGAAATGGATCCTCCTCGCGACGTGGCATCCAAAAGCCGGGAATCGTGCAAGCGACCGCCCGAGGTGATGTCGACGCGGATTTTCTGGTCGAACTTCCAATGAACGCGGAATTCTCGACTAACATGGACTTCCTCGAACCATTGCCCCGCTCCCAGGCCCGTCGTTTCCGATGCTTCCGGGATCGGCATCTCCACGGGGGTCGCCTTGAACAGAGGATTCGGGCTGCACTCGAGGGCAGGTTGGCAGCGCGGGGAGAAGACGTTGACGATCGCCGTCGCGGTCACGCTGAATGCGGCCTCTCGTTCCCCGGCGTTCCGAATCTGGGTGTGAAGGGTGGCAAGCTCGCCGTTCGTCACCGGGGACGGCACCAGGAAGACCTGAAGGAACTCCAGCTTCGCGGCATTGAAGAATTGAACTTCAGCGATGCCGTCAAACCCAGTTACGCGCAGGTTGTAGTCGCCCGGAGCGGTCTGCGTAAAAGTGAACGTAATCGCTGACGATTCCCCTCCAGCGAGCGTCACACTCTGCTGGGCGACGATGTCAAGGTCGGCCCAAAGGAGGATGCTCCGCGTGCCTGATGCCGATCCGACGTTCTGGACTTGTGCCGTGACGGTAACCGGTTGGCCAATTTCCGCCTGCTTCGGAGAAATGTCGACATCGACGACACGCAGGTCTGGGGGAGACACGACGCTCATCGTGAATGTCGGGGGCCAGAAATTGACGCGCCCTTTGTCGCTGATCACGCTTGCCGCCAATTGGAGACTGTGATCGCCTTGGCGTCGCGGCTCATACTCAAAATGCGAAATCTCGGTGGCGCCCGCTTGAAGCCGGAACGTGCGGTCCTCGATTGCTTCCCCATTCTCAAGGAGGTACATCGTGAACGCCCCGTCGGTGGCGCAAGGGTTTTGAATCTCGAAATTGACGACGACGAAGTCGCCCAAGAACATCGAGAAGCCTGTCTCGGTGCTCTCAATGTCTCCGATAACACCATATGTCTCCGAATCCTCAACGAGATCGACGCAGGGAAGCTTTGACGCCACGTGGCCGCAACCCGCCAAGGCCGTCATCGTCACGACTGCTACCACCAAATTGACTTTAAGGCTCAAATTAGGCATTATTGCCACTCCACCCGTAGGTCCAAGACCCATGATTGTACGTAACAGTTTGCTCTGGCTCCATAAGGCGTGGCACGAAGTTTCCTGCCGTCCACGGATCAAGCAGTGCGATTTTCGGCCTATGTCGATAATGTGCGGGCGCCTCAACGTCGCATGAAACTTCCTGCCATCCCGCTTTAGACATGGGATTCTGACGCGGTTGCATGCGTACGCGCTACGAGGGACAATGATTTGAGCGACGACGAGGTCCTATCGCCGATGGCCTCCGGAGCCACTGGTCCGCTCAACTACGACGCGCTCGCCGACCGCCTTTCAGCCCTCGCATACTCCCTCCGGTTGGAGTTGCTCGACCGGTTGCGGTTCCCCCACAGCATCGGGGAACTCCGTCTCTCGCCGCGTCGACGCGAAGGCGGCAAGGTCATTTCGCGACCCGCGGCGCGCCAGACGATCCAAGGTCACCTGAACCAACTCATCGAAGCCGGGTTGGTCGATGCGGAACCGGCCGAGGAAAAATCCCCCAACAAGTACATCGTGAACGCAGCGCGCTTGTACGAGATCACGGAGCAAATGAGGCGATTGTCGGTCCGGTACGCGGGACGCGCACGACATCCCGACGAGACCGGGACGATGGCGCCGGACGTCCTGCCTCCGGCGGCGCAAGGACCGCGGCTTGTCCTTGTGCACGGCTTGTACGAGGGGAAGAGTTTCGCGTTGGATGCGTCAAAGACGGCGGGCCAGTGGTCGATCGGTCGACGCTCCGGCGCCGAGATCCTTCTCGAATATGATCCGTTCGTGAGCCTGGACCACGCCGTCGTCACCGGGCGTGACGGGCGGTACACGTTGACGGACCTCGGGAGCAAGAACGGCACGACCGTGAATTGGGCCGCGTTGCCGCGTTCCGGCAGCCACGTCCTCAGGCCTGCGGACGTGATCGGCGTCGGCAGGTCGTTGTTGGTGTTCGCGCCGGGCGACCCGGCGCGTTGAATGCGGTCTCCAACGCGACGGCCATCTCGTCGGCCGAGTGGAACCGGTCGCGCGGCGAAGGTTCGAGGGCCTGTCGGAACCATTCGCGCAGTCTTCGTGGTCCTCGCACCCGTCGCGCAAAGGCGCCCGCCGACGCGGCGCGCATCTGAAGTTCGATCGGACTCTCGGAATCATGCGCATCCAGCCACATTTCGCCACTCCAGGCCTCAAACAGCGTTGCGGCGGCGCTGAACAGGTCGCTTTCCACGGTGGGACTCTTGCCCTTGGCCTGTTCGGGGCTCATGTAGCGGATCGTTCCGATGGCGGCGGTGGACGGCCCCGCGAAGCCGACCGTGGTCTCCTTCCCGCGGGCGTGCGCGACGCCGAAGTCCGAAAGTTTGGCGCTGCCCTGCTCGTCAAAGAGAACGTTGCTCGGCTTGATGTCCCGATGGACGATGCGTTCGTGGTGCACAGCGGAGATGGCAGCAAGGAGTTCGCGTGCGAGCCGAAGGAACGCTGCGTCGTCCATCAACGGCCCTTGGAGCCGAGCCGCGAGGGAACCCCCAGCCAAGTACTCGAGCACCAAGGCGCGCACCGCGTCGTCCTTCACCACGTCGAGTAGGCGGACCACGTTCGGATGACTGATCCGACGCAGCACGTCGATCTCGCGCGTGGGGGATTCCGGGTCGGGTCGTGTGATCCATTTGACGACCACCGGGGCGTCGGTCCGGATGTCCGTCGCGCGGAACGTTCGGCCTTGCGATCCCTCACCTAACACCTGTCCGATCCGGTACTTTCCTGCAACGAGGGACCCTTCGGCCGGCATGTGCGGTGGCATCGATCGCTGGGCGCCCTCTTGGATGCCGTGCAGGATGAGCGCGTGGTCTCGTTCCGTCAACGAGAGATGCGTCCGCAGTTTGGCAAGCGAGGCGTCCGAAGCGAGGCTCCGATAGTCGGGACGGGCCAACGCGTCCTGCACGGCGGCGCGGTACACTTCGACCCGGCGAAGGTTGAGGTCGCCGGTGGAGACGGCCGTGTTCGCCATGACCGCGCCTGCCAGGCGTCGGGTCACGTGGTGGATGGGTTTGTAGAACACGAGAAGGAAGCCGACCGCGACGAGTCCGAAGACCCACGTCGGTGAACGGGTACCGAAGGTCGCGGCCACGCCGCCCGTGGCGAAGAAGCCGAGGAAGAGGGCGACAGCAAAGAGGCCATGTTCGAGGGCGAACCGGATCTTGACGTCGAGGTCGAAGAGGTGTCGTCGGAGGATGCCGTACGCAAAGACGAGGACGGACACCATCCGCACGGCGCCGTTGAGCCCGTGGGTGCCGTCGACGATGATGATCAGGGTGATGAGCCAGCCTCCAAGGAAAGGCCAAACGACAAGGCCGAGCGCGAGCGCGTTGAACGCCTTGCGGTGGGTGCTCGTGCGTCTTGCAAGAACGAACCAAGCGGCCGCCAAGAAGACATGGAAGAGGACGCCGAAGGTGACGAAGAGCGCATACTGTGTCTCCCAATGGCCGGCCCACCACCAGAACGGGGACATGGCCTCGTAATAGGCGGCACCGGAGTACGCGAGGCGACTGCCCGTGAAGATGCCTGGCCACAATGCGAGCCCCGCGGTCGCCACGGCAAACTGTGCAACCAATTTCGGTTCGTCACGAGGCACATGTAGGGCGCGGACCGCCATCGTCACCAAGCAGAAGTAAAAGAAGAACTGGAGGAAGGAAAGCGATTCCGTCATGTTCATCCAACCCGTGCCCAGGAGACTAGGCCGGTTGTCCATGAGGACGAAAACGAAGACGAGGCCCGCGACGAATGAGACGACGGCCGCAACAAGGATTTCCGTGCGAACGCCGGGCGCAGGCACGGTCGGGAACCACCAGGCCACCAGGAGAAGGCCGCCCGCCACGAGGAGTGCAAAAACCGCGGATGCGTGTTGGAACGGCAGGAAGAGTGGGTCGTCGGCGGAGACCAGGTTTCCGAAGGTCAGGAGGAGACCGAAGCCGATCGCAAACGTGGCGAAGGCGGTCTGGATCCTGTGTCCAGGCCGTGCCCAGGCAACGACGACTCCGAGGACTAGCAGAAGCACTCCGCTGCTTGCGTCGATGACGTAGCCCTTGTGGGGAAAGAACGCCATGTTGTCGCCGAAGCCCGACCCGTGGCGGACGAGGAGGGCCAGCCGTACATTAGGCTGTCGTGGCAACGTCGCGATGGATCCTTTTCGCGGACGTGTTCGCTACGCCGTTGGAAGTCCTTGGACTCTCAGGGCGAGCGCTTGGTCACCGTCGTTGTGGGATCACGCGTTGGAACGCGTCGATGTACGCAAGCTGGAGTTTCATGACCCGCTCCCACTCCGTTGAGGTGAGCCACCCGATCCCATAGGAGTGCATGAGCGCCAACGCGATCCCGAACGCCAGCGCGCCTGAGAACGGATGCGCAGGCAGTGCGGCGACGGCCGCGAAGGCCACGAGGATGAAGAGGACGATCGGCAGAACGCCGCGTGCTCCGTCCGAATAGAATTTTCGACGCAGCGCGCGGTGACGTACCGCCCATTCCGAGTTAGCTGCGAGGATGTCCTTGGCCTCGCGTCGAGCGGCGTCGGCGTCCAGCGGTTTCATGATCTGGAGCATCGCCGCGAGCGAGCGTTCCGCCCGAAACTGACCCGGAAGTTGCGCAAGGAGTCGGCCAAATTTTTTCGGGCTTTGCTCCCCGTTCCCCAATCCCTGGCCGGCCAAGCGTTCTCGAATCTGGCTACGGGCACTCCTCACCAGCGGCAGCGCCAGGAAAACGGCGATTGCCCACGAGCACACGAAAACGACCAAGACGAACACGCCCGGGGATGCAGGACCGACCATTGGGAGGTCCGCGATGAATCGCGTCAAGCCGAACGCCAGGATAATTCCAGATACGATCGCATTGGCCATCAGCCATCCGCTGCGTGATTCGTCGCGCATTCCTTCCACCAGGACCACGTCAACGTTCGTTTGCGGACGATATGGTTCCTGGCAGGAAGCTTGCTGCTGGCCGTAACCGGCTCGTCTTCGTGACCGCGCTACACGGTCGCGCTGGTGTTCGCGTCTTGGCGAAACACAGCACGGAACGCGGCGGCCCAATCTTTCTGCACTTGTCGGGTCCGCCTCCACTCCGCGATTAGCAGGTACCCGATCGAGTAGAACTGAAGGAAACCCAGGAACGCGGACAGGGCGACCGTAGCCAACCATGATGGCGGGTCGACGACCACCAAAAGAGGAACGAACAAGAGCGGTGCCCCGGCGTACGGCAATACCGCCTTGAATCCAGCCTTCCTGAACTTCCATGCGGCCGCATTGTAGAAGATTTTCCACTCTCGAACGATCGCGTTCTGCGACGCCTCCAGCTCCGCAGCCCGCTTGGCGGAGGACCTGAGCGACGTGCCCTCCGTGAGAGCCAACGCAATCGCAAGGCTGCGCCGCCACGACGTCGGGGGAGCTTGCATTCGAAGCATGAGCTTGGCCTGCTCCGGCCCGGGGGGAAGGGCGATCCCGGCCCCTTCGAGTTCTGAGCGGAACGCGTTCTTGAGCGGCTTCTCCAAGGGCACCCAGATCCACAATGCGATGGCCCAAGACACCAGGACGATCACGACGCTCACGGGTCGCCACCAAACCAACTCGGGATGATTGACAAGGCTTAGGATCGCCGGCGGGACCGAAATACCGATTCCGATCCCGGAGGCCCATGCCAGGACCCGGGTGAACCGGACGCGTCCTTCCGCAGCAGCGTCCGTCGCTTCCCCTACACCGACCACGCAACGACTCTAGGCCGCTTACGCCTAATGAACTGGCAGGAAGGTTCCTGCGAATGTGGGCGCGCTTTCACTGGTTGAACGGGAACGGCCACGGCGCCGGGGGCGGCGCAGGGTTGGAGTGGTCGAACTTCACGACGTACAAACCGCTCGTTCCGTCGTACACGATCATGTTCCCATCAGAGAGCGGGAGGACGTCCATGACGATCGGGGTGTAGTGGTACACGTGGGCCGGGTACACGGTGCCCTTCGGGGGCGCGATGTCCGGCATGAACGCGCCGATCGACGGCATCGTGCGCATCGCTTCCGGCGTCGAGAGGTCGACTGCCCAGACACCAGCGTGGTAGGCGGAGACGAAGAGCGTGCGGTTCTGGATCGCCAAGTAGTGGAGGCTGTACGTCGCGCCGCTCGATTCGACCTCGATGGGGAGCGCCCAGCCGGACACGAACTGGATGTCCGTCGGATCGGTGGTGTCGAGCATGGCGACGGTGCAGCGTTGTCCGTCAGGACGGGGAGCGCATTCTTCTCCGATCCACGTGTAGTGTTTGCCGTCCCAGGTGGTGTCGAGGGGCAAGGCTTCGTGGACGAAGGGAACGTTCGGGGCACCTTCGCCGAACACCTCGAAATCGTTCCAGGTGCCGAGAAGCTCCGGCAACATCGGATCGGTGATGTCGAGGATCGCGAGGCCCGAGTCGCCGACCGCGAGATAGGCGAGCCACGTGCCGGTCACCGGGTGTTTCTGGAGGAATCCGTCGTGGAGGCTGCTTGGGACCTGAAGCGTCGGGACGGGCGCGGGTTTGGCGGGGTATTGGTAGTGGCTGAGGAAGTTGAGTTTTCGTCCCGCGGGCGAGTCGATGAAATTCATGAACCAGTAGGCCGCGGTGAGGTAGTAGCCGGTCGGGTTGCCGACTTGCGGCAATCCGCTCGTCGTGGAGATGAGGATGAGGTCCTCGCCGTCCTTGGTCTCGACGCGGACGCTGTGTCCTCCGGTGACGGGGATGTGCCGGAAGTCGGCGATCGAGGGGTTTCGGGGGTTGCGGATGTCGACGAGGACCAATCCGGACGCGAACGGGAATCCTTGTTCGGGGCCGTCGACGAGTTTGGTCTCGCCGGTGCACGCGTCGCGGAACAGGATGTCGCCGGGCGCGTACGCCGTGTCTTCCATGGGGTCTTCGCCGACGTTGTTCGTTCCGGGGCTCGTCGAGAGGAGGACCCAGTTCTGGTCGGGGGTGAGGGCCAAGTCGTAGACGTGGGTGTTCGCCATGACGAATTCGCCGATCTTCTTCGGGTTCATGGGGTCGGTGACGTCGCTGATGACGTAGGCGACGTCGCTCACCCAGGAGTGGACGACGCTCAAGCGCTTGCCGTCGCCTTCGCGCACGTCGGCGCAGAAGTAGCCGCCGGCGCTCTTGCCGTGGTAGTCGGTCGTGAGCGGGTCGTGGCCGACGACTTGGAAGTTGGTGCTTGAAAGGCCGACGTGTTGGGCGAAATCCTTGTGGTTGTGGTCTTCGCCCACGGTCATGACGGCTTCGGCCCAACCAGCGGAGATCGGCAACGCGGTGCCGACCTGTCCGGCGCGTCGCGCTTGCTGTTCGCCGCCGGTCGTGGAGGGATCCACGCAACCGGAAAAGAGCAGGAAGGCGACGATCGTGGGAGCGACGACGGCGGAAAAGCGCATACGGTCGCGAGTCGAGGACCCCGTCTAAAAGGGTTGTCGTCTCGCAGCGGTCGCTGCGGCAGATCGGCGCCTGCCACGGGTGTGTCGGGGTTAGGCCGCGTCGTAGTCGATTTCGCCCGTTACGGTGTAGGACGCGTTGACGCCGGCGTTGAAACGGACGCGGATGACGTAGTCGCCGGGGAGCATGTCGCCTTCGTACACGATGGTCTCGTCCGCCGTGTTGGCGGTGGAGCCGGTCGCGAGGTTGGTCGTGCCTTGGCGCCAATAGAGGGTCATGTCGACGGCCGCGGGGCCCGAACCATCGAGGGTCCACCGGACGCGCTTCGCGATGACGGCGGTGCCGTTCGGGTCGGCGGCGAGGATGGTGACGACGTGATCGCGGTGATCCGTGTTGGCCGCGTTGGCCGCATTCGGGTTGCCGACCGGCAGCGTGCCGGTGAAGCTCTTCGTGTCCATCCACACGACGCCGCCCACGGGCGCCCCCGACGTGACATTGAGGAGGACGTTTGTGTCGACGGTCGTGTTGCCGCGGGTGATCGCTAGGGTGACGTTGAAGCTTCCCGGGCTGGCGTAGGCGTGCGTCGCCGAGCTGTTCGTGGCGGTGGCGTTGTCGCCGAAGTCCCACGCGAACGTGAGATTGTCTCCGGTGCTGTTCGAGCCGTCGAACGTGACGTTCGTGCCGGTCACGGCTGCGATGGTGCCGTTGAGCGGTTCGGTGACGTTGCCGTCGATCGTCACCACGATCACGGCGACAAGAGTCTCGTTGAGCGTAATGTTGGCGCCACCCGCCGAGTCGGCCGCGTCGTCTGGGACGCCGCTTGCCGCCTTCGCTTCCGGTTCGCCTGTGCAACCCGCGAACGCAGTCATCAACAACAAAACCGACAGAAACCCACCCGTACGACTCATGTCTAATCCCCCAAAGGCTTCCGACGCGTCAAATTGCGGCCATAAGTAGGTTCCGACACAAACCAACCTGGCATTATGAGGGGACCCCAGCGTCACGCCGTGTTTAGGAACCCCGACGGGCTCCCGGGGTCGACTTGACGGACATCGTCATCATCGGAGCCTCGATCGCTGGACTCGCCGCAGCGCAACAAGTGGCGCGCGCTGGCCACGACGTGCTCGTGCTCGATCGACGGCCAGGACCGGAACAGGATGCCCCGCCCGCCGCGTTGGCGTTCGACGCGTTGTGGGAGCGCGCCCCGGGGCTATTGTCGGCCGAGGCCGCCCGCTACGACGAGGTCCGGCTCCGCGCCGGCCGGCGAACAGCGAGGATCCGGGCATCGTCCCGACTGTACGACCGTGCGCGGCTCGACTCGACGTTGGCAACGATCGCAGCCAAAGCAGGCGCGAAGATCCAGTGGGCAGCGACGGATCTGACGATCGATCAGACACGCCGCGTGCGATGGCACGGCGGATCCGCCTTTCCAAAGATTCTCCTTCTCGCCGACGGGCCCGAGGGTTGGGCTCGCCATTTCTTCCAAAACCTCCAGGACCCTGCCGAGATGCGCTTCGGCCAAGCGTGGCGCCTGCCCGACGTGCTCGATGAACCCGCCACCCTCGACATCGCGTTCTCATCGGCCCTAGACGGAGGACGTGTCCAACTGAATCCCACCCGGAACGAGACGATCGTGTGGGCGTTCCGCCGAGGCCGACCACCGACGCGACGCGAGACGCTCGCAGCCCACCCGTTGCTGCGCGGACGTCCCGCGACCGATCTTGCACCGATGGGTCCCGCGCGGCCGGATCCAGTGTTCGCGTTGCCCGGAACCATCAGTGGCGACGGGGTGCTGGCCGCCGGAGGAGCGGGCGGGCAAGGCGGGTTGGAACTCGGCTTCCTCGCCGGGAGCGCAGCCGGCGAGGCCGCGGCGTCGGCGATCAGCGCAGGACGGACGGACGCCAAGTCCTTGCACGGCGCGTACGAGCGTCCGTGGAAGCAACGATGGGTTCCGGGGCTCGAACGTTTCCGCGTAGCGTACAACCGTTTCACATCGATGAACGCCACGGAGCAGGAAGCCGTGCTGTTGCCGTGGGAGAAGGACGGCTTGGATCTCCACGACGTCGTCGTGCCGAGCCGAAAGCCGGGCATCGGCCGCAGCGTGGCGGCCTTCAAGGTCGGCCTTCGCAACGCGCGCCGAATGCGTGCGCTCTGGCGCACGTACCGCCAACTCAAAGTCTGAGCCAGGCGTCCTAGACGTCGAATTCGCGGTTTCGCATCACGACGACGGACGCGACGAGGAACGCGAACGCGGCCCCGATGACCCAGCCGAGGGCTTGTTTGGCCTCGTTGCTTTCGGGGAGCCATTGGAGTCCCTGGTCGAGTCGCCAACCGTTGATGGCGTTGAGCAGGTGGTGGCTGAGGGTCATGTTCCGGACCCAGGGCACGAAGTTCCCGGCGATGGTCTCCCAGCCGATGATCCAGCCGAGGCCGATGAGGTACGGACGATCGACGAGGACGCCGACCAGGATGAAGAAACTCCCGTACACGAACAGACTGATCAAGGAGATGAGAAGCGGCGTCGTGAGGAACCCGAGGTCGCCTTCCGGCGTGCCGAGCAATAGGAAGAACGTCGCCAAGATCCCAATGATGACCGCGACCGAGGCGACCATGAAGCTCGATACGAACTTCAACACGGGGATCAGTGGCCGCGAGACGGGTCGCGTGAGCACGTACACGAGGTTTCCTTTGTCCTTCTCGTCGGAGATGACCCCCGCCGCGTAGAACAATCCAATGAGCGGCAAGAGGATCTTGATGTGCAGATCCTGAAGGATGTCGAGGTAGAACGCCTTGATCGTAAGCCGCTCCGGCGGGTCGGGGAAATCGGATTCCGGACCGACACCCGGCTGCACCGGCGCATACTCGGCCTTCCAGTTGTTCTCCCCATTCGCGTCGTTGGCGCTTCCGGTGGTGTTGACGAACGCTTCGACCCAATAGGCTTGGGCGTTGACGTTGTCGAAGCGGAGCGTGACTTCCTTGGATTCGCCGGACGCGAGGTCGAGGGTGGTCTTGTTGTCGCGCGACGGGAAGATCTGGCCGCTGAAGGATTGGCCGACCTGGAGGGTGACGTTCACTCCGGTGACCGCGTCGGGGCCGTTGTTCGTGATCGTTGCCGTGTAAGTCGCATTGGTGAACGGTTTGGTGTTCGGGTCCCAGTTGAGATCGGTGACGGCGATGTCCGCGGTGGGTCCCGTCGTGCCGGTGAGGTTGGCGCGCGGCTTCGGCGTGGCGGTCGCGTCCGGAGTGACGAAGCCGACCGCGAGCCATTCTGGTTTCTGGTTGTTGAACTCCTCGATCTCCGGGAGAACATTGGCGCTGTCGGCGTCGGCGATGACGACGAAGAGGCCGTTGCGGGTGGTCCAGTTGAGGCGGATCTCGCGGGATTCGCCGCTGGCGAGTCCTTCGATGCGCGTCATGTTGGTCGCTTGGGTGATGAGTCGGATGCCCGAGGCGGTGTTGCTGACGGTCCCGACGGTCAGTGTGGCGTTGAACGGGCCCACATCGAACCGGCCGTTGTTGACGATCAAGCCGGTGACGTTGATCTTCTGGCCGTGCGTCGGGTTCGGATCCCAGGAGACGCTGTCGGCGGCGACGTCGGCCTGGTGGGTCGCGACCCATGCGCCGGTCAACAAGAGCGGCACGAGGGACGCCGCGATGACCATGATGAATCCGCGGGCGCTCACCCAGTGCTTGAAGTTGTTCGCGAGCAGGACAAGAGCGTTGTTGGCCATGGTTCATCCCACCAGGTACTTGAAGACGGCTTCCACGTTGTCGTCTGGCGAGGTCACGCTCGAGAACGGGATGTCCTTGCGGATCAAGTAGTCCTGGAGTTCTTGGAAGAACAGTTGGGGTTTCGGGGTCTTCACGACGACCGCCGACTCTTCCGCTTGGATGGACAAGACACTCGGCCAGCCCCACAAGGCGGCTCCGAGTTCGCGGGGTTGCGGCGTGTGGATGCGGACCGTTCGGGGGTAGCGTTCGAGGAGATCCCGGATCTCTCGGACGTCACCATACGCCATGAGTCGTCCGTGGTTGAGGAGAAGGATGCGTTGCGTCATCGCTTCGACGTCAGGGAGGACGTGGGTGGAGACGATGACGCTCTTGCCTTGTTTCTCGAGGTCGCGGATGAGTTGGATCAGGTCGCGACGCGTCAGGGGGTCGCTTCCGAGCAGGGGTTCGTCGAGGATGAACAGTTCCGGCTCGTGCAGGAGCGCCAGGGCGAACTTGAGTTTCTGACGCATCCCGCGACTGTAGGCTTCGACTTTCTTGTCCATCTCGGCTTCGAGACGGACCTGTCCGAGACAGCGTTCCGCGGCGGCCGCGGCGTCTTGCGGGGAGAGTCCGGCGAGTCGGCCGACGTAGATGGCGCATTGTCGTCCCGTTTTTTCCCGGAACGGCGCGTCGCCTTCGGGCACGTAGCCGATGCGTCGAAGGAGTTTCGGGTTGTTCCAAGGGGTTTCGTCGAGGACCTTGATGGCGCCGTTGCTCGGCTTGAGGAGTCCCATGCTCATCTTCATGAGGCTCGACTTGCCGGCCCCGTTGGGTCCGAGGAGTCCAGTGATGCCGGGTTGGACTTCGACGGTCACGTCATTGACTGCGATGACTTCGCCGTACCAGCGGCTGAGTTGGTTGCACTCGAGGACGGCCATGTTCAGGCACCTCGCACGCGCGGGTGTTTCCACGCCAAAAAGATCCAGCCCATGAGGGTGAGTCCGACGATCACGAGGACGCCCCACATCATGGGGAACTCGGCGCCGGAGTCGACGCCGCGGAAGATCCATTCGGATTGTTGTTGGAACGCGGCGAACGGGGACAAGATCTGGAGGTTCGGGTCGTCGGTGATGGCTGCGAGGAGGTTGCTCACGACGAGGTCGAGGATCGCGAAGCCGCCGATGAGGAGCAACGTCGCCGCGCGGCTCGATTTGCTCACGCTCGAGAGTCCGAGCGCGAGGCCGCTCACCATGGCGCCCAAGATGAGACTGTACACGAACGCGCCGGGCAATGCGCCGGCCCAGCCTTCCGGGTGGTCCTTGAAGAAGAAGAGACTCGCCAACACGTAGATCGTCGCCGGAAGGAAGAGGCCCAACACGGTCAACGCGAACAAGGCGATGATCTTCCCGACGAGGTAGTCCGTCATGTTGACGGCGCGGCTGAGGTAGATCTCGAGCGCGCCGCGTCGCACGTCTTCCAAGATGGCGGGTCCGCCGATCACGGCGGCGATGACCAGGACGCCCCAGCGGAGGTTGTTGAGGAAGTCGACGAAATTGTCCATGGTGTGGACGCTGTCGCCGCTGTCTTGTTGCAACGTGTAGAGTTGGCCGAGGTACATCACCGTGTAGGCGGCGATGAAGACGAGGGCCAGGCGGCTCCAGAAATTGATGAAGGCGCGTCGGATCTCGTTGCCGGCGACCACGAGCACCAACGGAGCCGTGTTGAGGGGACCGTCCCAGCGTGGGTAGGGTTTGACGCCTTCAGGCATTGGATGTGCCTCCTGCGACGGCTTGTTCGAACGCTTCTCCGAGCGAGAGTTCGGTGGGTGCGAGGTGTCGCACGACGAGTCCCGCGTCCTTGACGTGCTGCAGAACTTGTTTCGGGTCGTCGAGGAACACGCGCACGGAGGGTTGCATGGGTTCCCACTTGACGCCTTGCTCGGTGAGGCGTTGCGTGAACGCGTCGGGGGCGCCGTTGACGCGCACGATGAAGGATTTCATCGGGGCGGCCTTGAGTTCGGCGATCGAACCGCTGGCGACCGCGCGTCCCTGGTTGAGCACGAGCGCGTGGCTGGCGAGTTTTTCGACGTCGTTGAGAAGGTGGGTGGATAGGAGCATCTGGAGTCCGTGCTCCTTCGATACTTCCTGGATCAGGTTGAGGATGTGTCCGCGGGCTTCCGGGTCGACTCCTTCCGTGGGTTCGTCGAGGATGAGGAGATCGGGGTCGTGGACGAGGGCCTGGGCGAGCTTGAGCCGTTGCCGCATGCCGGTGGAATACTTTTCCACCAAACGGTAGCGGGCTTCCCCAAGTTCGACGTAGTCGAGGACCTGGTGTGCGCGCTGGAGCGCATCGGCGCCGCGCATGCCGACGAGGCGACCGGAAAAGGCGACGGCTTCGACGCCGTTGAGTTCCGGGAAGAACGCGTCGCCTTCCGGGACGTAGCCGATGCGTCGGCGGATCGCTTTCGAGCCGGGGGTGACTTCTTCGCCAAGGACGCGGACAACCCCGGATGTGGGTCGGATGAGACCCATCATGATGCGAACGAGCGTGCTCTTTCCGGCTCCGTTGGGTCCGAGAAGGCCGACGTTGCCTTCGGGGATGTTCAGGGTGACCGGTCCGAGCGCTTGGGTTGGTCCGTAGAACTTGACGAGGTCTTCGAACTCAGCCAGTGGTGGCATTGTTACAGGGCCTCGCGGAGGGAGGCGAAGACGCGGCCCTCATTAACATTTTCCAGGCCCTGCTTGGGTTCCGGCACGTCTTCCGCGGTTTCTCCCTTACAGGGCGACCAAGTCCGCGTCGGCCTTGATCGTGTAGCTTCCCATGACCGCGGTGCACGTCGTGTTCTTGATGGAGTAGTCGCCCGGGAGGAAGTCGCCTTCGACCGTGACGGTTTCGGCTCCTTGGAAGCCGTTGTCGACGCTTTCGATGACGGCCCCAGCGGGATCCAGGATTTGGAAGGCGGCGTCGACGTGCGTGGTTCCGGGAGTGAGGGTGACGATAAACTTGGCCGCCTTGACCATGGTGCCGTCGGCCTCCGAAGCGGGGATGGTCCACGTATGGGTGGGCAATCCGACGCCCGTTCCGCAGGCTTGGCCTTGCACGGCGACGGTGACGGTTCCGGTGAAGGTCTGGGAGTCGGTGCGCACGAATGTGCCCGGTGCTGGGCCGGAGCTTGCAACGACGAGCGGGATGGACGTGTTGGCCGAGGCGCCCTCTTCGTCCGTGGCGGTGACGTTGAGCGTGTACTTGCCGGCGGCGGCGTAGGCGTGGGATGCGTTGAAGCCGGCGGAGGTGTTGCCGTCGCCGAAGTCCCAGGCGAAGGTGAGGTTGTCGCCCTCAGCGTCGGTCGAGTTTGCGGCGTCGAAGGTGAGGTCGACGCCGGCGCTTGCGTTGACGATGCCGTCGACCGCGACGAGCAAGGTGCCGTTATCGAAGATCTCGACGACGAGGACGGGCGCGGCGTTGACGGTCTTGTTTCCATCAGTGGTCTGATTGTCCGCAACGGGCGCGGCGCTCGACGTCACGGCGGCGGCTGCTATCGCATTGTCGTCCTTCGGGACGATGCATCCAGAGAACGCGACGGTCAATAGTCCAAACAAGACGACGGCTGAAGCTGCACCTTTCATTCCACTCTACCCCTGCCTGCGGGCGGTGGCGTTGGCGGTTTATGAACATTGGGGCCGATGGAACGCTCCCGGGCGGCGCCAGAATTTCCTGCGGCGGCCAGCTTGTTCCATTAAACAGAGGAATCTGCACGTACCTTTAGCGACGGCTTGCAGCGTGTTCGAGCCGTCGGCCTGGTGGTCGCATCCTTCCTTCTTTCAGGGTGTCTCGGGGGCGGCTGCACGTCGCCCGACACCTTGACTTCGTTTTGGTCGGAATCTGGCCTCTTCCAGCATCTTGCCGCGATGCACGAGGGTTCCGGCGTCACGATCGACAAGCAGTCAGCCGGCCTCCCGGGCGAGGGCTTCGAGGTCATTGACGCGTATTTGGACGAAATTTATGGACGCGGGAACTACGCCATCAACGGCGTCGTGTGGATTGTACCGCGGGACGAACACGCAGAGCCCTGGCGGTATGACCTGTGGCCGATGTACGACCTAGGGCCGCGCTTGGATAGTTCCGGCACGGTGACGCTTGCCTGGACGGGCGACGCGACGCTAGCCCAGGACGATGTTGAACGCTTCATCGCCAATCTCACCGGCGCGTCGCCGGCGATCGTGAGTGCATACGGCGACGCGTTTGCGAAGAATGCGACCTCGTCGGAACCCTGGCCACCAGAAAACGCGCCACCGCTCATCAGCGAAGTCAACATTCTCAACCACACTGATCTGCAACAGGCGTGGGAACGACTCTCGGCTTCAGGTGTCGCGGGCTTCGCACCTCCTCACAACAAGGAGAGCGCGGCTTGGTCGTTCCTCGTCGATCTTGCGAGCGTCCGTGCAGAAAAAACGGGCAATGACGGCTGGACCATACACGTGCGCGCATCCGACGAAGCCTCGTTCACTGCCGACGCACGGAGCAGCGTCGAACTGGACGAGCGACTCGCGATCGCGAGAGAGAGCCTTGGACTACCCGCGTTGAGCGTCACGCCACGACCCGATCCACCCACGATCACATGCGAATAGGCGTCCATGTCCCGTTTCGGACAATCGTGGCCGAATTTAGCGCGCGATGGTCATCACACTCTTAAGCAAGCAACCGGGAATGAGTGGTGTGGTACGAGTCGCCATCCTTGGCGCGACCGGCTACACCGGGGGGGACCTTCTACGGATCCTTTCACGTCACCCGGAAGCCGCGCTCACGCACGCAACGACGACCAGCAAACCTGGCGTCGCCCTCAGCGAAGTCCATCCGGATCTTCGCGGCATCGTGAGCGGCACGTTGGAACTCTTTGACGCAGCGGCCATCGCTGCGGACACGGACATCGTGTTCAGCTGCCTCCCGCACACCGAGAGCCAGAAGGCCGTCGCCGAATTGGCGCGTCGCAACAACAAGATCCGCGTCATCGACTTCAGCGCCGACTTCCGGTTCCAGAAAGCCTCCGACTTCGAGGCCGCCTACAAGGTGAAGCACGAAGCGCCGGAACTGCTCAAGCAGACCGCCTACGGTCTTCCGGAACTGTTCCGCAACAACATCCGCAAAGCGCGTATCGTCGCCAACCCTGGCTGCTACCCGACCACCGTGATCACGAGCCTCGCTCCCCTCGCCAACGCCGGCCTCATCGACGGCCCTGTGATGGTCGACGCCAAGAGCGGCGTGAGCGGCGCCGGCGCCTCCCCCACGAAAGAGACGCATTTCGTCGAAGCCAACGAGTCGGTCCGTGCCTACAAACCGTTCCAGCACCGGCACCAGCCGGAGATGGAAGAGCAGCTCCTCGCGGCCAGCGGCAAATCTGTCGCCGTCCGTTTTGTGCCCCACTTGGTCCCCATGAACAGGGGGATCCTGAGCACGATGTACGTCCGCCTCACGAAGGCGAAGACCGCCGAGGAGTTGCAGTCCATCTTCGTCCACGCGTACGGGAAGGAACCGTTCATCCGGATCCTCCCGCTCGGCACGCTCCCGGACACGAAACACGTCGCGAACACCAACTTCCTCGACATCGGCATCGCGCCCGACCCCGAATCGAACTGGGTGTGCCTCGTGAGTGCCCTCGACAACCTCGTCAAAGGCGCGAGCGGACAAGCCGTCCAGAACCTCAATCTCCTCGTCGGACTTCCCGAAACGCTCGGCTTGAAGTCCATCGTGAAAACCGCATCGAAAGAAGTGATCGCGTAACATGACCCCCCTCAAAGCCCAAAGCGCCGTGACCGAACTCGTCCACAAGAAAGTCCAGCTCCGCCTCCTTCACGATGCGGACATCTTCGACGTGCGCGGCTTCCGCGCCGGAGCGGTCCACGCTGGGCTCAAGAAGCGCCGACGCGACGTGACGCTCATCGCGAGCGACCGTCCCGCGACGTGCGCGGGCGTGTTCACGCAGAACGCCGTCGTCGCCGCTCCCATCATCGTGAGCCGCGAGAGTGTGAAGAACGGCACCGCGCGCGCCATCATCTGCAACAGCGGCTGCGCCAACGCCTGCACCGGTGAACAGGGCCTCAAGGACGCTCACAAGATGCAGGACCTGGTCAGCTCGCTCCTTGGCATCAAGTCGAGCGACGTCCTCGTCGCCTCCACGGGCGTCATCGGCCAACTCCTCAACATGGAGAAAGTCGAACTGGGAATCAAGGGCGCCTTCGCCCAGCTCGACGAGAACGAGCGCGGCGCCGCGGCCGAGGGCATCATGACGACCGACACGGTCCCGAAACAGATTGTCGTGGAGGTGCCGGTCGGCAACAAGTCGTTCCGGTTGGCGGGCATCGCGAAGGGCAGCGGCATGATCGCGCCGAACATGGCGACGATGCTCGCGTTCCTCACCACCGACGCCGCGATCGCGCCGGCGA
>CAYOZB010000021.1:0-30231 GCA_964408365.1 uncultured Halobacteriales archaeon | reverse complement strand
GACGCCGTTGCACGCGCCGCCCGAGCCCGTCCGCGCGCCCGACGCGTGGCTCGGCGGCTGGGCCATCGGCCACCATCACGGCGAATCCATCGGGAACGCCACGATCCGGTTCTACTCATGGGACTTCGCCGCATGGGGGGAAGCCTCCACGGACCGGGACGGATCCTACCGCGTGCGCTTGCCACACGGCTACTACACGGTGCGCGCCTGCGCGGACGGATACTTGGAGACCGCGCGGACCGTGCAGGTGCGCGCCGGTGAGGAAGCCAAGCTCCCGCTCCTCGTCGCCGAAGGAAGCCGTCCACGCTGGGGCTACTGCGACATGCCGCTGGAGCCGGGCCAACAGATCATCTACGCGGCCGGCGGCCCCGACGAGTCGTCACCCACCAACGCGAGCGCCACCGACACCCACAACATCGGCATGTTCTACTCGGACCAAGCGGGCGGACTCGGCGCCTACCACGCTGGGGCCGCCACGAGCAGGAGCCCGCCGAGCCCCACGGCAGGTGACGGCGAAATCGCCGCGCCCGCGTTCCTCGCGCTCGTCGTCATGCTCGGCCTCGCGGTCCTCGTCCATCGCGCCCGTCGCCGCGCGTGAAAACCACCGTCGGCGCCGGAGAATGACTTTCACGTTCGCAAGGACAGGCACATCACATTTCAGGTCCATGTGATCGTGGTCGCTGGGCCAAGATCGGCAATCTCAGCTCCAAACGCAAGCCCATGCAAACGCAGCGTGACTTCCCCCGGCGCGGCGGTCGGCTGGCACCGGTCAGCTGGGTCTTCCAGGCCATTCCAAGTGAATTCGATCTTGCCCGTCACGCGACCTGCCCCGGTGTCAATTAGGCTTGCGTTTTGCAGAAGACCACAATCGGGGCCGCGGGGCCCTTGCCCAAAGTCGCGCGAGGAATTGCCCGCACGAGACGCCAACGAAATGTAAGGCGGGCGACCTCCAACCCAGCAGCCGGGCGCGGGGAATTTTAGCTCGTATTCGGCAGTAACGGTCACTGGGGAGCCCAGGGGGGCAGTTGAGGGTTCGGCACGTATGCTTGCGCGCTCGGGAATGACTCTGGCTCGGAGGTTCTCGCAGTCTTGACGGATTTCCGGACCTTGGAAATTGTTTGATTGGGGATGCGATACGTGCAACTGGGTCACGCCTCTGGTGTCGTAGGAGGCTTCTTGGGAGAAGCCAAACGTCAGAGTCCAAGCGCCGGGCGCAAGGGAAACGTTTGATGGGTAAGTCAAGGCGGTGCGTTGTTCTTCGCTGTGGACAAACATGGAAAGAGACGCGTCCCAAGTCACATTCCATTGTTCCCTTTCGCCCGGCGCCACCTTTTGAAGAGGTGAATGACTTCGAATCTCCGAACAGCTTGCAATGTATGGAACGTTTGAAACCGCAAGTTGGCTGGCCCAGTACAGACCCGGGCCCTCTTCGAGTCGCATAAGAATGGCATTACAGTCGATCCCGAATGACCGCCAATAGAAGCTTCGGCAGTCAGGATTCTTGAACTGCAGGGTGATTTGAAGCGTTTTTTCCGCTTGGATGGCGGGTTCGGCAGGACTGATCTCGAATCCTCCAGTTCCAGGGAATCTGGGAACCGGTGGGTGTGGCTGAGGAACGGAAAATGGAGATGGCGCTGGGGGGCTTGACACGCGGGGGTCATCGCCGAGGACGCACCCTGAATTCCCTGAAGGTCCCGTTTGCAGACATCCCGCTGTTAGGGATGCGATGAGAAGGATGGCCCCCACCGCTTTCACCGAGCGTCACCTTGGATGCCGTTCTTGCTTTGCCAACGGGCTTGCGCTTGGCGGAGGCGGGGGAGAATCGTTGGACATTTGGTACTCCGCCTGGCGTCGTTGCGGAATGGCGCGGAACCGACTTCAACCTAGCGCAACACGGCGAAGACGCGGTGAAACCGCGATTCCCTATTCGAATTGGTGCCGCAGGTTTGCAAAGGGCGACAGCGAACTACGGTGACAAACCCGGTTTGAACCGGCGGTTGCGAAGCCGGGCCTCCGCGACGATGTCCGGGCGCTGTTGCAGCGTGAGGTAGATCTTGTCGAGCTGCATCATGATGTTCGCGTAGACCATTTTGACTGGGTCGGGACCCTCCAAGAGGCCTAGAAGGCGTACGAAGTGATGGACCAGCAAGGGGGCGAATGTTTGTGTTTTCTTGAGCTCTTCATGGAGTTCAACCGCCGGCGGGATGCTGCTCGTAAACGTGTATTGTCCATTGGGCCGGTATTGGACAGTCACGTCGTCGCTGATCATGCCACGTTCAAAATCGGCCTGAATACCCTTGTAGACGTCTTCGCGGGCGATCGGTCGGCTCGGCTCGAGAGGGGTAGCTTTGCGGGACGAACCCTTCGTGGGTTTGCGCTTGGTGGGTTTCATAGAATCACGATTTGAGCTTTTCAGGCCGCACGGCCTATTCAATCGTTCTGGTGCTCCTTACAACCTGGGCGGAATTGCTTGGCGCATCGAACGTTACCAGTTGGGAGACAAAACCCTGGACTCGTCTGGAACTTTCTCGACGAGCAAACCCTTTTCCAACGCACCCAACATTTTGCGCCCCAGAGTCCGGAGGAGTTGGAAGATGGCACCACAATACGTACGCCGAGAAAAAGCGATCCTCAAGAAGACCAACGGAAAAACCGCGTCGGAGCTACTCTGGGGCGATCCGGTCCACGCGCACAACGGCACCGTCTACGCGCGCGGATATAACGGCCGCATCGACAAGAACGACCTGGGCCCCGCCGGCCTCCTTGAAGTCTACGTGATCGACGTAGGCCAAGGCGACGGCGTCCTTCTGCGGACCCCCGACGACAAGTGGCACCTCATCGACGCCGGCGTCAGCAACTCCCGACAAATGATGAAACGAGGCGTCGTCAACTTCCTGCGGTGGAAATTCCTCGAAGACCTACGCCAAGACCGGATCCGACTCCAGACCGTCATCCTCACGCACCCCGACTTTGACCACTACGGCGGACTCGTCGACGTCTTCGCCGGACGCCTCTACGACTACGCCAAAGGAAAATTCGAGGACGGCCGCGTCAAAGTCGAAGTCGAAAACTTCTACCACAACGGCCTGGGCCGATTCAGCGGCAAACCACCCATCGGCAAGATGGTCGAGGCGGAATCGTTGGAACTGCCCGCCCTGGGCAACCAGGGACGAAAGAAACGCCGATTCATCACCGAACTCCTGGACGGCAAACCATCGTTCCAAAACCCGTCACGGGCCTTCACTCGCGAATTCGCCGAGTTCGCATCCTGGGTCGCGAAGGTGCCCAAGAAGGTGAAGAGACTCACTCAGCGGGACCAGTACCTGCCCGGCTACAAGCCCGGCGAGAACAGCGTCGCCATCCGCGTACTCGGGCCCATCCTCGAGAAAACCACCGCCGGCCCCGACGGACTGCGGGACCTTGGTTCCGACAGCGAGACCGTCAACGGCCACAGCGTCGTCCTGCGCCTCGACTACGGCCGAAGCCGAACCCTCCTCACCGGAGACCTCAACACCCCAAGCCAAAAACTCCTACTGCGAGCCCACCCGCGCCAAGAGTTCAGCGTCGACGTCGCCAAAGCCTGCCACCACGGCAGCGCCCACGTCGACTATGACTTCCTCAAAGCCATGCAGCCGCGCGCCACCGTGATCAGCAGCGGAGACAACGAGGACTACTCCCACCCACAACCCTTGCTGATCGGCGCCTCCGCCATGTTCGGCCGCGCAAGCGTCGACCCCGACGGGGCCCTCCTGCCCCCGCTGATCTACAGCACCGAGCTCGCCCGGTCCACCGCACTCGCCTACGCAGACCGGCTCAAGATCCCCGGCAACAACGGGGACCCCGAGAAACTCTTCGAGGCGGAACTGTCCAAGGTCAAGCCGGACGGTCGGACGGCGGACTTCCAATCTTTCCGAAATGTCCCCCTGGCCACCCGACTCATCTACGGTCTCGTCAACGTGCGCACCGACGGCAACCACGTCCTATGCGCAACGATGAAGGAAACAGGAAGCGCGTTCGAAGTCCAGACATTCCAAGCAGGCGTCAACCCGCCGTAGGGTGGTGGCCGTTACTGGTCGGTCCAATTCTGGCTTAAACCCCACAGTGATACGAAGGGTTCACGCCCGCTCGTTGGGCGCATGTGACCACCATGAAGGCAACATCAATCGCAATGGCGGCGTCGTTGATCGCCCTGGCCGGGGTTGCGGCCATGCCCGGAGCGGTCGCCGTCGCAGGCGTCGCAGCCATCCCAACCAGCTGTGAACGAGAGCCCGACGGCAACGTCTGCGTCATCACGGCATCCCTGACGGGCGGCACGATTCACTACGTCGTCTTCCCGGCGATTAGCCCGCTCACCACGGAGCTACTCAGCGCGGCCACGTACACGCAGAACGCTGACTATGTGGAGCTCAACGACCAGACCGACATCTTCGTGGGGCTGACCAACGTCGTCTGCTTCTACCTCGAAGAGAACGTGGTCAGCGAGGTCATCGTACCCGAGTGCATCGCGCCAGTGTAGACGAGCCTCTCTTCCTACAACCAATCAGGGATGGAGCAGGTCGAGCGCGGCCGACGCCGCGCCGGCCGCTTCATCCCGATGGGCCGTGACAGACAACTTGAGCGTGATCGCATTTGTGTACGCGACCTGGCCGTCCTTTCCGTCGTCCACGGCGAAGGCCCAATTACTGTGTTGCGAATAGAACTGGTCCGTTTGGATCGCCGTGAGGCGCATCTCATAGGATTTGGACAGCGCGGTCCCCGACGGGTCGGCCACGGGCTTGAACGGCGCGAAATCGCGGGGCGCCGTGGGCGGCGTATCGGCGGCTTTGAAGAGGAGAACCCAGTCGGTGGGCGTCGGCATCGCCACCTGGTCTGCATTCAACGTAATCGTCAACCGTGACGTCCCAGGGGGGATCAGGCGTGGCGGAACCCACTTGGCGGCATCATCGGGCAGGGCGCACGTAGAGGGACACGTGAGCCGAATGGCGGCGCCATCGAGAATTGGCAACGTCGTCTTCCCGCCCCAGAAGTCCCGGTGACCTGGCTCCAACGGGACGATTCCTTTGTGAAGGACGACCTTGACGTGGTACGTTCCAAGGTTCGTGACGACGGCGGGGAAGAATCCAACGCGCGGCACGTTGATGAAGATCTGCCAAGTGGAGAAGACTTGGTGGCCGACGTCGCCCATCTCCCATGCCGTCCGAATGTGGGTCGGGACCCCGCTTGGCCGCGGATACATCAGCGTGTAGTTGATGTCCACGTGCCCCGGGCTCTGCTCGTAGCCCGGCTCATTGTTGGATCGGAACCCGACGCCGATGGATTTGGCTGAGCTCGAGCTGGCTGTCCACGTGACGGTGACTTCAACGTCGTAGGTGCCCGGAAGGATGATCGCGGAGCCGTCGGGCGCGGCGTCGGGGAATTTGACGTAACCGAAGCAGTCGTAGCTTCCCGGTGTGCAGTACTTGTTCTGGTCGCCGTTGGTGTGGATCTCCACGTCTTGCTCGAGGAGGAGCAGGGTCGTCTGGCCGGCCCAATAGTCGTGCAGGTGCGCGCGCAGATTGGCGCCGACGGCGGGCACCATGGTGATGTCCAAGTTTGTGAGGAAGCCCGCGTCCACTCGAACTGGAATCTCGATGGATTTGAACGCCTCCCGGTCGATTCGGATTCGGTAGTCTCCAACGGTGAGGTTCGGGAAGTCGAACCGGCCGAGCTTGGTGGTTACGGCCGTTCTGTCGCTCCCGAAAAGCACGACGAATGCGCCCGGCAACGGCATGTTCTGTTCGTCGTGGACCGTGCCCGTGATGGAACCGTTTCCCGTCGTCTTGGATTCGTTCGAGAGGGCGATCCTATCAGTCTTAACGTCGCCGTCCTCGGGCGCAACCATCGGGGCCGACGCTGCTAAGGGCGGCGCGCTTGACTGCGAGGTGCAACCGGAAAGGGAAATCGACACGAGCAAGAGGGCAAGCAGCGCCGGCCGTCGACGTCGTCCGGTTGCCAGTAGGAATCCGGCCCCGAGGGGAACGGCGCCCAAGAGAGTTATTGGGGCGGAATTGGGCTGGCCGGTGTCGGTCGGGTCGTCGGGGCGCGCGGGGGAAGGAAATCGCAGTTGGCTGTCCTCCTCAGAGTAGAACGGAATTCGGATGATGGAGCGGTGGTCGCCAGCGGTGCCAAGCTTCGGCGGGGCAATCAGGCTGGCGTAGCCAAGCGTCGGCGTCAACGTGATGACGACCTGGTCGCCTTTGGAGATTCGGTCCTGCTCGGTTTGCAGTCGGTAGGTTTTGACCATGTAGCCGGGAGGCGTGGGTGGCGCCCACGTTGGGTAGACCGGCGCGGGACGAACGGCGCCTGCCACGAGCTGGCCGTTCACCGTGAGCCGCAGGTCGAAGTTTTCCACCGCTTGGGGTTGTACGAAGTAAAGGTCCACCTCGATGAGGCGGGACGCGTTTACAAGTAGAGCGCGCGGCAAAGGTTGGCTCGTGAATGTGATCCGCGGCGTCAGGCCCCCATCGGAGCCTGTCAGCCACTCCGATGCGGCACCGACGGGGGCCGCGGCCGCCGGCGGGCTCGATCCCGACGTGATGGACGCTGGGTCCTCGCTGGTGGCGGTCGAATCCCACGATATGGTGCCTTTGCCTCCATTCCAAGCGAGGTAGCCAGTCAGGTAGTGTTCGTCCGGAGTATCCTGGCGCGTGTACCCCGCCTGCGAGCAGGCTGGCGCCGCGAGGGCAGCCAGGGCCAATGGCAAGCCAACGGCGAGCAACGAGAAAACAACCCGTCCTCGCGCGAGGAAGCTCGGAATCCGAGTTGCTACAAAAGTCACCCGATGGATTTTGATACGCATTACGAGAAAGACTGAGGGAGATCCAAGACGTTTCTAGCGGGCGGGACTGCAGGAGCCCATGCAACAAGGGGGCCAGCGTAACTGCCTGGGAGAGAACACAGAAAAATGCCACTGATGGTCGTTCTTGGCCGCCGACGGGCCATTTCTTAAGAGGCACGGTCCCCATCCAGCGGCCTCGCACCTCGTCGTTGACCTCCCATGATCTCCGGACTGTTCTCGCTGTTGTCGGCCGGATTCCTAGCGCTCGTTTCCAGCAAGTCCGATGAATCGTTGTCCAAAGAAGCGTTCGCCAAGAACCATCCCGTACGGCGTCGGCTGCTCGAGATCATCCTTCGGCGGCCGGGAGTCCGCCTTGCAACATTGTGGAAGGAGCTCGACGCCAACCGCAAGACGGCAAAGTACCACCTCATGGTCCTGGAGCGAGCCGCCATCGTAGCCGCCTATGAAGCCGAGCGCGTCACGCGCTACTTTCCCGCGCGGATCGGTCCAGAGGAACGCCCCTTGGTCGCCTTGCTCTTGCGGGGGCGCGTGCTCGAGATGGTCCATGAGGTACTGCGCAACCCCGGGATCAGCCAAATCCAGTTACGGCACAGCCTCGCCATGAGTCGCAAGGTGCTGCGCGACTACGCCAACCTCCTGGTCGAAAAGCAGCTCGTCACGGAGGTCCGCGGGCCCCACAGTTGCCGGTACTTCGCGACGGCGCGGCTCGAACAAGTGCTGGGGCATGTGTCGCAACAGTCACAGGAAGACGAGAAGACAGAAAGCCCACGGGACGTTCCTCGCGGCGCCGACTAATGATGAACCGGGCGCAACGTTACCGTTTGGGAGAGAACCCATTCTCGGCGCAGGGCAGACTCCTGGCCTGGGTGAAACCCGGTTGTCAAAACACAACACGACCCGGAATGCCTGCATCGCGACCGCCCTGGCCCTCGCGGCCATCCTCAGCGCGGCACCCGTCGCCGCAGCCGATGAGGACCCCCACGTCGAAGACGATGGTTCCGCCATGTGGGAAGACTGCTTCGAAGTCGACCCCTGGGCGCCGATCCCGTCGGTCCACGTCAGCCCGATCGACTGCATCCCGGGCTACTAAGCGATACATCGGGCCACTCGGCATCCTCGTCGCAGTGGCCCTTCTCTTCCCCTCTACCGCGGCCGCCGCGGCGGATGCGGCAGGTGAATTCCTCTACGACTCCGTCGACATCAACGGAACCATCACGACTCCAGCATTCGCCGGGCTCGTATTTCTTCCGCCGGGCGAAACACCAAAGCGCGCATCGATCACGCTTCAAGCGGAAAACTTGGTCGTGAATTGGACTGAGCGCTCTCGAGTCGAGGTCGCGGACCCCGCAAACTGGTCCCAACCCTATGGCGGCGTGCCCAAAGGACCGCCCACCCACGGCGAGGCTATCCACACCAATGCATCCGCCGACGCCACCTTTTCCACACCCATGTCCAATCTCATCATCGTCGGTCGCGGGGGCGAGACGTCCACCATCGAGTTTCAAGTCAAAGAAGCCAAGGTAAAACCCAATCCTGTGGACCAATGGGTCGGCGGGTCCCGGGTTCGCGGCAGCAGCACCTCGCCAGACCCAAACGGAACCGCCATCTACTATCCATTGGCGGCGGCCTTGACGCAGGTCCAGGCCGGCAACGGTACATTCGAGGTTCGCGGAAACCTGACCCTCTACGTCTGGGAAACCACCCTCAACGTGACCAGTCAAGGCAAACGTACAACGTACACGACGGGATCCTGGACGCAGCCCGCTGGTCCGCTTCCTACCGCTGATGCGCCCATGCGCGAGCGGCACTATCGGCTACTCACGCTGCGCGCCACCGGCGCAAAAATCATGCTCCAATTGGACCAAGGTGAGGCCCTCATCAATGCCGCGCAACTCCATCTCGAATCAACTGGCAACGCGCGCTTCGAAGCCGCGGAAGGCCTGCTACGCGTCGGCGATGTGGACCGCAGCCTTTTGCGTGACGAGCTCTCCGTAACTGGCACGTTCGGGGTGAGCGCCCGCAACCAGTCGACTTCGGAGCCGCGCCTGCGCGGCACCCTCACGCTCGGGCCGGGGCCGGCGACCTTTGCCGTGGCGGGCCAGGAAGTCGCGTCGATCACCGCGCCGGTCGAACAGGAACGGTTCCGCTGGTGGATGATCGCCGGCGCCGCATCCCTGCTCATTTTGGGAGTGGGCGCCGCGCGCCGGCTCCAGCCCGTGCGAATCGAGCAGGTCGAATTAGCACTGCTGGGAGGCCAAGATCGTCGAGCGGGCAGGCTTGCCCAGCGCCTGGCAAAGAAACGGCCCGACGACCCGGACGCCCTGTTCCTCTATGGCACAACCCTGATGCAACGCCGGAACTTTCCACAGCTCCTCAGCAACCTTGAGCCGCTAGCATTGAAGATCGCAAAAGCAGAGCGACGCGGCCTCGCCTTCCTCTTGGCGGTCGCCGCTCACGCCACCGGGGATACACGCACAGCGAAAAAATGGGCCAACGAGGCCGCTGTGGATCCGATGCTCGCGGACCGAATGCGGGCCGACGGACTCGAGTTCACGAAACGCTCTGGCACGCAACAATCCGGATATGCGTGAAACCTCTGGAACAAACACGGACGTTCCCGGCTGGGAGAGGAAGCCTCTAATTTGGGGCCAAGGCCAGTTCCCAAGACCATATCGTCCGAAGGAAGAAGTATCGAGGGAGTGCCCGAGACGTCACGCGTCCAAAACGCTGTCCTCCTGATCCTCGACGATGAGCCAGACATCGCCATAAGCCTCCAACAATTCATCGAACTCAGACTTCCGAACGTCGACGTCGTCGCGACCACATCACCAAAGGAAGCGAGGGAATACATCCACTCCAACCGCGTCGACGCCGTAGTCGTCGATTATCGTCTTCCCGATCAAGACGGCGTCACGTTCTTGGAAGAGCTTCGACGAGCCAAGCCCGACATCCCAGGCGTGCTGATCACGGCCTACGGCCATCCCACCGTTTTGGCCGATGCCGTGAATCGCGGGAAGATCCAGGGGCTCTTCCTGAAGCCGCTGGATGTGGAAAACCTCGTAGCGGCCGTGGGCCAGCTGCTAAGGAAACGCATGGGCACGACTGGCCGGATCCCACTTCGTCCCACTTTTGGACAGGACGAATCCAGACGGTAGCGCGGCTTCTCCGATGGTAAGTAAGATGAAGGCGAGTCGGGTCCGGCCTCCTGGTCGGTCCGGCGACTTCCACACCTCACCCACATCCACCCCCCCGACTTGGAGCTCGCCGGACCGCTCCTCTTCACCTGGTATTCGCGTAACCGTCTGGGCAACCTCCGTTTCGACACCGCGTCTCGCGGTTGCTGCGGCGCTGAAGCAGGGGTTTGAAACAGACGGGACATGGCACAGACGTCCGGGCGAAACTCTTGCTCATGACCATGACATTTCTTTAGAACCAATACTTGAAGTTCTATCTGCGTCGGTCGGCCTCAGGCGGTCAGGAACGGGTCGCTGATGTGGAACGTCTGGGAAAGAACCTGGCGCATGTTTGGAACAAGCTGGCGCAGCGCGACGGCCGCCTCGGGCAACCGCGGACGAGAGACAGCGTGCGCAACAAGGGCGACATATTCCTTCAGGGGTGGCATGTCGGGAACGCCGCGAAAATGCTCGTGCAAGAACTGGGCGACCATGTGGATCGCGTTGGAAGACTTGTTCGGCGCTCGGCCGGCCACGGCGGCGGCAATGGCATCGTCGACGATGTCGAAAAGACCGCGCCCATTGGTTCCCGGCAGATGAGTGGCCTTCTCCTTGACGGCCGGCCCCTTGTGGTGATACGCGCGCAAGATCTGGAAGATGTAGGCGTTGTCAACCGGCGGTGGGCCATGGATGGCACCGCCGTCTCCTGGATGGACATGGCCGGGGGTGTCGTTGCCGTTCTGGCCGGCCGCGAGCATGTTCGCCATGACGCGGGCGCCGATGCAGGCGGCCCCAGCGATGACGCGAAGTGCGTCCTCGCGCCGCACATCGTTGGATAATATTCCCTGGTGGGCCGCGTGAAGGCACGCCCGAAACCAAACGTAGTCCGCCAAGTAGGCTTTGTCCGTGCAGAGGTACCGGATCCAGGGCTTCGAGGTTGCGCGCTCCCCGACGAGGAAGAACCGAGCGTCTCGCGTTGCGAACGGGAGCGGATCGTCGAGCCGAATATCCTCGCGCAGGAACCCCTCGTGCAACGGACTGTAAAACATGGGTGAGAGGCTGTAGAGTTTGTAGCGGCCAATGTTTTGGCGAGCCAGGACCCCTTCCGTGACCATCGTTACGAGTTCCGCGCGGACCGTTCGAAAGTTGGCGCCCCGGCCCCACATGACTTGGCGGTAACGCGATTGAACGAGACGGACCAATGCAGATTCTTGCAACGGTTGTCCGAGTGGGAGTTCGGACAGTGCTTCCAAGACGATCCTGCGGAATCGCTGGCGTCGAGTGGGCCTGGGCTTGAATGGGCCCTTGCGTCTGGGCCGCCCCATATGGGTACCTGTGTACAGGTGCTACTGTAAAAGCAAGCCGTCTACTCATTTTCTATGCCTCGTCGCCAGCGTGGAAGCCGTAGTCGAAGGACGCACCTGCGTCCTTCCAATGAATTTCATCCGAGTCGCGCAGGCCATCATGGGATTTTGGCGCCAACACGGCGCGGATCACGCCGTGCTTCAAACGGACCTCGAGAGATACGTACTGCACACTGCCAACGTGCGGGTGGACCCTCGAACCTGCCGCAGCGTCCTTTACCAATTACGAAAACGAGGGATCATACGCTTCGCCGAACTCCCTGGCGGGAACGTGCTCTGCCGCCTGGCGACGCTCGCGGTGGATCCCCTGTGGCCGCGGTACGATCCGAATGTCGACGAGCGTTTGACCAATCCCTTCACCTATGTGGATTGCGACGGCCGTTTTTTCCGCGTGGGCTCCCCTAACAAGAGAGCTCCGTTCGTGCATCGGCTGCGCACGGTCCAACCGTACTTTGGCCCCTTCACATGGGCGCGCAGCTGGCTGCACGCGTACGCCCAGGGAATCTTGGATTACCCGCCGGCCGGTTTGCCTGCCGTGACGCAGGCGGCGCGTCGTGCTGTTCTCGGATACGTGTGGGCATGTTGCGCCGCACCATCCGAATCAATGTTCTCGTTCCGCGTCGCCGAGGCCTTTGAAAAGACTCGTGCGCGGCGCAAAGTTCGGCTAGAACACCATTTTGGCGCCACCTGCCCAAACGACGACTGCTCCGTCGGCCTTGCCGCGCCAATCGCGTTGTCGGCGCTGGAGTGTGCCGCACGCCCGGCTGAATCAGGCGCACCAAGACTGGCCAGTCTGCGCCCAATTTACGAAGATTTGGATCTCCTGATTTTCTCATCCCTCCGGCTCCCTGCCCTGAACAACGTGCGGGACTACGTCAGGACCAAAGCCGAAGGCGGTGTGATTGGCACAGTGCAGTTTCGGAAAAACAAGCCGACCATTCGCGGCGTGGAACGCCGACGCCAAATCGACGGCCCGGATCTGCTACAAACGCTGTCTCAATGGGAACGCGCCTGGGGCGCCCAAATCTTCGGTTCCTGATCCTCCGTCGCCCAATGCTTGCAGGTATCCTTGCAAGGGTAGGCCCGTTACGCCGGATACGGGTATTGTTTAGGCGGGGGTTTCAGTGCGGTCGCCTGGTAGCGTTCCACTTTAAGCATGATGACAAGCAGCCATCAGCCCCAAAGGTCCGCCGACGAGACATCGATCGTTGAGCAGGGGGAGTGGGACAGGTTTCTTCTTCAGGCGCATCATCCGGCGGTCCGCGTTGTTGTGGCCCGAATGCTGGGCTTTCGGGGCGCGCCGAAATGAGGCTTGGCCTCGTTCTCGTTCTGCTGATCGGGTCGATAACGGCTTCGGCTGGATGCACGACCACAAACGAAATCTCTGGCGCCCCGGTCAATTCGGGAAGCCTGATTGTCGTTGACGATGGAAACGGCGCGACGGTCGCCGTGACCACGACAAAGGACACCGGCGCGCTGATCGGCCAAGTCTTCAGCGATGCAGGATTTGGCCTAAGCGAGGCACACGTCGCGCTCGCGGGCACCGACAACGCGTCCCTTACAAATGCGTCGGGTTGGTTCAAGTTCGAAGACCTGCCCCCGAAGTCGTACGGCCTCCGCGTCGACCATGCGGCCTATCGCGCGGCAGAGGCAATGGTTGAAGTCAAAGCTGGACACGTCACACGATTGAACGTAACTTTGGTGCCAAGGGAGGACGTTGGTGCCGGGTATCGGCCACACATCCACGACTATTGGGGCGGTCGAACGGAGGTCACTGTCACGGATGCGGATTTTGAGTTTTACCCCCAAAAATTTCCTGGACCTATGGGCACCTACTACCAGTGGAACTTTCGAGCAAACCAATTGCGACAGCCATCTTGTGTGTCCGGGGCTCAGAAGCAAACGATTTCCCCGTATACCAGCACGTTCCACTTCGACGATTCGACTCAACTGATTTGGCCTGGAACATCGCGAATTGAAATCCGCGTTGCTTGGACCCAAAATGATTACATTGGTGGTGACACCGTCGGTGCGCTTTGGCGCCATCCGGCGACGCAGGGATGGAATTGGAGCGATGAAGTTCGGGCCGGCCAAACCGTGTCGATAGAAGTTGAGCCGACGATGTGGGACAATGCCCACCAACTATTCTCACTATGGGAGTTCCGCCTCTGCGTGGCGGGCCAAAATACCCCGGGCTCAACAGATGGCACCGAAGGGCGGGCCTTTTTGGGGAAGTATCACGTCAAGATGACGATTTTTCGAGGTGAATTGCAATCTGTCGATCCGCCGCATCCGGCATTTTGGAAAGCCGGTCCTCAGGTCCGTGTCATGCAGGCGTACCGCAATGTGACATGCGAGCAACGCGTTGAGATATGCACGTCGGGAGCGACTGGTAGATGGAATGGCCCAGCCGCGTGGCAGATCATAGGGAAAGATCTCGTTCCGCCCGGGACGGGCGAACTTAAGATTCGAATGGAGTGGACCTATGGTCTTGCAACCGGAAACCAGCCGCTCGGGTTGGCGTATTCGCCTGCAAACGTATCTCCGTACCTCAAGAAGGAGGGATGGAACTACAAGGTAGCCACGGCCGATTCAAAGGGCGCGAATTATCGTACGTATTCTTTGATCTTGGAACCAGGAGAGGCCGATTCATTTTATCAGCGATTCACAAACTGGGTATTCTTATGGGGCCAAGAAGGGAAGGAAATCGAAGCGGAGTACGTCCACTCTTGCCTCTGTGAGCTCCGGATCAACTTGACGGTTGATGCCGTCAAAGACCCGACCGTCGGCTAAGAGGCAAGAGGGACGCGCCCAGTCAGGGTCTAGGGTTCGGTGTTCGCGCACTCGGCGTTCCATCCGTCAGAGAGGGGTGCCTCGAGGAACGGTTCGCAGTCGTGCAGTTCGGCCTGCAGCGTGGACTCGCCGCAGAAGTCCGTACCCGGAACCAAGTCCCGAAGGCACTCGACGAGGCTGTAACCGGGCTCCCCATGGTGCGCCGAAACGCTCGGCACGGCCGCTACCCCGGCCAGGGCGATCAACGATGCCGCCATTACGATTGATGTTGCCTTCATGGTGCTCACATGCGCCCAACGAGCGGGCGTGAACCCTTCGTATCACCATGGGGTTTAAGCCAGAATTGGACCGACCAGTAACGCTCGGGCCAAAAATCGTCGCCCGGCCGAAGGCCTACTTATCAAAATTGGACCGACCAGTAACGCGGCTCGCTTCGCATTATAAGGAGGGCGTCGTTGGATGGTGACCTTTCGGGTCGGTGGATTTCCGTGTGGCCGGAGCTGCTCCTTGCACTCGGGACCAGCGCGTCCCTGCTTTCGCTGCTCGTCTTCACCATGGTCCACGTGGACAAGACGAACGGCAAACGATCCCTGGAGCACCCGTTTCGCCGCAGGATCCACGACTTCATCGAAGGAAACCCCGGCGTCAACCTTCGCGGCCTATGGGAAGGACTGGACGCGCGGCGCGGAACCACACACTACCATTGCGCGGTCTTGGAACGCGGAGGCTTTGTCAAGACGGTCAAAGTCAACGGCACGAGACGATTCTTTCACAAGGACTTCGCCGGGCCGCAAATGGACGCCACCTGCGCCTTGCTACGTGGCCGAGTCCTGAAGTTGGCGTCGCGCGTGCTACACGAACCGGGTGCGACACCAGAGCGGCTGCGGCGCGTTGTTCCCATGAGTCGTCGCGTCTTCTTGGTCTACGCGGCCCTGCTCGATGAAAAGCAGTTGGTCCACAAGGTTGGGGACAAACGGCTTACCCGGTACTTCCCGACTCCTCTCCTCGAACAACTGGTCCCGCTGCTCGAGCCGGAGGAGCCGGAGCCGGTACTGGAACCTCCAATCGTGTTGACGGTTGGCGGGAGGCGGCACGGATGATTCCCATCAGCATGGTTGGAGGCGGCTACGGAATTTCACCCTCGAAGATGTTGAAGAGGCTTGCGACCTTACTGGCGGGCCAGGAAAAAGACGCCCAAACTCTGCGAACTCTCCCATCGAAGGGCCGGAAGGTCCGTAGTTGGGAAACCAAGCACGCATCCTACGAAAAGCCTGCATTGCGATCGCAATCATCGGAATCGCCTTTGCCGCGGCTCCAGCGGCCACAGCCGTTTGCGTTCCGACGTCCGGAGGCGGAACGACAAACGCCTGTTACTCGGTTGACCCGTTCCCGCCAACGGACCCCGAGGTCTGCATCAACAACGACCCGCTTAGCTACTGCATTTAGGCGCAATCGAGGGCCGCACATCGCGATGGCGCTGGCGGCCCTCATCTTCTTTTTCCCAACCGCATCCGCCGCCCCAGATGCTGCCGAAGCAACCTTCACTTACTCTGGCGGGGAATTCGAGGGCAACGCTTCGTTCTCGCCGGCCCCATTGCATGTAATGGCGGCATGGCCCGGTCCGGGCAGCTACTCATGGAAACTGACCGCCGGCCTGGTCGTCGTCAACATAACCGAACAAACGTGGATCGAACACGGGAGCCCCACCAATCTGTCCAAGCCTTACGGTCGCGTTGCAAAGGATCCGGAAAGGTACACGCAAGAATACTTTTCAAACGCGGTTGCGAATTCCACGAGCCGAGCAAATTCCTCGACTATCTGGAGCGTAAGCCCACGGGATTCACCGCCCAATCTCATGGGCATCCATGGCTCTTTCGCGGTGAGCCCACACGACCCAAAACCCGCGCCGGTGCCCGCGTCCATCGCTTACCCGGCACCGACTGGCGCAACTTGGGTTTTGACGAGTGACGCGGAAATGGGAATGACAGGAAACTTTTCTTTCCACGTTGAGGATGTGGTGGTAAGCGTCTCGAACCAGACGAAGTCTGCCTCCTATCAGAGCGGCAACAGAACCACCGGCCTTGGCCCTGCTCCGCCCGGACAGCCGCATCCCGCCCGGGAATATCACGAAAGGAAGATTCGTTTGGACGTGCAAAACGGAGCGCTCGTGCTTCAGACACACGAGCGACCCGTATTGATGGCAGCAGGGCACCTGCAACTGGAGGGCAATCTCATCGTGACCCTGCGGGACGTCGATGGTAAGATTCGTTACGAGCGCCAGGAAATTCCCCTCCGAAAAACGGCCTGGGAAATTCGGGGTTTCCTCCAGCTTGAGACGGACAACCTCGGCACTGGCGATACTGGCCTAAACGGACGCTTAACCGCCGCCCCTAGTGTTGTCGGTTTGGAACCAGCCGCGGTGTCGCCAGAGACTGGAGCCGCCAACTTGGCGACGTCGCGCCCTGAATTCTCCTGGCCCCTCCTGGCGGTCGCGACGCCGTCAATGATGCTTTTCGGCTTGCTGGGTCTCGCGGTGTACCGGCGCGGCCGACCGCCCACGATCGATGATGTGGAGGCAGCCCTTCTCCTGAAAGCGCCCGCGCGCGCCCGGACCTTAGCGCGCCGCCTAGCAAAGCAAAAGCCGGGCAACGCGATAGCCGTCTTTTTGCTGGCGACGGCGCTTGGGGCCGAAGAGGATTATGGGCGGTTGCTCCGCGAGGTCGAGCCCTTGGCCGCGAGGCTTTCTGTACGCCGTCGAGTGGGTATCGCGTACGTCCTAGCGGTCGCGGGTAGCAAGGAGGGTCAAGCGGAACGATCGCTGCGCTGGGCTGTGGAGGCTGCGCGGGAGCCAGAATTCCGTTCTTTGCTCATTGCCGAGGGCATTCCGGTGAAGAGCGCACATACTCCGCCGGAAACCGGCTACGTGTAGAGTTTCACGACTGGAGAATCACGACCATTTGGCACCTGTGAGGGCGGCGACTTCCGAGGTCTGGCGGTCGGGACTGACCGGTAGCGCCGGCGCCGAACCTGCCGCGACACGATCCTGCGGGTCACCGGGGCTGCCAACTGCCCTGGCGTTTCCCGGCAGCCGTTCATGATGAGCGCCACCGGCATGACGGCCGCTCACAAGGTTTACTACACCGACGACTGCTGCGACCACATCGACTATTACAAGAACAGCCCCTATGGCGACGACACCTCGGGACGTGATGTGAAGTGGCGCGACGGCGAAACGGATTGGAAGACGTGGACCGAGGCGCCGGGTCCGATCGTGTGGTCCTACAAGGCCGCCCAATGGAAAACCTGGTAGGAGGTCCATTTAGTGCCGCCAACGACGCGCCTGCTCGTTAGTGCAGTCGCGAGCCCGTTGGCGGCCATCCTCTCTTTCTTTGCCGACATGCCACCGATCGTCACGTCGGGGCTCTTGTGGTTGGCCGCCTTGTTCGCCGCTGGCGTTGGCCTCTACGGTCTTGTTTGGCGCGGCGACCGACGAACAACACTGATTTCTGCGCTTCTCATCGTGTACGCGTTGCCGCTGGTGCTCTTCGGTTTCGTCGGCTGCGCATTCGGATCCTGTTCACCGTGGATCGATTGATTTGTCCGGCGGGCGCCTGGAGTCGTCCACGCGTTTCATTGATTTCTTGCTCACAGGGTCCGACGCCCTAGATGGGGACGGCGAGGCCATGACCGCGCGTTGCGCTGGTGCTTCCCTGCCCGATGGGCGCGGTGGCCGACCCTGACCATTCAAAATCTCCGGATGACAGCCAAGCGGCGACCTGTACGGTCAGTGTCTCGGGCTGCGCAAGACTCGCCGGGTCCGGGTCGGTTCTTGGGAAACGCGCCGGAACTAGTCTGTCCGCCGCCGAGGTCTCTCCCAACCAGTAACGTTGGCTAGGCGACCAATCCCAATCTATTTCCACAACCTTCGTCGGTCCGGAGAATCATGACGGGCAAGATCGCGGTCGCAGTCGTCCACGGCATGGGCAAGAAAACGCCGGGCTTCCACCTCAAGTTCAAAGATCTCCTGGAAAAGGGATTCCAGAACGAGCTTGGCGCGAAGAACCCGAACGCCGCCAAGGATCTCGTCATCGAACCCGTCGACTACGCAGACGTGCTCGAGAACGATCAGACCGAGTTGTTCGCGCGGATGAGCAAGAGCGGCCGGATGCGGTGGCGAAAGTCCCGCGCGTTCGTCGTCGACTTCCTCGCTGACGCGATCGCCTACCAAGCCACTCCTTGGAACCGCGATACCTACGACGCTGTCCACGCCGTCTACGCGGCCACTCTCCACCGCCTCGCCGAACAGGCCGGTCCGCGCGCACCCCTTTGCGTGGTCGCCCACAGTTTGGGCAGCATCATCTCGAGCAACTTCTTCTACGACTTGCAGCACGACTTCGGGAACACGAAGCGAAACGGCAACGGCAAACACCTGGTCCCTCCCGTCGCCCTCAACGAGTTGGGGAACACGCCGCTCGAGCGCGGGCACACGTTCGCCCATTTCTACACGTGCGGCAGCACGTTGCCCTTGTGGAGCCTGCGGTACCAGAATCCAAAATTCGGCCTTCCGGTCAAGGTCCCATCACCGCAGCTCGCCGATCTGCATCCGAAACTGCCGGGCGAGTGGGTCAACTTCTACGACGCCGACGACATCCTCGGCTACCCGATGAAGGAACTCAACGCGAACTACGCCCAAGTCGTGACCCGGGACCAACAGGTCAACACGGGCCGCTTTCCCTGGAGCATGACACCCGCCTCGCACACGCATTACTTCTCGAACCCGAAGATGGCCAACCCGATCGCCAAGGCGTTGGCGCAGACGTGGCGCAACATGAACGGCGACCCAGGGCCGGCGGTTCCCGCTGCCGCGCCGACCCCGGCCCCGTTGGGGCAGCGTCGACGAGGACGCCCGATCCCCAATTGAGGCCATGGCTTTGCGTTCGCGGCCGCGCGTCGTGGCCTTCGGACCGGTTCTTCAACGGAGGCATCGCTGGTTGAGGCGGGCCCCTTATCCTTGGTGGTTCTGTTGGGGGACGAGTGGCGCGTCCCTCCGTTGGGTGAACAGCAGTTGCCGTGCCACGTCGACGTGCTGGGGATCACGGAACCATCGCTTGGGAATCACGTGAACGTTCCCACGAGCGACGTGGACACAGAACACTTTTTTCGTTTCCTGGCGTTTCCAAAGCGTGCTCCATCCAAACGTCCCGGACCCGACGGCAATCCGGTACGACAGGCCCTGGTGGGTAAACTGATACGCCCGCGGGTGCCGTTGATTTTTGCGGACGGCGTGTATCGTGGCGGCCAAAATGATTACGAAGACAATGACCACGAACCCGGCCAAGAGTCCCAAGCCTGCCGTGAGCACCCGGGGTGTCGTGACGATCTCCCAAGCCATGGCCCATGACATGCTTCCGGATAGTACACTGATGAAGGGGATCATAATGAGAATTAGGGTGCCGATTAGCGAGCACGAAAGCAGGAACGGGAGTTGCAAGGGAAGGAGGTCCCGCAGGGTCATGGTTCCGGTTGCTTCGGCGAGCACATTGACCGGTCTGGGTGATGGCTCGACTGACGCGTGACCGTCTCGGCTCTCGAGGAATCTCCTTGTCCGGTTCACGTAGTCGGCGTTCGCGAACCAACGCTTTGGGATGACCATGGCGCCTTCTTGGAGGTAGAGGATGAACGCGGCGCGGGTTTCGCGCCGTTTCCGAACCTTCGACCAGGGGATGTGGTCGTCGGAGGTGATGCCCTTGAGCGTCAAGGCGTTTGGTTGGAAGCTGTAGGTCATTCCCTGTTTCAGGTTTTCATTTGTTGCAAGCCATCGGCTTGTTCTCATGGCCTGCATGATCGGGACCATTGCCAACCCTGCAAGAAGAAACAGCCAGTCGGTTGCAGAGGCGTTTTGAGGGTCCAGGGCCTCGACCGCATCGCCCTCGAACAAAACGACGACACGCAGCACTAAGAGGAATACCACGACTACGAAGCTCGCGAGCGCGGTTCTGCGGTGCCAGGGCAGAAGGAGCTCCCAAAACGTCGGCCGCCCGGTTACTTCGATGGTGTCGGGTAAACTCTGATTGGCGGGCGCTGGGTTTGCTTCCAAGTGTTCCGGAAAGTGCCGGAAGCTATGGTAAACTTTTCGGGGCCGCAACCCGATGCAGCCTTGACAGTCTCCGCCGCGTACAATTGAATCAGACGCTAGTCGTTAACTACCGGCCTCCGTTGGGGCGGCCGTCGCGGGTCGTGCCCATGCCTCCGTCAACCGACCCCACGACTGAACTCGCACGTCGCCTGTCCACCCTGCTTGAGGAGCAGCCGGGACTCGATTCGGCCGAGGTCGCCGAGGCGCTGCGCCTCGCTCACTCTCTTGCAAAGCGACTCCTTCGTGAGTCCTTGCGTCTCGGGACGCTTTGTCGTGAGCGGCAAAGTCGGCATCTCCTGTACTTTCCTGCCGCCATGCCCAAACGTGTCCGCCATGTGTTGCGTTGCTTCGCGTCAGCAGCATTCGCGCCATAGTGGGCTCGCTCATCAATACGCCGGACTCGACGGTCGCGATGGTGGCCGCGCGTGCGGAGAAATCCAAGCGCGAGACTATGCGCGTGGTGAGACGGCTCGCCAAGAAGGGACTGGTCCGGATCGCCAAGGGACGTTCGGCCTCGGTAGGACCGCATCCGGATCTTCGCATCGTTTGGTCGAAATGGGTAATGGACGCGGATTCCGCGAAAAAGTCTGCCCTGTGATTGCGTCGCGCTGATTCGCGAGTGTTACCGGTTGGGCGAGAAAAACGTTTAGCGAAGCGCCAACCGCTACGCACGTTTCGGCCCAAACAGTACGAAACGTGCGCCACAACCGCGCACGGGTCGATGGACAACCTTTGTGGATACGTTGGCAACAGTTCGCGCGCGTACATTTTGGTCAGATGCTACAAACCAATTGTTCAGATGCTACGAAAGCCGTAAATGGAGCAAGGCCATGCGAGGCGCCGCCGTACTCTTTGCAGAGCGCGGCGCGTCCGGAGGTGGACGGCATGGGTAAACAAATGGGCCAAGCAAACATTGGAAGCGCGCTTCTTGCACTCATCTTGGTAGGACTCGTCGCCCTGCCGTTTCCAGCAACGTTCGCACAGCCGCCGACGCCCGCATCACCCAGCCCTGCGGAGGCTGGTTAACTTGGGCAAACAAGGAGCCGTTGCAAGAATCGCAGCACTGATCGTTGTCGTCCTGATACTGGTGCCCAGCTCCAGCTTCGCACAATTCGAGCCGGAACCAAAACCCTCAAAGGAATCGGCTCCGCCCCCCGCGCCGCAGCTTCCGGACCTCGCCGGACAACTAATGCCTCCGCTCGAGGCTGGCCGAGGCGACGCAGTCCGAGTCACGGGTCGCATTGGCAACGGTGGCGAAACCTCTTCGGCCACTACGCTCCAAGTCCGAACCGAGGGCCGATCACAAACCACGATTGCGACCATCGACGTGCCTGCCCTTGCACGCCATGAACAATTTGACTTCAATTTCTCGTGGCACCCGTCGCCGGGCTTGTGGCGCTTGTCCCTCGTCATCGATCCGGACGGAACGATCGAGGAAGGGAACGAGGAAAACAACGGCGACGCGACCTGGGTTCACCGCGCCCATCCAGCCCCAGTCGAACGACCGCCCCAAGTCCGGTTCGAGAACCAAGGCGGACGCAACGCCCCAGCCGCCGACTGGGAATTCGACGAACGGGCAGAAGGCATCACGTTTCGTATCAAGCCCCGCGACGCGGAAACCACGACCGCCTTGATTGATCTGGAATGGCTGGAGAGCCGCCTCGGATTCGTGGCCGCCGAGAATGCAACATTCAAAACCGTGGCTCGCCCCGACGGCGAATACGCAGCCGTCACAATCGCAGGACCGGAGGGCATCGAACTTCGCTTCCGAGGTGGCCAGCCAGAACTCGGCCGCGGCGCGTTCGGCCGCGGCGCGCTCTCCTCGGTGTTCCTTGACGAACGACCCATGAATGTAGGGCTCGTGGACATCCCGCGCGAAGAAACGGAGACCATGACCGCCACGAACGACAACGGCACGGTCGAAGTCCCCATTCGGCACTGGAACTCCAAACTCATCCTCGACTTCGACGACCAAAACCACCAAGGCCAACCGGTCTGGGTACACGCGGACTGGCTGGCTACCTTCAACATCACCAACCCGCTGTTTGAGCACGAGGATGGATCCCGCGTCCTGGCCACGCAACGCGGCGACTATTGGCTCCTCAAGCCCACCCACTTCAGCCTCATTTCGGCTTTCAACAACGGCCTCCAAGAAATGTACGAACGCGTCGTATCGCCCGATCCCACCTTCTCTGATGCCAGCGTCGTCAACCTTGCAGGCGACGGCGAGATCTACATCAAAGCCGACCGCCGCGACACCAAGGACGAAACAATCCTGCGCGACTTCATCGCCCCGTCGTCCTACCTCGTCCTCGCCGACTTGCGCGTCGCCAACCAAGGCCACTGGCAAGCCGCCTACCCGCTCGCCCTCGGCAACCGCGCCGAACGCACCAATCCCACCACCGGCGACTTCTACAGCGCACCAAAGAGCATGGGCTTCTACTACTACTCCCGCGACGAGGCCGTCGGATCCACCGATCCAAACTCTCACCCGCAAGTCCAAGCCTACTACCGGACCGCCGCCGGAACCAAAGTCACCCTCTGGACCTGGACCTCGACGAGCGCCGGCATGCGCGAAGGTTGGACCGCCCTCCTTCGCATCTCCGTCGGAACCACCTGCACGGAGTTCCACATCATCAACAACGGCAACTGGTACAACCCCGCCGGGTGCGTCAGCAACAGTCTTCTTCCCCTCGCCGACATCGACTCCATCTTCCATGGAAGCGAGGAATTCACGCCCGACACGTCGGAAAACGTGGCCGAACTCTACATCGACCAGATCAGCGCCAGCCAATCCCAGGGAAACCACATCGACACCAACTTCGACACGACGACGGGGTGGACTTTGTCGGGCAGCGCCACGTGCTGCACGGGCGGCTACCTCCAATTGACCAGCGCGACGGCGTCCCAGGCGGGCCGCGCCTACTTCAACACGGGCCTGAGCGCGTCTCGTTTCTCCGTTGAATTCAACATGTACAGCGGCCCCAACACCGGCACCGGCGCCGACGGCATGACCATGTTCTTTTACAAGAACACAAGCTACACTCCGACCGGCGGCGGCTCACTCGGATTCCAAGATCTTGACACGACCACCAATTCCGGCCACCAAGGCTACGGCCTCGAGTTCGACGGCTACCAGAACGTCGAACACGGCGATCCAAACGATCAGCACGTCGCCCTGATCCAGAACAACGTCGCCACGCACATCCAACCCATCACGAACTTCCAGTTCGAGGGCGGCTGCAACCCCGGTTGTTACCACGCGGTCAACCTCGAGGTCTTCGAGACCAAGATGTTCGTCTACATCGACGGATACTACCAGAACACGATTCCGCACTCCTTCAGCCGTACCCAAAGCGGATTCGGGTTCTCCGCTGGAACAGGCGGCCTCTCGAACTACCACCGCATCGATTACGTCCGCGTGTCGGTCCCCGCCGCCGCGCCTCCACCGCCCCCCACCGGCTGCGAAACACCCGGCCCGGACGCCTCCGGCTACACCTGCGCCGGCATCACCGCCTCGTTGACCGACATCTCCTCCACCGGCACCGACGTGTTTCTCTCCGACGACCAAGTCAGCGGCGCCGTACCCATCGGATTCTCCTTCAACTTCTACGGTACCGCCTACACGTCCGCCTACATCTCCAGCAACGGGTTCCTCACATTCACCGGCAGCGGCAGCAACGGCTGTTGCAGCGGACAAACGCTCCCCAACGCGGCGGAACCCAACAACCTCATCGCCGGTTACTGGGAAGACCTCAATCCTTCCATGGGCGGACAAATCGACTACAAGACCATCGGCAGCTCGCCCAACCGCAAATTCATCACGCAGTGGAGCTGGGTTCCGCACTACGGCGTAAGCGACGCGTTGACCTTCCAAATCGTTCTCATCGAAGGATCCAACAACATCGAGGTCCACGGATCAAGCGCGCCGACCGACGGCGGCTACCACGTCACCGGCGTCGAGAACAGCGCCGGCAACCGCGGCCTGCGATTCAAGTCCGGCGACTACTCGCTCTCCAACCTCGGCGTGCGGTTCACGGCAGGTACACCAGCGCCCAACCAGCCGCCGAATGTTCCGAGCAACCCCAGCCCCCCATCCGGATCGACCGGTCACCCGATCTCCTTGACGGTATCATGGACCGGCGGAGACCCCGATACAGGCCAGAGCGTCACCTACCAGGTTTTCGTTTCGACTACGAACCCGCCACCGACCACGACGCCAGTCAGCGGGTGCAACCAAATCTCCAGCACCAGCTGCGCCCTCTCGGGCCTCCAGTTCGCCACCACCTACCACTGGATCGTCCGAGCATCCGACGGCGCCCTCACGTCTCAGAACGCGGCATGGCAGTTCTCGACCAGCGCCAACCGCGCCCCCAATGCGGCCACCAACCCGAATCCGGCAACCGGGTCCACGGCGCGCCCCACGTCGCTCACGGTCACGTGGACCAACGGCGGCGACCCCGACGGTCAGCCCGTGACGTTCACGGTGTACCGCGGCACCTCTAACCCACCCACCACCGCCATCACAGGCTGCATCGGCATCATCGCCACCAGTTGCAACTTCCTGCTCGACCTGGGAATCACGTACCACTGGAAAGTATCCACATCCGACGGAACCCTCTCCACCGACAGCAGCGTCTGGTCGTTTACGACCAACTACCGACCCAACACGCCCTCCAACCCGTCGCCCGCCAATGGGGCCACCAACGTCCTCTGGACGGTCTCGGGCTCGTGGACGGGCGGAGACCCCGATGCGGGGCAAACTGTCACCTACACGGTCTTCCGCCGCCAAGGCACAAGCGGAAGCTTCACCCAGATCTGCCAAGTGACCAGCCCATCCTGTTCCCTCGGGACGGGTCTGGTCCGCGGCGTCACCTACCAATGGTTTGTCCGGGCCACCGACACCATGAGCGCTTGGATCGACGGGCCCACCTGGGGCTTCACCACGAAGGCCAACTCGCCGCCCGGTTCCATCAACTGTTTCGGCACCAGCGGATCGTTCGTCACCGTCACGGCGACGTGGAACGGAAACTGCAACGACCCCGACGGCGACAGTCTCACGTACACGTGGAACTGGGGCGACAGCACCCCGACCAGCGGTGGCTCGAGCGCCACGCACACGTACAAGTACCCATGGTGCCCAGGCCCCTCGAACCCCACGATCGCGCTGACCGTTACGGACGGCTTCGGCGGCACCGGCGGCAGCAGCTCCTCGTCGTGGACCGCGCTGGACACGCGTGACAATGACGGCGACGGCCTCAAGACCTGCCTCGAGGAAGAGACGAATCAGCAAACCGACCCGCTCGTGCGCGACACGGACGGCGACTCGGTAGGCGAGGGGCACATCGAGACCATCGCCGGAATCCAGTACTCGCGCGGATCCGACTACGTCGAGTCCCCCTTCTGGAACGGCCGCCAGGACCTGTTCTGCCCCGCCGCGGCCACCGCGCCCAACTGCGCTCCCAACCCCCGCCACAAGGACCTCTACGTGGAACTCGACTACATGCAGGACACCACGACCAGCGGCACCGCTGCGCAACACATGCCCAGCATCGCCACTCTGGGCGAGATCGTAGCCTACTTCGCCAACGCGCCCGGCGTCACGAACCCCGACGGAACGGGCGGCATCACCCTGCACCTCGACGCTGGCACGTACGGCGGCACCAACTACAACTTGGGCGGTGGGAACGCCGTCACGCACGACCGCGACCTGGGAACGTGGGCGAGCACCAACACCTGTACGAACCTAGCAGGATGCGGAGACCGAGCCTTCGGCGAAGTCATCAGTTGCAACGGCTACAGTTTCCAGGAGTTCTTCAACATCAAGAACAATGTGAACGCGGGCGGCGGAAACTTCGACTACCAGCGCCGCGCCCGCACCTACCACTACATGATCTTCGCCCACTACCTGGGCGACGTCACCAACTGCTGGGTCAGCGGCATCGCTCGGATGCCGGGCCGGGACTTCATCGTCACCCTGGCCCAAACCGGTCTGCCCAACAATGGAAACCACGAACACGGCCTCCAAGAATACCGCAAGTCCACCTTCATGCACGAATTCGGCCACGCCCTCGGCCTCGACCACGGCGGACGAGGAGACGGAACCAACAACAAACCGAACTACCTGAGCGTCATGAACTACGCCCACCAGTTCAATGGCATCCTCCACGACGACGGCACGCCGGCCTACTACGGCTACTCGGGCGCGCAACTGCCAAACCTTGACGAGAACGCCCTCGATGAGCGGATCGGCATCGCCCACGCCTATGCCGAAAACAAGCACATCCGATACTTCTGCACGCCCGTAGGAAGCACGGCCCCCGTGCACACCACCTCGCCCCTCGACGGGCAAGGCAACCTCAATTGGGACTGCGACAAAGTGCTGACCAACCCGAACCAGGACAACATCGAAGCCTCCGTCGCCGTGGACATCAACAACGACGGCGTCCGGGGCATCCTCAATGGCGCACTGCATGATTGGGCCAACCTCGTTTACACAGGCATCCAGACCACGTCGGCTCCCGGAGACCGGGCGCCCACGCCGTTCGACCCCCTACCACCCGAATGGCTGCGGGAACTCGGCCTTCAAGTATGCACGACCGATGGATTTACGCACTATTGCCCCCTGCCGAAGGGACTAGAATGAGGGTCCTCGCAGTCGTCGTGTGTCTACTCGCAGCCGGGTGCGTGGCCCCGCCCAGTACGCCGACGCCCACCGCGACACCCGTGGAGCCCGTCCCCGGTTTGGACGGAACCTGGTCCATGTACAGGGGAGGCCCCTCGCTGCTGGGCGCCGCAGAATCCTTCAACGGCAAACAACTCGACGGCGCCAATTCCCTCAACCTGACCGGCGCCGTCGCCCCGCCCGTCGTCGTGGGAAAAGCCGCGTACCTCGCATTCGACGGGTTCCTCGCGCGCTTCAACCTCGACACGATGCGAACCGAATGGACGTTCAACGCCGCCATCACGGTTGCCCCCTCCGTCCGCGCGGACCGCGTCGTCGTCGCCGCCTCCAACGCATTGTACGTCTTGAACGCGGCCACCGGGACTGCGCAATGGGAGCGACCGTTGAACGGCGTGGACGCCCAGCCAGCCCTGGACGACCAACGCGTCTACGTGCCGGCGCGCGGCGTGTCCGCGTTCGCACTGCAAGGCGGGTCGCCAACGTGGAACGTCACGTTTGGAGGCCCCACAAGTGCCCCGATCCTTCGCGAAGGCAAACTCTACGTCACATGGAGCGACGCGGACGGCGCGTGGCTGGCCGTGTTCACCACCGCCAACGGCCAAGAACAATGGCGCAAGAAAGTGGATCCAGAAAGCTATGCGTCCGCACCGGCCGTCATCGGAAGCACCGTGCTCGTTTCGACCAAGCACTCGGTGGCGGCCTACGATGCCGCAACGGGCGCGCAGAAATGGAAGAAGGAAACGGGAAACCAACCGTCACCGCCGGCCGCTCTGTCCGGCACGGTCCTCTTCATCGATTGGGACAACCGCCTCACAGCACTCGATTCCTCCACCGGGTCCAAGAAATGGGACTACCTCATCGGCGACGCCTTGTGCGAAGCGCAAACGAATCCTGGGGCGTGCCTGAAGCCCACGCTGCTGCTATGCGCTAACGCGGATTCCGTGCTGGTTGCTGGTTGGGATGGATTCCTCCATGTGGTGGACGCCCGGACCGGGCAGAGCCAAACCCGGCAACCGCTGAGCGGCGGCCATTTCGATTGCGCGTGGAGCGCCGATAAAGTAGTGCTCCTTTCCTCCTCCAGCCTGCACGTGTACGACCTTGAACCCGCCGACGTCTAAAGCCGCAAACCAAGCCCATAGAATGCCGAACAAGCGAGAACGGATGCCCATGTCAAATTCGGTCGGCGCGTGGATATCGCTGGTTGTTCTGCTTCTCGTTCTGACGCCCGTCGCCGCGCAACAATCCATCGGATCGGTCGACGGAACGGTCAGAGGCGAAACGGGAGCTCCCGTTGGCGGAGCCGGAATCCGAATCACCGATGCACAAGGCCAATCACACCAAACGGTCGCCGATGGCCAGGGGCACTTCCACACCGACAACATAAGCCCAGGCCTCGCAAAGGTCCGCATCAATACGGATTGCTGCACGACTCAACTCTACGACATCAACGTCCCCGATGGCGATGCAACGGTTCGACTCGATGTCGTTGTGTGGCCGCAGACACGAAAACCAGATTCCCCGAGCAGCCTCCTCTGGGGTCGAACCTACGATGGCCGAACCGGAGGCCCGCTGGCCTGGGTGCGCGTCGTCGCCGGTTCTGGCTCGGATTACCATGAAACGGCGTCTCGCGCCGACGGCCGCTACTTCCTCGAACTCCCCGCCGGCGAACTCACCGCGCTGGCCAGCCGCGTCGACCTGCGGGACACCCGCTTCAACGTCACGCTCACCGGCGACCAGCCGGTCGACATCCCCGTGTTCTCAGGGTCCGCGACCGTGCGGTTGCGGGCCGTCCCGGAGGGGACCATCACTCTCACGCGAACCGCGCCCTGCACCCATGAAACATGCCTACCACAGCCAGAAGAATCCGAGGATGGCCGCTTCACCTATGGCGAAACTTACGGCAGCACCGGCTTCACGATGTTCAACACGGGGTCCTACTCGGGTGGAAAACTTCAGCCAGGCATGTACGAACTAGCCGCCGAGGGCGGCGGCACCCCGCTGCGCCACGTCTTGGAGATCTTGCCGGGCCAAACGTGGGAGCTGGAGGCGCGCCTCGACCAGGTTGAAGACGACCGCTTCAAGGTCACCGGCACCGTCCTCGACGAGGACACGGGACGACCGCTTGGCGGAATATGGGTAGATGTCCGCAACGAGCCCCGTGGCCAATCCAGCAACGGACTCCAGACCGACGACCAAGGGCATTTCACGTTCCTGGTCTCGCCCGGCGCCGTTCGGATGTCTCTCCAGCCGTACGACAATTCGACACGAAACCTCTACGGGCGCACCTATTACGCCGATCATCAGACACTTGCTCTTCGGACCTCGGCCGACTACACGATCCGCCTATCCCAGACCCAAACGTGGCCGTTGGGCGAGTCGACGCTGCAAGGATGGATCGTCGACTCGTCCACGGGCGTCGCGGGGGCCACGGTGCAGGTCCGCAACGAAGACACGTACGAATGGGGCCAAGCCGCCACCGACTCCGACGGGTCCTACCGGTTCACCGTGAGGCCTGGCCGGTACACCTTGGCGGCCCTCGCCAAAGGCCACGCGTGGAGCATGGCCAGCGCCGACGCCGCCGGGCCAACGACATGGCTAAACATGACGCTCGTGGACCCGGATTGTTGCGGCTCGAGAACTCAGGGGGGTTGGTACGGGCGCACGGTGACGCCCACGTACTATGTGCCGGGAATCACGCCCGTTTCCCCCACACCAAGCCCCACGACTAGCACCGGTCCGTCCTCTGCCAGCCCGACGCCGCCACCGTTGGGCGCCACGAACCAAAGCACGAACGCAGCCTCACCCATCGAGTCCACCGGCGCCGCGCACTACGCCGGCGCCCCAGGGGGATTGGGCGCGTACCGCATCCTGGCCCACACCGGCTCCGCCACACCCCCGGCTACGGGCCCCCAAGACATTCCCGGGTCTCCGATTCCGTCGAGCGCGGGTTTGTATCTTCTTGCGGGACTTGCGAGTCTTGTGGTCGTGCTCCGCCGCCGCCATGGATAAGTAGCGTTTTGTCGTCCCATGTCAAGTAGGGCGTCGGCGTCAGGGTGGAAATGTGGGCGCGTCTTGGGAAGCGTACAAGGCTGCATGGCGTGTCATGCGCGTTGACCCCGAACTCCTCTTGATGCCGTTCCTCGGCCTCGTCTTGGCCGCCCTACTGCTGCCCCTCGTCATCGGCGCGTGGATCGGGGGATTCACGCTCATCGAGCGTTTCGACCTGCCCGCCCTGATCCTCT
>CAYOZB010000020.1:0-31488 GCA_964408365.1 uncultured Halobacteriales archaeon | reverse complement strand
GGTGCTCCAGGGGGCGCGCCTGGCGGGCTCGGGGTGCTGCTGACTTCGCCCGCGACGCGGACGGAGTAGAGCGGTACGAGGCTGCCAAGGCCGGCCGTTCCGGCAGGCGTCAGGTACAAGCGGTCGCCAGGGGTGAACCCGTTGGACAGGTCCGAGTCGAAGAACGCGGTCGTCGTGGTACCGCCGTTGATGCTCGGTGCGTTGGCGCCGTAGTTCACGAGGTCGGAGTCGCCCTGGGCGACGAACGTTCCCGGCTGGAAGGAGCCCGCCGCGGTCAATCGGACCGAGTACGCGCCCGTGCCGGTGCTTGCCACGAGGTTGCTTCCGGACCCGCCGACAACCCAGTAGACGTAGTCTCCTAGGTCGTATCGTCCGTTGCTGTTAAGGTCAACGTACGCGACGCGGCCGGTGTCTGCGACGCCGGCGTTTCGCTCTTGCGCATCCGTGTCCAAAACCAAGGTTCCTGCGGCCTTTCCGCCGTAGGGCACGAGGCGGACGTCGTACGTCTGTACCGTCGTACCGCTGCCGTCGGAGTTGAGGTACACGCCATCGTCCTGGACCGTGGTCGGGTCGCCGAAGCTGATTCGGAGGACCGATCGGGTCACGCGGGCGGAAAGCGTTGGCACAAAGTCGTTTGCGCCAAACTGGACCTGGCCGCCGAACGTTTCGCCGAGTAGGCGAACGGAGTACAACGGGACCAGGGGCGGCGTTCCGAGGGCTGCACCGGTCAGGTAGACGCGGTCGCCGGGCGATACGGCCGAGGTCTGGTCGGCATCGAAGTACGCGATGACGCCATTCGTGATCACACCAGCGGTTGTTCCGTAGCTGGTGAAGTCGCCGTCGCCGCCGAGTACGATCGTGCCGGCCGCCTTTCCGAGGCAGGTCGTCAACCGAACGCTGAAGTCGTCGGCGTTGGTGAAGGTGCCCGTGGGCAGTTCAAGGCCGGCTCCGGCGTCAGGGTTTGCCACGGCGTACGCGCAGTCGGCGTTGTCGTAACGGTTGTTGTTGTTCAAGTCAGCGAACCGGAACGATGTGGCCGACATTGCAGTGCCACTGTTGCGTTCGCTGATGTCGCTGTCAGCAACCAACGTTCCTGCCGCCATCGACCCGAAGGGGGTGATGCGCAGGTCAAACGTGGAGACCTGGGCGCCGGCCGTCGTCATGTCGAGGTAGTAGGTGTCGTCCTGGAAGTTCGAACTGTCGCCGAAGTTGACCCGCATCAGGGTGCCGCTAGCACCGGAGGTGATCAACGTTGGGCGGAAGTCGGCGTCGCCGAACTTCACGATCGAACCGAACGCCCCGGCGGTGCTTACGAGCCGGACGGCGTTCTGCGGAACCACGGTAGCCGCGTTCGTGAGCGCGGTGATCGGGGACATGTAGAGGTTGTCGCCCGTCGTGAACACGTTGTTCAAGTCAGCGTCGAAGAATCCGAGCCGAGCGCTGCTGGAGCTCGTGTAGAGGGCTCCACGGTCGGTGGCGCCGCTGGTTCCGTAGGCCTGCAGGTCTTGGTCGCCGGCGAGAACGAGTGTTCCCGCCGCCTTGTCCTTGCATGCCGCGAGCCGGATCGTAAAGATGTCGTCGGCAGTGCCCACGACCGTGTCTCCTCCGGCTGCTGGGGCAACGATAGTGTTTGCGCCGCCATTGGAGCGGAGCCAGACACAGTCACCTTCGTCATACCGGCCGTTGTTGTTCACATCGGCGGTGACGACGTTGACAGCGCTGGACGCGCCACCGGTGGCCTTTTCCTGGACGTCGCTGTCCACGACAAGGGTTCCGGCTGCCTTGCCGCCGTAGGTCACGAGGCGGACGTCATGCGTGACGACCGACGTGCCCGACGCTGCAAGGTGCAGGTAGTAGCCGTCATCCGTAAAGTCTGTCGTTGTTCCAAAGGCGACGTGTAGCAAAGCGCCTCCGGGGGGTGCAATAAGGGTCTGGATGAAGTCAGGGTCGCCTGCCTTCACTTGGGACCCAAACGACAGCGTCTGGGCGTGGACCGTTGCAGCGAAAATCGTCGCAACGAATGCAAGCCCGAGGACTCCCGCGAGGATTCCTGTCTTGTTGTTCATTCTGTTTTTTCCCTCCTTCTTGGGTTTTCGTAGCCAGCCGTCCTGAACAGAGCGACTTGACGGGACGGAACGTTCCGCCACCGGATCCCTCTCTCCAGCACGGGCCAGTCCTCGACGCACCGCGTCGAAGTCCGGGCAGGTCATCTTTCGACACCTGCCTTAGGCCAACGAAGGCGGTGTAATTCGGGGTTCCTCATAAGCCTATCTTTCTGGACGCTGGACCCCTTCGTCAGCAGTCCAACAGGAGGGAATTGCAAAAAAAATACCATTGTAGACGGGGGGTCTATCGGCTACCAACGAAGTACGCGCCAACTCAGGAAAACACGTGGGATCAGGCCTGCGCTCACGCGACCATCACGCCGCGGAGGGCAGTATCTTTTGGGAAACCGATCGTATCGACCCCCACACGCGGGGCCAAGCGGAAACGATGGAGGGTTAGATTCCCATCGTCGGACCCTTGGCTAGAATCCGGAAGTCGAAACTCGCCGCCGATCCAGACGCCCAACTGAGCATCCATGGCGTTCTGAACCACGACAACGGTCAGTCCCGTGACGTTCCTTGCCAGGTCGCTGAACGAAGTTAGGGGAATTCGCATGGTGGCATTGGCCGCAATGGAGTGTAGCCCATCGTCGCGTCGTTCCCAATCAGACGAATTTGCCTCGGCCCCTTTCAGTAAAACGATTGGATTTCTAGCCTCGATCAAGGAAAGATGAATGCGAAGATCAAGCAGTTCTTGGGGCGGCACCTGCCGACGAAGGTAGTCGCCAAGCGGGGCGTAGCCCTGTTCCAACGGCGGGGATTGCAGATAGGGCCGAAGATTTTCGCGAGGCGCCGTGGACAAGGAGATTTGTTTTTCATAGGCCGCCGCGGAGCCGTTTTCGTCCACTTCTAGCGCCAAAACGGGCAACGCGGTCTTGAACGTCAAGAGAAAACAAGGCGAGCCGGCATCGGCGACGGCAAACGACTGCATGAATGACTGCTCTAGGGCATTAAAGTACGGGATGACCCGGCGTTCCTCGACGAACCGCAGAGGAATCCCGTACCCGACGACGTCCTGATCCGCCAGCAGACAGCCTCCGACGGGAATTTTCTCAGCCAACCACGCAGTCGTTTCCGGAGAAGCGTCGTACTCCCGTCCGAACACGAAAGGCTGCCCCTGATCCGCAAGCAAAAGAAGGATACTCAAAGCAACCACACCGGCGACGACCCGACTGGTTCCCCCGAGGCCTTTCACCCTGTGGGCAGGTTTCGGAAGCGCCGCGATGCCTTTTTCCAAGGCGGCCCCAAGAGTCCCTCCACCCAATAGGAAAACCAGTGGGATGAAGGCGATCCACAGGCGTCGCATGAACCACGGGTGAAATGGCGTGACCGGAGGCATCAGGACGAAGGCAAGATAGGGAAGGGCCGCGGAGGCAATGATTAAGACGGGACGACGACGAAGAATCCCTAGGGCAAAACCAAGCAGCCCCGCTAGGAGCAGCCAATGGAAGCCGTACGCGACGGAGGAGTCCCACTGGTAGCGAAGCGCGTAATCCCCCCAATTGGGGCTGGGGCCCGTCGTGGGTACGTCCGGGGCGTCCGCAATGACTCGCCCTGTCAGGACGTGTCGGGCGTTCTGCCAGTTCGCCTTCAGATATTCGGCAGGAAGATTCGGTAACAAAACGGCGAGAACAACGCCAACCGCCGCCAAAACTGAGAACGCGACGATCCGGCGACGCTTCTGTGGTTGAGTTACGGAAAACTTGCGGACCCATGCGAAAAGAATCTTCCATTGGTTGGCAACAAGAACGAGAACCGCAAAACCTGCCACAAAAATTCCCTCGGGGCGCGCAAGCGCGCCAAAGGCCAAGGCAATGGCAAGCGGCCCAAGGAGGCTCGCTTCCCAGTGGTGCCACAGTTTGAGCACAATCACGGCTGAGAACCAGAACACGGCGGTCGAGGCGTTCTCCGTCATGGTCCAACGAGACAACCAGAGGGTGACGAACGACAATTCGTAGAACGCGACACCGACCAGTGCACCAACCGGAGAACTTAGCCGTCGTCCGACCACGTACAGTGAGAGCGCGGTGAGAAAGGACAACGGCACATTTACGAGAGGCCCCGCCCAGTAGCCCCCGAGCAAAACGAAGTACGCGGCCAACGAAGAATAGCCGAACATGACGTCAGCTCGAACCGTGTTCTCACCGACGGACGTGAAGCCAGGCAACAACGAATCTTCCGGACCACCATGAAGGTCTCGGCCTCCAGTCGTCGCGATCAGGTAAGCGTCGCTGTTGTAGAACGCCGTGTCAAACTGGCCCTGAAAGAACACGTGATGGAACACGGCAGTCATGATGGCAACGAGAAAGGCCAAGCACAAACCGATCAGATCCGCTCCGTCGCCATTCCACTTTACGTTCCGCCGCGCGACTTCGAACCCGATCGCGCCAATACAACTAACCCAGACCAGGAACACAAGGGGCGCTACGATGCGGAAAAGTCCAGCCGCGGCCGCAACGGTGGCGACGATGCCGCTCGCAAATAGCAAGATGCCAAACAAGAGCAAAACACGGTCCACGCCCAAGGCGAGCTTTCCATCCTCTTGACGCCAATACCGTGCGCGAAGGGAATGGGAAAATTCCCGGACGAAGTATTGCAGCTGAACCATCCAAGTGCTCTGCAGCCGCCACAGCCGCGGGGTCCGCTTAAGCTTGAAGGATTCACCGCCCCGAGCTAAAGACAGGCGGAAAGCCGCTTAAGCCAAAAAGTAGTCGCGGCCTCGGTCGAACGTGCCCTTCCGCTTCTCCAAGATACGACCCTTCGACGACGCCTGCCTCATCGAGCCCGTCCTGCTGAAGGACGATCGAGGATGGTTTACTGAGACGTTCAAACAGTCGGAATTCCGTGAGAACGGAATTCTGCTGCCGTTCGTACAAGACAATCACACCTATTCCAAAAAAAAAGGAACGCTGCGCGGACTACACTACCAAGCGCCACCCCACGAACAAGGAAAACTGGTCCGATGCACCAGGGGAGCAGCCTACGACGTGATGGTGGATCTCCGCGCCACTTCGAAGAGTTTCGGCAAATGGGCTGCTCTAGAACTCTCGGCCGAGAATCAAAAATGTGTTTGGGTTCCGCCCCGGTTCGCGCATGGTCTGGCGACCCTGGTCGATGAGACCGAAATTCAGTATAAGGTCACCGCAGAGTACAACGCCAGCCATGAGCGGGCAGTCCGGTGGGATGACCCTGACCTCGGCATCTCGTGGCCTTCAATCATCAAGACCGTGTCAGCGAAGGACCGCAACGCGCCGCTTCTGAAAGACACAGAACTCGTGCGCGGGAGGCATGAATGAAACTACTTGGAACCGGCGGCTGCGGCTTCATCGGTTCGAATTTCCTGCACCATTGGGCACGCACCCATCCGGCCGACGAGCTTGTGAACCTCGATGCCCTAACGTACTCGGGCAATCTTGCAAACGTGGCTGCCCTTTCGCAAAAAACCAATTACAAGTTTGTGAAGGGGGACATCGCTGACCCAAAAATCGTCGCGAAGGCAATGAAAGGCTGCCACACGGTGGTCCACTTTGCAGCGGAAAGCCACGTCGACCGGTCGATCGAGGACGCATCCGCCTTCCTTCGAACAAACGTAACCGGAACCGCCATACTCCTGGATGCTGCCCGAAAGACCGACGTCAAGCGATTTCACCATGTATCAACGGACGAGGTCTTCGGAGATCTCCCCCTTAAATCGGAGGAAAAGTTCAGGGAGACAAGTCCTTACAACCCGAGCTCGCCCTACGCAGCGACCAAGGCTGCCGCCGACCATCTCGTCCGGGCGTGGGGCCGCACCTACGGCCTACCCGTCTCAATCACCAACGGGACCAACAACTTTGGTCCTCGTCAACACCCGGAGAAAGCAGTCGCCCGATTCATCACTCGCCAAATTCGTGGGGAAACGCTGCCGATCTATGGCAACGGCCAGAACATCCGCGACTGGCTGCACGTCGACGATTACTGCCGCGCAATCGAGGCCGTCCTGACCAAGGGCAAATCGGGCGAGACCTACTGCGTGGGAGGAGACAATCCAATCACGAACCTGGAACTTGCCGCGCGCATCGCCCACCATTTCAATCGCGGTCGCGAAGCGTTCGAGTTCGTCGCGGACCGGCCGGGCCATGACCGAAAATACGCGCTCGACTCAACAAAGATCCGGACCGAACTCGGATGGCGGCCGACGCTGCCGTTTAATGACGCGCTCGCCGCGACGATCGACTGGTACAGCCGGAACCCAGCGTGGTGGGGACCTACGGGTTCGGCAAAGGACAACAAAAGTACACGCGTTCGAAAGAAGGCGTGACGATGCGCGTCATGCTGACGGGGGCTACCGGGCTTGTCGGTAGCCGGGTTGCTGAACTCGCAGCGCCGCCGCTTGATCTCCAGTGGGCCTCGCGCGCGAAACTCGATCTCTCATCGCCTGACGTCGAATCATGGCACCAGCGTCTAGGATCCTTCGAGGCGATCCTCCACACGGCGGCGAAGACCGACGTAGACGGCGTCGAGAAAGAGAGAAGCGAGGGCCCGGACGGATTGGCCTACCGCGTAAATGTGGGAGGCACGGCGGCACTCGCGACGCTTGCGGCCCGGCGGAAGGTGCCGCTGGTCTTGGTCTCGACGGATTTCGTGTTTCCGGTCTCCAAGGCCGGGCTTTTTACCGAGGAGAGCGCGACGGCAACGAGGCCGACCGACACGTCCTGGTATGGCTGGACCAAAGTCCTAGCGGAGCGAGAAGTGCTTCGTTCCAATCGCAATGCAATCCTGCGGATTTCCTACCCGTACCGGGCTGCTTTCCGCGTAAAGACGGATCACGCCCGACGGATCATCGAGGGCTACCGGAATGGAACCTTGTACCCGTTGTACGACGACCAACGCTTCACTCCCACGTTCATCGACGACGCGGCCGATGCCGTTCGTCGGATTCTCACTGGCGTGCTAAGTGGCGTTTACCATTGCTCATCAAAGGACCTCAGCACGCCGGCAGAATTCGGCACCAAACTCCTCTCGCGGTTGGAAATCCTTCAAAAACCGCTCGTGACCGCCCAATTTCCGGCAGCGCTGGCACCTGGCCGAGCGCCCCGGCCTAAAGATGGCGGGTTGGCGACCCGTGCATCCGAGAAGGCCGGAATCAAGATCGCGACGCTGGATGCAAGTCTCGAAGCGTTCGCCCGCCAATGGTCGTCGACGCGCCCCTAACGAGTGGTTCGAACAAGCTTTCAGGACGTAGCGCGTGCGCGACGGCGTGCCCACGGCCGCACGCTGGAAACCCCTGCTTCCATGGTTGGCTATGGCCTACGCCGCATTGACGCACCTCTACTTCGCCGCCCGTTTTGGCGGTCGATGGGTCGATTCGGACACGGCCGACCTTCGCGTCATCACCGACCTGCTTTGGCAAGATGGGCAGGTCCCGCCGCCCACTACGCTCTACACGAGCGCCACCGGCTACCCCATGTATGCAGGCTTCACAGCCCAGGTCCTCGGAGTCTCGACCGCGCATTTCCAACAAGTCGTCCATCCGATGATCGGCTTGGTACTCGTCTGCGCGGCCCTCTTTCTCGCGCGTCGGCTGACTTCAGACCCAACGCTGCAAGCCCTCGCCGTCTTCCTGGTCGCAGCCTCCCCAGAGATCCTTTTCGAGACATCGCGTGGGTCCCACGGCGCCTTCACCCAGGCTGCAGTCCTCTTCGTCCTTGCGGCCCTAATCCCTTTGATGAAGGCGCGGCGCGCAGATGTCTTCCCGTGGGTGCTGCTCGTCAGTTTGTTTTTTGCACACGCGTCGATCCTCAACTTCAAGCGAGCACTAATCGCCGGCTCCATCTTCATCGCCCCCTTGCTGCTCATGACGGTGCGGTTCGCTATCCGGCGGCGACCGGATCGCCGGTCCGTGTCGGCGTGGCTTGTCGCTCCGGCCCTTGTGCTCGTGGCGGCCCTTTTCTTCGTTAATGAGGGCTTCTCGACCGCCCCCGACCGGCCGCTGGGCATCCTTCTTGAGCAGACCGGAAAACTCCTAACGGCGACCGGCGAGGAAGACACTGCGGGGTCCGCGGGCGGCCGGCCCGCAAAGGCCGACACACTTTGGGGGTACATGCAAACCGCGTGGGGTTCACCGATCCGCTATGCGCTGTTTGCGCTCTGGAATCCCATCGTTCCTGTCGCTGCGCTCGTGGGCTGGGTTTTCTTGGCAAAGCGGATTTTCGGGCGGACGGGCGGATCGGATTCCGACGTCGTACTTTGGTCGGGCACGACGGGCCTCGGTCTTTGGCTTGCCGCGATTCTATTCGGCTCCATCGTCCTTGGAATCCTCCATTTCACTTACCCCCTCCGAATGTTTGCCTTCACCGCAATGGGCTTCGCCTTCCTTGCGGCGATGGCGTTCCAGGGCGTCTCAAGGTCGACCTGGCGGCGTCCGGTCGCGGTCGGCGCCGTTTGCCTGATTGCATGGTTGGCCGTCGCCGCGCCGCTAAAAGCCACCAGCGAGCCGGCCATCAATCAGCACTGGCGATTTTACTCAGCCGAGGAGGGGCTCGCTTTGGAATGGCTCTCATCACGTCCTCAAGCCGAGCCGTTCTGGATCGCGGGGGACGATCCAGGTTGGAAAAACAGGCTGGGCACCGCATTTGCGATCGTCGCTGATCCGCCGAACTTCGCATGGATCCATTTTAGCGACCCGGCGACCACGTTCTTCGATTCCGGGCTCGCTCGCGATCATGCCGCCCGACTTGAGGTACCGTGGCCGGATACGGACAACTACTCGCGAACCTACGACAACGGCGACGTTGCGTATTACGTGGACATGTTCTAGCCGGGCCCGTACCGGATCGTTAGAGACCGGTGTGGCGCCGCGGACCCTTCGAGGAACAATTGAAGGTGGGCGGCCACGGCCGATGATTCCACGAGGAACGAGACCGGAACTTCGCGCGATTCCCCATCGCGCAACGTTTCAACCGCGAGGCGTTGACCCTCCCCGAGCGAATTATTTGTGCGCTCGAACGCAACTGTCACCTGGTACGACCGCGTGGCTCTCTCATGGTTTGCTAGCAAAAGGACGAGTGATTGGTTGGAACCCGGAGGGACGACATCGGACGCATCAAAGTGTTGCCCGTCTTGGTCGAAGACCGCGAATTCCGTCAGCTTGGGTACGTTTCCGAACTCGAACGCCGTTAGCGACCAAGCGGCAAGGAAAAGCGCAACGAACCCAACAACCCCAACCGTAGCCCATTTGGGCCTGTGACCTAGTCCCGGCGCCCACACGGTTCCAAAGCGCTCTCGTTCTTCCGACGGAAGACGGCGACGACGCGTTGCTGCGACGACGAGCAGGGTCAACGTCGATGCAGCCAATCCGGCGAAGGCTGCGGAAAATCGGATCTCTCCGATGATGGCCGAGACCGCATACGTGCTGATGAGCGCAAGGGCGAAGCTCAAACCGATCGACAGGAGAATCCGGTCGACCCATCCAAGCCTCGATGGAAAATTTGAATCCTCATCGTTTTGCGAGGTTTCCTTCGCGAGAGCCGGGTGCAGTGCCGCGACGCAAACGTATCCGGGAACAATGACGACGAAAAGGACCCCGAGCGCGAACCGGAGCGGTCCGCCGATCCCGGTCGCGACAAGGAGCGCCGTCAAGACCGTCAGCGCCGCTGCCATGAGAAGGTCCCAGCTTCCCATCCCTTGGCGCATTATGGAGGAGGCAGGGCACGGTGTTCGTTAACCCTTTGGCTTTGAAGTTGCGTCCACCGCGTCACCAAGAACCCGCGCGAGCTTCGCCCCGATTCGGGTCCAGTCGTATCCCTCCAACGTCCGCCTGCGTCCGTTCTGGCCCCATTTTCGACGTTCTCGAGAACCTAAGATTTCGTCGATCGCGAGGCCCAAGGCCTGCGCGTCGCCCGGCGGGACCAAGAGACCCGTCTCGCGATGTTTGACAACCGTCCGGACCCCCGGTAAATCGGACGCGATCACAGGCGTCGCGCACGCCATCGACTCGACCAGAACGAGGCCGAAGATCTCGCCCGGGCCGGTAGACGGAAGCACCGTTGCCGCCGCTGATCGATAGAATTCTGGAAGGGCTTCTTCGCTGACGCTGCCAACGAACGTCACGCGGTCCGAAAGGCCACGGGCTTGTTTTTCGTAGGCGGCGCGAAGATTTCCGTCTCCGACGATCACAAGCCCAGGGCTAGCCGTTGAGCGGGTCAAGGCGTCGAACAGGATGGGAAGCCCCTTGAAATCGTGCGCTCGATCCAATGCTCCAACGAAGAGAAGATGCGGCCGGTTTCCCGGTGGCCCCCTTGAGGCCGAATGTGCAGGAGAAAAGTGTTCCGCGTCCACCCCGTTTGGGATTTCAATCACCCCGCCCCCAGAGAAAAGCGCTGAAAGCCGAGAACGTTTGGCGTAATCGAGCGTGGGTACGATGCATCTGTCCGCTTGTCGCAGTACCCTTGCCGTGGGACCCGACAAGTGAAATCCGAGCAGGAAACCACGCCAGCCTTCGCCCGCGAGGTCCTGGTGGTAAGTCACGACAAGCGGAACCTTTCGTTTCTTCGCAAAAGCCGCAACCTGGCTCCCGCCGCCGATGAACGGAAGGTGAAGGTGGACGATGTCGACGGGGGGACAGCGGTCGAGGCCTTTCATGCGCCCGGCGTTGCCGATGCGGCTCGTCGCCTGGACCGGCGCCCACGCAGCCCCCGGCGGAAGCGTCCCGCCATGGTTGTCAAGAGACGCTATGAAGACTTGGTGACCGAGACGCGCGAGCTCGGCCGCGTTGTGGTACGCCACTTTGCCGGTGCCGCTCCGATACGGCGGAAACCGCGCCGAGACTTCGAGGACTCGAAATGGCTTCATGACGCCCCCCTTGGCCTGCAACGTCGGCGACCCAAGGTGTTCAACAAAAAAAACACATTCACCATCCCCCCGAGCAGTCGAATGACGGGGGACGACCGGATCTCTTGAAACGGGATCGTCCGTCGGGTGAAGCATGCGCTGCTTCGCGGGCCGTCGACATCGGTCGCAGTTGCGCGCGCATCACGTTTTGCATCGCGAAGGCTCTTTCGGCCGTCCTTTCCCAAGCGAAGCGCCCAGAGCCAGACGACGAACCGCGCCAGGACGAGGCTGGGCGCAAGCCAGATTCGACGAGTGCGCGAGTAATGCTTCCGGAGAAGCAGCCGTCGGTTCCGTTCAAGGTAGTAGAGTTTGCGGGGGCTGAAGACCAGTTTGTAATCGTGCGCGATCCGCGACGAGGGCGCCAGCAGGATCTTGAATCCACGCTCCCGGGCCCGCCACGAAAGTTCCGTGTCTTCGAGGTATAAGAAAAAGTCCTCGTCGAAGCCGCCAAGCGCGCGGAAGTCCTCGGCCCGGATGGCGAACGCCGCGCCCGAAAGCCCTGGGACGCTGGTTGGCCGTCCATCAGGCGAGGTCTCGCGTCCATGACCGCGCGTGAAGCCGAATCCAGCAAAATGGAGGTCATGACCAAGGGTGTTGAGGTGTCCCGGATCCGTTTTTAGGACGATTTGCGACGTCGTGATCCGACCCGGGCCGAGTGGCGCGAGCAGTTCACGAAGCCACGAGCGATCTGCCTTAGTATCGGGGTTCGCGAAGGCCAGGAGTTCGCCGCGCGCTTCCTTAGCGCCGCGGTTTGCTCCGGCACCGAACCCCTTGTTGGATTGCTCGACCACCCGGACGCGCGTGTATTTCTTTTGAAGGATGGACAGCGTGGAATCGCGGCTCTCGTGATCGATGACAAGGACCTCGTAGGGTTCGGCGAGATCCTGGGCGAGCAATGCCGTCATGCAATCGTCGATCCAGTTCGCCGAATTGTGGGTGACGACCACGATGGTGGCAAACGGTTTCTGGCAGGGAGTGGCGAGGACCATGGCAAAAGTCCGACTCAGCGCGCGGGACCGGCAGTCTCGAGCACCTCGAGCAGGTACGACTTCAGATCCTCGTTCTTTGCCTCGTTCGCAAGTCGCCGCAACTGCCCTGCGTCGATGAATCCCATGCGATACGCGACCTCCTCGAGGCAGGCGATCTTGAGCCCTTGACGATTCTCGATGGTTGCAATAAAATTCGATGCCTCGAGCAACGCCTGCGGTGTCCCTGCATCAAACCATGCGGCACCGCGGCCCAGCTTTGCGAACCTGAGTTTTCCTTTCTTGAGGAAGTGCCGGTTGAGGTCGGTGATCTCAAGTTCGCCCCGCGCGGAAGGGGTCATCTTCGCTGCCACATCGACGGCTTCGGGTCCATAGAAGTAGAGGCCGGGAACCGCCAGGTTCGACTTTGGGTTCATGGGTTTCTCTTCTAGGTCGACAAGAGTCCCCTGACCGTCGAGGACCGCGACGCCGTACGGGCGTGGGTCCTTCACCACGATCCCGAAGATGGTCGCGCCCGCATGCTGTTGGACGGCTTGCTGCAACATGCCGGAAAGGCCTTGGCCGTAGAACAGATTGTCTCCAAGAATGAGGGCGACGGGCTCCGTTCCGATGAACTCCCGCGCGATGACGAGCGCCTGGGCGATTCCGCCCGCCTCCGGTTGCGCCGCGTATTGGATCCGGAGTCCGAGAGGTTTTCCGTCCCCAAGGAGCGAGCGGTACTGGGGAAGGTCAGCCGGCATTGTGATCACGAGTATGTCCCGGATGCCGGTCAGCATAAGGGTGCTAAGCGGGTAATGCACCATCGGTTTGTCGTAGACCGGCAAGAGATGCTTGCTGATGACCCGCGTCATCGGTAGCAGGCGTGTCCCGGTCCCCCCTGCAAGCAGAATGCCCTTCATCGTCGCTGCTGACGAGAGTGGGCCAGTTACTTGAGAGTGGCGGGACGGAATGGTCGCGGCCGCCTTCAATGGCGGATCGCCCGGAGTCGCGGCTGGAGGATGATGATGACGTTGAGCATGAGCGACGTTGCGACGAGAATCAATCCGAGCAGGACAAAGGTCGCTGCGGCAAGGCCGTAGCTTTCGACGAACACCCGGTCGTTCTGATATGCCTGGAGCATCCGAATCCCCCAATACGCACCAAAGACGACGGAAACGACGCCAGGCAAGCCGAGCGTCAGCAGGGGCCGCCGGAGTGCGAGGAACACGAACAAACGATCTAGCACGCGCGCCGCGTGCGGGATCGGATGCTGTGTGCTTCCGTCGATTCCGTCGTATCGGATCGTGACGGGCACATTCTCGTATGCCAGTCCCTCCCGCTGGATGACCATCAGCATCTCGCTTTCCACCTCAAACCCGGGCCCGGTCAGCTGTCGACCAAGAATCTCGGCGCCTCGCCGCGTCAAAGCACGGTATCCGCACTGGCTATCCACGGCCGGCCCGCCTGCCGCGATGGACGTCGCCTTGTCGAGGATCGCCTTCCCGGCACGTCGATACGTAGGCATGGTGGGAGCGCGCCCGGTGCGGTCCCCGAGCACCACGTCCACCGGTCCGTTGAGGCGTCGAAGGGGCTCAAGCAGGTTCGGGATTTCGTCAGGATCATGCTGACCGTCCCCGTCCATGAGGACAATGAAATCAAACCCATTCACGGCCGCGAACCGCAACGCGGTCCGGATGCCGACGCCTTTTCCTTGATTCCCATCGTGGGAAAGGATCGTCGCCCCGGCAAGGCGTGCATTCTCGGCGGTCCGATCGGTCGACCCATCATCGATAACCAGCACATCACCGTGCTTCCGTGCGCGAAGCACCACGCCCGCGATGGCGAGCTCTTCGTTGAACGACGGGATCGCAATGAGGACCCGATGTGTGCTGGTGCTCTCGGATGAGGATGTGGTCGTGGATTGTGCCAAAAGCTTTCCTCGTGTTCTGCACCCAAGTCGCTACGAATGGTATAAACGCGACGCTTTGCTGGCGACCTCCGCGATGACGCTCGCCGAGTACCTTGAGATCGGGCTGCGCTTCCGACAAGCGCTCGCCCTAGGCGTCGGCGTTTCGTTGTTGGCGGCGCTCCTGGTCACGCCATGGAGCATCCGGAAGTTACGAGCATCCGGAATCGTGGGTCGGGATCGCCACAAGCCCAACAACCCCGAGATCGCCGAAATGGGAGGGATCGCGGTATTTCTGGCGTTCAATGTCGGAGTCTTCTTCGTCCTCGGCTTCAGCCTGATCGCCCAAGCCGAACAGAACCTCATCCTGGCCGGTCTCGTTGTCTGCACGGGCGCCTGCATGACGGGCATCCTTGACGACCTTGTTGACCTTAGACAGCGGTTTAAGGCGTTCATTCCGCTCGCGTTCGCCGTCCCGCTGGCGCTCTTCGTGCCGAGCGTTTCGGTGACGTTTCCGTTCCTGGGAGAGATCGGGTTCGGGATCGTGTACGCAGCGATCTTTGTGCCACTCGGGATCGCATTCGCGAGCAACGCATTCAACATGCTTGAAGGGTTCAATGGTCTCGGCGCAGGGATTGGCATCATCATGGCCTGCGCAATTGGCACATTGGCCATCCTGAGCGGCAACATCACTGGCCTTGCCTTGCTCGCGCCTCTCATCGGGGCTCTTGGCGGCTTTCTCTTCTTCAACATCCCACCGGCCAAAGTTTTCCCTGGCGATACGATGACCCTGCTCGTCGGTTGCACCCTCGCGGTCTCAGCGATTCTATCGAAGGTGGAGTTTTGGGCGGCCTTGCTATTCATCCCGCACCTCATCGAATTCTTGCTGAAGGCCAAAGCGCACTTCAAGGTGCAATCATTCGCTTCCAGTATCGAAGATGGCCGACTCCGGTACGAAGGACCAATCCGGAGCCTCACGCACGTGGTCATGCGCATCTGGGCGCCGACGGAATTTGGCTTGGTGGCCCGTGTCTGGGTCGGCGAGGCCATCGTCGCCTCTTTGGTCGTCGCGCTCTACGTGTTGTCGATGTGATCTGGCGCCCCGTCACGCTAGAAAATTGTTTTGAACGGGAGTCGTTGTGGCCTGGGCACCAATGAAAGAAGGCTCTAGCATTCTCATCACGGGCGGAACCGGCTCCTTCGGTCACGCGTTCGTCGACTACGCCCTGAAGAACATCCGCCCGCGTAGGCTCATCGTGTATTCCCGCGACGAACTCAAGCAGTCCGAAATGGCCAAGCTCTACCCACCCGAAAAGTTTCCGGCGATGCGGTTCTTCATTGGGGACGTGCGCGATGGCGAGCGCCTCCGGCGCGCGATGAGGGGTGTCGAGACCGTTGTCCATGCGGCCGCCATGAAGCAGGTGCCCGCCTGCGAATACAACCCGATCGAGGCCTTGCGGACCAATGTCACCGGGGCCGAGAACATCATCAATGCGGCGATCGACGCCGGAGTCGCCAAGGTCCTTGCGTTGAGCACGGACAAGGCTGTCAACCCTGTCAACTTGTACGGTGCCACAAAGTTGGTGGCCGAAAAACTGTTCGTGCAAGCCAATTCTTACTCGGGCAAATCCGGCACGCGTTTTGCATGCTCCCGCTATGGGAACGTAGTCGGAAGTCGGGGAAGCGTCATCCCGCTCTTCGAAGAGCAGCGAAAGACGGGCGTGCTGACGGTGACGGACGCTCGCATGACGAGGTTCTGGATCACCCTCGAAGATGGTGTCAAGTTCGTGCTGTCGTGTCTCGACACAATGACTGGAGGCGAGATCTTCATCCCCAAGATCCCGAGCATGTCGGTGGCGAACCTCGCGAAGGCGATGGCGCCCGGAGCCAAGATCAAGTACATCGGGATCCGACCGGGAGAAAAGATCCACGAGGTGCTCATCTCCGTCGACGAATCGCGAAACGCCTTGGAGCTAAAGGACCGGTACATCATCCTGCCTTCGGAACCATACTGGGCATTCGAGAAACCTGCGGGAACGGCCTTGGCCGAGGGCTTCCAGTATGCGTCGGACCAAAACCCTGAGGTCCTTAGCGCGAAGGACCTTGCGCGCCTAGGAACGGAAACCGATGGATCGTAAGTTAGCGATCGATGGCGGAGCGCCGGTGCGCACGCGCATGCTACCCTATGGCCGCCAGACGATCACCGACGAGGACGTCGACGCCGTCGTGAAGGTCCTCCGGTCCGACTGGCTCACAACTGGGCCGGCCGTCGAAGCGTTCGAATTGGACTTTGCCAAGAAGGTCGGCTCTAAGTTCGCGGTGGCGGTCTCGACCGGGACCGCGGCGCTTCACTGCGCATTGTCTGCCGTCGGCGTCGGCCCCGGCGATGAGGTCATTGTGCCCGCGCTCACGTTTGCGGCGACGGCCAACGCCGCCGCGTACCTGGGAGCGAAACCAGTGTTCGCAGATGTAGATCCGGAGACCCTGCTCATCACTGCCCAATTGGCGAAAAAAGTCTTGACCGCGAGGACCAAGGCACTCATCGGTGTCGACTTTGGCGGCCAACCTTGCGATTGGTCGGTATTGCGCGAATTCGCCCGGGCGAACCGCGTCGCTCTTATCGCGGACGCCTGCCATTCCTTGGGCGGGGCCTGGCAAGGCAAGTCCGTTGGGACATTGGCGGATCTAAGCGCATTCTCCTTCCATCCCGTTAAGCACATCGCGACGGGTGAAGGTGGGATGGTCACCACAGACAAGGAGGAATGGGCCACCCGGTTGCGCACATTCCGCAATCACGGCATAGCGTCCGATTTCCGCCAACGAGAAAAAGCCAGTTCTTTCCTCTATGATCAGACGATTCTGGGGAACAATTACCGACTTTCCGATCTTCAATGCGCCTTAGGATCGAGCCAACTAAAAAGACTGGATGGAAGCGTCAAGCGGCGGCGGGAGATCGCGAGCGCCTACGATTCTTTTTTTGCTGGTGGCGAAATCGCTCGACCCCTGCGAATTCAGGCCGGCGCTGGACACGCGTTTCACCTCTACGTGGTTCGCCTTAACGTGGAGCGGATCGGCAAGGACCGTGACGAAGTCTTTCGAGCATTGCGCGCGGAGGGCATCGGGGTCAACGTCCACTACCGACCCGTCTACCTTCACTCTTACTACGCAAAGACCTGGGCTGCTGGACATGCGCCGCAGGCGGAACAAGCGTTTGGCCGGATCTTGTCACTGCCAATGTTCCCCGCAATGACCGACATGGACGTCAAGGATGTCTGCAACGCGTTCACCAAGGTCTGCGCGCCGCGGGGGCCTTAGTTTGCGCATCGCCGTGATCGGTTGCGGCTCAATCGGGTCGCGGCATCTACGAAACCTCGCCTACGTCGGCGAACGCGATGTCCTCGCCTACGACTCGGATATCGCTGCTGCCGAGCACGCCGCAAAGCCATATGGTTATCGTGCCGCGGGCAACCTGTCCGACATCTGGGCATTCCAGCCGGAGGCGGTCCTGGTCTGCAGCCCGACGGATTCGCACGTGCGAATCGCGATGGAGGCCGCACGACGGAGTTCCCACCTCTTCATCGAGAAGCCACTCAGCCACGCGCTCGACCATCTTGCCGACCTGCGTCGCGAAGTGCGCGGCCGCCGCCTGATCTCGATGGTCGGCTGCAACATGCGGTTCCACTTCGGCCCTGCCACGATCCACAAATGGCTGTCGGACGGGAAACTCGGTGAGGTCGTTTCCGCGCGATTCCACACTGGTTCGTACCTGCCCTCTTGGCGACCGAATCAGGATTACAGGAAAAGTTACAGTGCAGGCCCTGCGGGTGGGGCGATCCTGGACTGCATCCATGAGCTCGACCTTGCCTTGTGGATGGTGGGGCCCGCGCGCATGACGGGAGCCAGCGTTAGGAAAGCGACCGCCATCGGTCTTGATGTCGATGGCAGCGCGGAAATCTTGCTCGACCACGATAACGGGGCTGTTGGGAGCGTCCACCTCGATTTCGTCCAACGGAACTATTCCCGCCACATTGAGATCGTTGGCTCACAAGGCGCGGCCCAATGGGATTTCACGCGAAGAACCGCGACGCTCTACGGCCCAACCGGAACAGTATCTGAAACCGTTTCTGAACCAACGGGCTCCACGCCGGATGACATGTACGTCGCGGAAATCCGCGAATTTCTCAACGCCGTGAAGGAGCGCCGACAAGCTCCGAACCCGATTGAAGAAGCGACCCGGACCCTGCGCATCGCCCTTGCGGCGAAAAACATTGACCGTCGTTCGATGCACGTCGTCGGCATCATCCAGGCCCGCATGGGCTCGTCCAGGCTTCCCGGCAAGGTCCTAGCGGACCTTATGGGAAAGCCGATGCTTGCTCACGTGATCGAAGGCGCACGCACCTCAAAACTGGTGCGGCGGTTTGTGGTCGCGACGACGACAAATCGAGATGACGACGCCATCGAGGCGTATTGCCGCCAGGTGGGCGTCGCGTGTTTCCGCGGAAGCGAGAACGACGTCCTGGACCGGTATTTCCAGGCCGCACGCCTGGAGGGCGCGGACGCAGTCGTGCGATTGACCGCCGACAACCCATTGCTGATGGGTGAGATCATCGACGACGTCGTCGACGCCTTTCTGTCGCAAGCCTGCGACTACGCCTCGAACGTGCTCGAACCGACCTTCCCCGACGGCACGGACACAGAGGTCTTCACCTTCGCGGCCCTCGCGCGAAGCCACAAGGAAGCCACCTTGCCCTCCGACCGTGAACACGTCAGCACCTACATTAGGAAAGGAACGACCGGGTTCCGGACGCTCTCGATCAAACACGTGGAAGACGTGTCCGCGCTGCGTTGGACGGTCGATGAACCCGCCGACCTCGATTTCGCCCGACAGGTCATGAAAGCGTTCCACCGGCGCCCGACCTTCCAGGCGTTGCTGGATTTCCTTGGCAAAAACCCGAGGATCGCGGACCTCAACCGATCTCATCAGCGGAACGAAGGCTACCACAAGTCGCTGCTCACGGACCAGAAACCATGACCCGAAAGCTCAAACGCGGCCGCGGACCGCGACTCTACGACGAAGCCAAGCGAATCATTCCGGGCGGGACGCAGCTTCTTTCCAAGCGTCCGGAGATGTTCTTGCCGGACTATTGGCCCGCGTACTTCTCTCGGGCCAAAGGGGCGCACATCTGGGACCTTGAAGGCCGCAAGTACCTTGACATGAGTTACAGCGGAATCGGATCCTGCGTGCTCGGGTACGCCGACGCGACTGTCGACAAGGCGGTGCTTCGCGTCATCCGCGACGGCAACATGTCGACGCTCAACGCGCCCGAAGAGGTCGAAGTGGCCGAGTTGCTTTGCAAGCTCCATCCTTGGGCGAAGAACGTCCGATTCGCGCGGACGGGGGGCGAAGCCATGGCCATCGCGGTCCGCATTGCGCGCGCATCGACCGGCAAGGATGTCGTCGCGTTCTGCGGCTATCACGGCTGGCACGACTGGTACCTCGCTGCAAATCTCGGACAACGCAAGGCGCTGGACGGACACCTTTTGCCGGGTTTGGCACCGGCGGGCGTACCACGCGCCCTCCGAGGAACCGCGCTGCCGTTTGCCTACAACCAGACCGACGAACTTGAGCATATCGTCGCCTCCCAAGGGAAGAAACTAGCCGCCATCGTCCTCGAGCCGATCCGCAACGATCCGCCGTCACGAGTTTTCCTGGCGGCCATTCACCGCAGCGCCAAGTCGTTGGGAATCCCCATCATCGTGGATGAGATCACCGCCGGCTTCCGCATCGCGCCCGGTGGCGCCCACCTTGCCTCAGGACTGCGACCCGACATCGCCGTCTTTGCAAAGGGCATGAGCAACGGCTACCCGATGGCGGCAGTCATCGGGAAGGCCGACGTGATGAGTGCAGCCCAAAACTCGTTCATCAGCAGCACGTACTGGACGGACCGCATCGGGCCGGTCGCCGCTCGCGAGACCATCGAGAAGTTTGTCCGCTTGAAAGTCCACGAACGCCTGCAGCGGCTGGGTCGGGCCGTCAAACGCATCTGGCAGGAAGCCGCGGCCCGGCATCACGTGCCGATCCATGTCGGCGGCATCGATCCGCTCGCTCACTTCTCCTTCGAAACCAAGGAACCATTGGTCGCACAGACCCTGTTCACAAAACACTGCCTGGAGAACGAAATCCTGGGTACAAAAGCGTTCTACGCGACGTACGCTCACCGAGCCGAGCACCTTTCGGAGTACGAACAGGTCGTCGATTCCAGCTTCCGACGACTAGGCAAGTGGATGGCAGAGGGTTCCATTTCACGCCACCTGACCACGAAGACCGCGATGACGGGCTTCAAACGGCTCATCTAGGGAGTAGCTCAGCGAGTTTTTCGTTTGGGCGCTCGCCGCGTCGCGCCAACGTGAGCCCAAGCCAAAGGAGTACCGCGGTCGATGTCTTTCCTGGCGCGCCGCCCGAGGACCTCATCAAGGTGCTTAGGAGGAAGCCCGTACCCCGGCCGAATGGAACGCACGTTCTTCGGGGTGAACATCTCGCCCTTTTCGACGTCCTCGACGACGAACAGACTTCGACGGAACACGGCGCTCGGTTTCTCGTGCGCGGTCGGCCCATAGCGGACGCGCCCAAGCGCCTTCTCCGTCGACCGGATCTCCTCGACCATGGAGCGGAACTCGTCAGGTTCCATCGAAAAGGCAGCGTCGGGCCCCGGGTCCTTGCGGCTGATGGTCACGTGTTTTTCCAAGATGCACGCACCGAGTGCGACGGCCGCGACCGCCACCGCGCCGCCCAGCGTGTGATCGCTCAGACCGATGGGGACTCCCCATTCCTTGCGCATGTCCGCGATCGTACGGAGATCCATCTCTTCGGGGGAGGCAGGGTATGCGCTGTTGCACCGGAGAAGCGCAAGCTGCTTCGCGCCCCCTTGACGCGCAGCATGCACCGCTTCCGCGATCTCACGCTTCGTCGCCATGCCCGTGCTGAGGATCATGGGCTTGCCGGTCGCGGCCACGCGTCGGATCAAGGCAAGATCCACGACCTCGAAGCTTGCGACCTTGAAGGCCGGCACTTTCAATTTGGATAGGAACGCGACCGAGGACGCATCGAAGGCGCTCGAGAAGCTCTGCAGCCCCAGGGACGAGGCTAGATCGAAGAGTTCCTTGTGCCACTCCCACGGTGTGAACGCTTCGGTGTAGAGCCGGTGGAGGGTCTTGCCTTCCCACACCGTGCCCTTGCCGACCCGGAACTCTGGCCGGTCGCTGTCGATGGTTAGTGTGTCCGCGGTGTAGGTTTGAAGTTTGATGGCGTCCGCCCCAGCGCGCTTTGCCTCCCGAACGAGCTGCTTCGCACGATCAAGATCCTGATTGTGGTTGCCGGACAGTTCCGCGATGATGTAGGCCGGCCGCTCGTCGCCGATCTTGCGGCCGCCGATCGTGATCGTCGCCATGGTTCGTGCCCGCACTCGTGTTTTGCTAAATACGCTTTGACCTCGCGGTTCGAGTAGGCGTAGCGTCAAGCTCCGTCAGCGTGACTTGGATGCCGATGCGTTTGCCTTCAGACGTTTCAAAGAACGCACCGGAATGGGGGGGGAACGTCCGCGCACGCAAGATATCGATGAGTTCGCGCGCGGGGTAGGCCCGGTCGAGGTCGATCCGGTCAATCGTTGCGACGTCCTTGGTGCGGTGTAGGGAGCCTGTCTTGTTGTCTTGTCGCCTGGGACGGAGTGCTCCACGCTTGAACTTCGGCCAAGCCTGTTTGAACAAGCGCAGGGACTCATCCTCGAGGCGCCGATATAGGGACTCGCCTGTATCCGTTGGCCGGACATTGACCCGGGTTTGGGCTACGATCGGGCCGGTGTCCACGCCCTCGTCCAACAAGTGAAGCGTCACGCCTGCGGGCTTGCGTTCCACGATCGACCATACGTTGGGGTAGGCGCCGCGGTTCCAGGGAAGGAAGGCTGGATGGAGGTTCAGGATCCCTTTTGGAAAGAGCTCGAGAAGCGGCCTACGCAGGATGTACCCGAACGAAGCACTCAATCCCACGGCCGCGCCCAGTTTGCGAATCCGCTCCAAGGTCGCAGGACCGTCCAGACGAGCCGCCTGGAAAACGCAACCCCTTCGAACCGCCGCGGCCCGGAGGATTTCCGGACCATGTTTTCGGCGACCCGAAGGATGAAGCGCAACCCCCACGATCTCGTCCCCTGCTCGACGCAGGATTTGGGCCACCTCGACGGCTGCGCGGTTGTTTCCAAACAAAAAGACCTTCAAGGCAATCGCTCCACCATTGCATCGACGACCCGGCTCGCGCCCTTTCCATCTACAAGTCGTTGGCCGGCGGTCCGCATGCGTTCCTTCGTGACATGATCGGCCGCCAAGGCATCAAGTGACCGCGCGGCTACTTCCGGTTTGACCGACCGAAGCGGTCCGAGGTACTCGTAGATCCCGGCGTTCGCCAGGGCGGATCCGATTTGAAATTGATTTTCTGCAACTGCCACCATCACGCCAGGCAAGCCCATGCGACAAAGCTCCCAAGACGTGGTCCCCGGTGCCGCGAGCGCCAGGTCGTGCTTCGCCATCACGCGGGCCATGTTTTGGACGTTCTTCAGCATGCGCCAGCTCCTCGGATGGGCCTGGGCGGATCGTGGCGCGCGGGAACTTCCCACGACGACGCTGATGTGGTCGATCTTGTGCAACGAGGCGGCCACATCCAGGGCGAACCGCAGGACTTCTGGACTCGGGGCTCCACCCATGGTCACGAGAAGGCGCCTGCCGTTGCCTAGCCTGGAACGCCCTTTGGAGGCGCGCAAGAACTCTTTGCGGATCAAAGCATAACTTGGTCCCAAGAGGAACCGAGTGGTATCCGGCTGTCCCGGATAGTCGGCGCGTCGGGCACCGAGATTCGTGTCGAGCAGCAGATCCGCGGTTGGGGTCCCGACCTGGGCGCGGTCTTCAATGAGGAGCATGCGCGACGCGGCGCGGCGAATTTCCGCCCGTAATCGCGCGGGGAAGTGGTAACCATCGAGCACGACCCAGCTCGCATCCTCGATTGCTTGGCGAAGCCCACGCGTGATTGACGCTTGCAATCGGACGCGGGATAGCTTGACGCCCGCCTTGGCTGCCCGCTGCCTTACCGTGGCGGAAAAGCCACGCCCGATGAGCCGGGCGGTTCCGCCGCGTTCTATCCACGCTTCGCCTAAGGTCAGGCAACGTGCAACGTGGCCCGTTCCGATGGAGGGACCCGAGTCTGCCCGAAGGACCAACGAGCCGATGTTTTTCTTGTGGATCCGCACTGCGAGACCTGCTTCGCCGCCCGACGGGACCTTGCGCAACGCGCGAAAGAGAGCGTCGGGCTTTGAATTCATCAGACGGTAACCACGTGCGTTTTCGAGGGGGTCAAGTTTATCAATCATCGCCCGCCATCGTCGTTGGGACGCCCTTCTCCAATGCCCGAGCTGCTTCGTCGGTGCAACCGTTGTTTGTTGCCCGAGACCCACGAGACCCTTGTCTTTGATGACAAAGGCGTTTGCAACATTTGCCGCGCCATCGAATACAAACAGACAAAGGTCGATTGGGACGCGAAGAAGAAAGAGCTCGACCAGCTGATCGAGGAACACCGCGGCAAGTACGCCTACGACGTTATCGTACCGTTCTCGGGCGGAAAAGACAGCACGTGGACGCTCTACTACCTGGTTAAGCACTACAAAGTCAAACCCCTCGTCGTCCGGTTCAACCACGGCTTCCTACGTCCGACGGTTAAGGAGAACACGGAGAAGGTCACGCGGGAACTTGGCGTCGCGGTCCATGATTTTACTCCCAACTGGCACGTCGTTCGTAAGGTGATGCTTCAGACGTTCCTGGAAAAGGGCGATTTCTGTTGGCACTGCCACACGGGCATCTTCGCGTACCCGATGCAGGTCGCTATCAAGGAGAACGTCCCGCTTGTCATGTGGGGAGAGCCCTCGGCGGAGTACACGGCGTATTACAGCTACGACCAGCCGGAAGAAGTGGACGAGAAACGTTTCAACCGGTTCGTCAACCTCGGGATCTCCGCGCAGGACATGTATGTCCGCCTCCAAGGCGAAGTCGATCCTCGCGATCTGAAGCCGTTCATGTACCCGCCCTTGAGTGAGCTGCGGCGACTCAAGTACCGCAGCCTGTGCCTCGGCTCGTACGTCCCATGGGACACGAAGCGCCAGTCGGAAATCTTGATGAAGGAACTGGGTTGGAAAGGCGACCAAGTGGAAGGTCGGCCTCCGCAGTATCCGTACGAAAAGATCGAGTGCTACCTGCAGGGGACAAGGGACTGGATCAAGTACGTCAAACGAGGCTATTCTCGTTCGACGCACCTTGCGTCCATCGACATCCGCCAAGGACGCCTCGATCGCGAAGAAGGCGTGAAGATGGTCGAAGATCACGAGGGCAAACGCCCGCCGAGCCTTGATCTCTTCCTCAAGTTCGTCGGACTCACCGAAGAAGAATTCAACGAGATCGCCTCGAGCCACGCGGTCTCTCCTTGGAAATTCGACCCGGCGAATGCGAAGATGGACAAGCGGTTGCCGGACTTCGACCAGTGGAACCGGGCGGGCGGCCTGTCGCGAGAAGAGGCAACGAAGCAACTTGAGCGGTGGCGGACCACTCAGCAGCCGACGTCTCCGAACACTACGGGTCAGGCCAACAACGAATGATCGGAATCGTTGACTACGGGATGGGGAACCTTCTTTCGGTTTTCCACGCCGTCGAGATGGTCGGCGAAGAGCCGAAAATCATCCAAGACCCTCGGGATCTTCGTAACGTCGATCGCATCATCTTGCCGGGGGTCGGTGCGTTCCGCGACTGCGTCCAGAATCTAAGACGACTTGGCTTCGTGGAGGCGCTCGAAGAAGAGGTCTTGTCAAAGAAAAAACCGATCCTCGGAATCTGTTTGGGGATGCAAGCGATGGCCGAGCGTGGCTTTGAGCATGGCGAGTGGGAAGGCTTGGGCTGGTTCCCCGGCGACGTGGTCCGTCTACGCCCGTCCGATTCCAGCCTCCGAGTGCCCCAGATCGGATGGAACGAAATCTCCTATCGAAAAGGTTCCAGCCTTTTCAAAGGACTTCCGGAGCGACCAGCGTTCTATTTTGTGCATTCCTATGAGATGAAATGCACGGATCCGTCCGCCGTCGCAGCGACTGCGGAATACGGCGGACCCGTTACGGCCGCGGTCCAACGCGGGAACATCGCGGCGACCCAGTTCCATCCCGAGAAAAGCCAAGACTACGGGCTCAAGCTTCTTGAAAACTTCGCGAAGTGGACCGGAGAGCCTTAGCCATGTTCATGCGCCGGCTTATCCCCAAGCTTCAGATGAAGCAGGTATCCCTTGGCGGCCGGGTTCAGATGGTCCTGGTCACCACCGTCGGGTTCGGACGCGTGGTCCAAGTGGGCGATCCGGTCGCGCAGGCAAAAATCTACCAAGCGCAAGCAGCGGACGAACTCGTTTTCCTCGATCTTGATGCCACCCGGCAATCGCGACTCGCCGCCGTCGAGATCGTGCGCGAGGTCGCGAAAGAAGTCTTCATGCCATTCACGGTTGGGGGCGGTGTCCGCAGCCTGCAAGATTTCCGGCACATGCTCGGGAATGGCGCAGACAAGGTCGCCGTCAACTCCTGGGCCGTCGAACGGCCCGCCCTCCTGACGGAGGCGTCTGAGACGTTCGGCGCCCAAGCCGTCGTGCTGAGCATCGACTATCGGCTTACCGCGGATGGCCGCTACCGCGTCTTCACGCATGGCGGCACAAAGGACACGGGCCTCGACCCGGCTACCTGGGCAAGCGACGGGGAACGACTTGGAGCGGGCGAGATCCTCTTAACGTCCATTGACCGCGATGGCAGTCGCTCCGGCCTCGACCTGGAACTGACCCGCCGCGTCGCAAAGGCCGTGACGATCCCCGTCATCTCGTCCGGAGGGGTAGGTCGCGCGATGCACATCGTGGAAGGCCTGACGCACGGCTGCGCCGACGCCGTGTCGGCCGGCACGTTCTTTGCATTCCAGGATCAGAACCCCATGCAGGCCCGAGCGCATGTGCGGAATGCCGGCGTGCCCGTGAGGCTCCAGACCTGAGCCGTCCGTTCGAGATTAAATCGCCGACCCTGTGTTCTGCATTATGCGAGACCGTCGTTTTCCGCTGCCTGCTGACTGCGCCGCGCGATTTCATGTCCCTCCTCGAGGGCCTCAACCGGGATGCGGACGTCATTCCTGAGGTAGACATGTAACGCGTAATCCGTGGTATACATGAAAACAAAGAGCTCATGATAATTTTCTCGGAACGCTGGCTTTTCATGCATCCCATGATAGCCCTCTGTTTGATTTGGATCCGGGGCTTTCAACACTATGAAAGTCGGTTGCACATTCAAGAATCGGTCAAGGTCGTAACCGTAGCGCGGAGTATCGGCATCGAGCAAACCTTCTGGATGAATGTCAATAACCCGCGGAATGTGCGAAAAGTAAGGGACAGCTCCCATGTCCCAGCTTGCGTACGAACTGTTTGGCGGTGCATGACGGAATAGCCAACCGCCCAGAGCTACGTGTGCTCGCTCCAGACGGTCGGCGTATCGTAACTCTGGCTGCAACGACGCTGCCGGGACGAGAAGCAGCACCAGTAACACCACCATGAGCAGGGCACCACCTATTCGCTGAACCAATGCCTTTTCGCGCACGCGGTTGGGATCCGATGCGATTCGGGCAACGCCGACCGCGCCGAGAATCATCACCAGGGCGATCCACGGAACTTCGTAACGAAAACCCGGCATCCATTCAACCGTGGGAGTGAGACTTCCGGCGACAAGGGTCAAGAAAACCACCCAAATGAGGAATTTGGCGCGCCCCTCTGGGGGCCGGCGGGCAGGGATGCCCATAACGGCCAGTGGCATGATGGGGATAACGTAGGCAAGCAATGACCCCATGTTCTCGACGCGAGCAAGCACGGTTTCCCCGTTTGGACCGGCGACCTTGGCATGGTACGTGTTGGGCAAAAGGTCACCATAGAAAGCGTACCTCCACATGAGGAAACTCCCAAGAATCGCGGCGAAGACGGCGACTGCCGGCAAAAGTCGTTGCAGTGCAGACCGTGGCTGACGAAATTGGAGGGCAACCAGAACGGCCCCGCAACCGAGAAAAGAAGCCGCAATAAGAGCGCCCTCTGGCCGCGTTAGCGCGGCGAGCCCGATCAGCAGTCCGGAGAACAGGTGGCTGCGCGCAAAATCCTCTTCACGCACCCACTGATGTAACGCGGCCACGACGAGGAACGTGAATAATGGCGTCTCAAGCCCGCCAATCGTCCAGAATTGAAAATATGGCACCGCGGCCACCGCAAGCGCGGCGGCAGACCCCTCGCCGGGGCCGGCCACGCGGCGTGCGAGGAGGAAGCTTAGAACGACGACCCCGACGCCAAAGCCGATTCCGATTCCCTTCATCACGTGGGGTGCAGCGGCGTCGGACACCCCGACCAAGAAAACCAACGATTCTAAAACCACCCATAAGAAATTGGTATAGCCTTCGATGCGTACGCTGCCGTCCGTACTGAACACAAGCCCATGTCCTTCGGCCAGATTTCGAGCGTAACGAAGGGAAATGTAGGCATCGTCGACCGTGTACTTGTAAAAGGCCAAAGAACCGAAAACGAACGCCCCCGCCGCAAATCCAACAGGAACTAAGTCTGGACGGCGTCCGAACCATTGTGAAGGAAATAACAGTAGCTTAGCGCCCGCGAGGAGGCATATGGATGCAGAACTCATGAGTCCAAGAAAAAGAGCATCTGTCGGAATACGGGTATCCGTCCATTCCAAGCCGTCTAATGGGGGCCGGGCTACCGTAAGAGCTCCGAGACTCCCTTAAACTACGCGGTCCGGCCCTGGCCACCGGCCGGTGAATCTCACCGAAACATTCGCCGCTACTCCACGCGCTCAATCGTTTCAACCATGCCGTTGGCAAAGGTTTCATTGGAGAATTTCATCCACTGGCGCCGGCCGTTCTTTGACAATCTTGCATGGAGGCTGGGGTCTCCAAGGATGCGCTCGACGGCCTGCGCGATTCCGTTCACGTCGCCCGCGGGAACCAGCAAACCATTGTGTTCGGGGAAAATCGCCTCGCGGACCCCGCGAACATTGTAGCCGATGCATGGTACGCCCTGAGAACCCGCCTCCAGATACACGAGACCCAACCCTTCGTAGAGAGAAGGCATCACGAAGACGGCGGCGGTCGCATACACGGCGCGAAGGTCCGCCACAAAAGGCACGTGACGTATTCGATCCTTGAATTGGCTCGCGCGCATCAAGGCTTCGAGGCGTTTCGCGTCCCGCAATGCATTTGGTCGTCTGTCTGGATGTCCCACCAGAACGAGAACCAGATCCTGATGACGCGCGGCGACCATTTCGAATGCTTTTAGGGCGTCAAAAGGCCCCTTGTATTGGACGATGCGACCAACGAATAGCATTGCGCGCTCACCGGCCCCAAGGCCGAGCGCCGCGCGCGCCGTTTCAATTTCGACCGCGCTGGGTTCCCCACCATAGTAGTCGGGGTTGATACCGACCGGCAAGTATCGGGCCCTTTCTTGATCCAGGATGCCGATCCGAAGACCTTCCTCAAAGTCTTCTTTGCTAATCATGAGCGTGGCGCTGGTGCGCTTTTGCGCGAGAAGTTCGGCGATGATTCCGGCCGCTTTTGAAACTAAGTTTGATTGGTCATGCCAAGGGAAGGAATGCAGGACGTGCACGTTCGCCATTCGCGGGATGAGGGGTGAAGGCAGGCGGGCGAGTAGACCAGGCAGGGTTCCCTCTGAAACGAGAACGTCGGGTTTTAGGACCATAAGGTGACGTCGCAGCGTTCTCCAGTATTGGACCATCTTGACGGGATCGAGGTCACGCGCGACCGGGATGGCAATGCTCGGGATTCCGGCTTCTCGAAGCACGGCTTGGTCGCCCCAATCCTCTGCAATCCACGTTACGCTATGGCCGCGGGCAATTAGCTTTTCGACCCATCGCCGATGGAATTTTCGAAATGTCTCGTTTGCAAGGCCGACGAAGACAATTGTCCTGCGTCGGGAACCTGGGGACGAGGTCAAACCGGCCATGCTTCGTTCACCTTCGAAGTAGGCGCATGGTCGCCAAGGTCGCCCGGACGCGGGCCGGGACCAAATCTCCCATCAATGCAAGAAAGATGGCGTAGGATATTGCGCCGAGGGGGATGAGCATCCACAAAGAAAGGAAGCCGAAATACCACAGCACAAGCGCCATGGCGGCGGATGCGATAATTGGGCGGAAATGGCTGGCCGCAAAACCGAAGATTGCCTGCCGGCCTGACGTCCACGCCGCCTGCACCATGAAGTAGAGGACGTAGGCGAACCCGAGGACGATTCCGGGAATCAAGATTCCAAAGCGAGGGACAAGGATTAGGTTTCCCGCCACCACCACGCCAAGAAGCCCCACGTTTAGCAGCACCAGAACGGAGTCTCGAGACGTCGACATGAGGACGTAGTCGTTTACGAGTTTCCCTGCCAGCAACGCTTGCGCCAGTACGAGGGTTGCAAACGCAAGGTTCCCGCCCGCGAACGTTTCGCCGTAGATGAGTCTCATCACCGGACCTGCCAACGCTGCAAGGCCAAACGCGATGGGCGACATGACCCAGGCCACGAGGCGCTGCGAGGCGACGGTCAGTGAGCGGAACTGCTCTACGTCGCCCCGTAAGTGCAGGCGGTGAAGGATGGGATACAACGCTAGAACAAGCGCGCCGGGTACGAGCCCCCAGATCCTAGCAATTCGCTTCGCCGCAGAATACAATCCGAGGCTCTCGGGATCCATCAATCGCCCAACCAGGACCATGTCGATCTCGGAGTAGACAACGATGGCCATGGTCATTACGAAAAGTGGCCCAGATGCACGGATCTCCGCTGCGGCCTCTCCAAACTTGACGCCAAAGCGAGGTCGTCCAAACCTTGTGGCACGCATCAAGAGAAAACCGAACCGTGCATACGCGCCGATGACGACGGCAGCAACGATCACGGCCATCGGGCCGCCTGCCAGGACCGCAGTGATGGACATCGTGACGATTACCAGTTGTTCGAGGATTTCGCCAGCCGCGACCCATGACTGAGCGTCATGTGCTTGCAGTTGGGCCGCAAAGATGTCGGATGTCGACGCGAAAACGACCAGAACGCCAATCAGAATGAACTCCCGGATCTGCGGCTCGAAACGGAAAAGAGCGGCAACGCCAAGGGCAAGCATCATCGCAATGGCCCCGAGCAATAGCCGGGTTACAAGGACTCTTCCGATCAGCAAGGGTCTCGATTCGACGGGTAACGCCTGGTATTTTCGAAGGAGGCTGAGCGTCAGGCCAAGGTCCCCTAGAGGTAGAAACAGCGCGATAAACGAAAATGCGAACGCGTACGCCCCAAAACTCGTAGGACCGTAGCCGCGCGCCACGACGATGGCGGTAACGAGCATGATGGCTCGGCTTCCAATCGACCCGACCAGCCGGAACAGAGCGTTAGACGCGACGTTCGTGGGAGGATTGCCCAAGCGCTCCACGTGTGCTGTGGACGCCGTGTCAGCCATGGCACGTGGGTCCGCCGGAATGGATTCATCGAGAAACGGCGTTGCCCCCTACACGCAAGAAGACCCGAGACCGGGACCCGTCTGCTTGCCACGCGCTAGCAAAATGCCGATAATAGGTTTGCCGGGTGGCACTTCGGGCGTGCGACGATCCCACGAAGAACCGGAATCCTTCACGCGCGGAAGGCTCCTTGTAAAACCTATCTGGAATGGGCTGATTGGGTTTCTCATGTCCGGCCACGGTGAACGAAACCGTACCGATTACTTCTTGCGGCTGATGCCTTTCCAGGTCCGGCCGTGGAACCAAGAAATGCCGAGGTGGTCAACCTTGACGAAACGCCTCGAAATCGCATCAAACGATTCCTCGGGAATTTCCCGACATCCTATCGTCTCGTGAAAAGGCTGGAGTTAGTGGTTCGTCGCTTCACGCTCACCGTTCACGAGAACGATTTCAGAGCATTCCGGCCGTTGCGAAATGATCACGGCCTCATCATCGATGTCGGGGCTAATACGGGCCAATCCGCCGTATCTCTGCGAAATGTCCTTCGGAAAATGCGAATCCTTAGTTTTGAAATTAATCCTGCCTTGCAGCAGGAGTTAGAGTTTGTCCGGCGGCTTGTTCCAAATTTTGACTTTCGGATGGAGGGTTTGGCCCGAACGAAAGGGGAAGCGACGTTCTTTTTGCCGGAATCCGATCAGATTGACCTCAGCCAAGAAGGATCCCTTAGCCATTCGTTCCTGGCCGAGCGCCTGCGATCGTTCAATCCTCGTCTGGTAGGCTCCGTTTCTATTGGCAAGATGAGTGTCCCCCTTCGGCCATTTGATGACTTCAACTTAGACCCGGCCATTGTAAAGATCGACGTTCAAGGTGCCGAGCTTGAAGTCCTACGGGGCATGACTTCGACTCTCGAACGCTGTCATCCGACATTGCTGATTGAGAACAACGACCCGGAGGTTCTCAAATTCTTGAGGGACGTTGGGTACCGAGTTTTTAGTTGGCGGGGAAATCGTCTCGTCGTGCCTGTGCCAGGCGGAAACATTATTGCGATTCATCGACGGTC
>CAYOZB010000019.1:0-31509 GCA_964408365.1 uncultured Halobacteriales archaeon | reverse complement strand
CTACACGAGCGAAGCGCCTCTTGGCGGACGCTTGAAGGTCCGCATCAGTGACTTCATCGTCGACGAAGTCGGCGGCGAACCGCCCGAAGATCCGAACGGTCGTTACACATGCGCCATCGTGCGGCTCACCAACTGGGAGACCAACCGGTTCGTCCGCGACGCGAGCGAACACCTGGGCGTGAGCCGCAAGAAGATCAATTTCAGCGGCACGAAAGACAAACGCGGCATCACGACCCGCGTGTTCACGTTCGAAGCACCATTGGAATCCGTGCGGGCCCTCGGAAACATGCCCGGGGTCCAGATCGAACGACTCTACCGAACCGACGACGAATCCGCCCTCGGGCAACACTCCGGAAACCGCTTCACCATTGTGATCCGCGACCTTCCCCCCGACCAGGACGCGGTCGCCGCCGCGTTCCAACGCGTCCGCGATGAAGCGGAACAGAAAGGCGGATACCCCAACGTGTTCGGGCCGCAACGGTTCGGCGCCGTCCGCGCCACTACGCACCTCGTCGGAGAACGCCTCCTGCGAGGCGATTTCATCGGCGCCATCAAAGCCTACCTCTCGCCCGGCCCTCCGGGCGGCGCGACCGACACGTGGCGAGCACTCGTCGACGCGAACGACTTCGCGGCGGTCCTCAAACTCACGGGACCCGACCAAGGGTTCGAACGCGCGATGCTCAACCGCCTCGTGACGCACCCCGACGACCCAATCTACGCATTGATGGCGTTGCCCAAGAACCTGCAACTCCTCTTCGTTTCCGCGTTCCAATCGTACCTCTTCAACCGCATCCTATGCCGACGCCTCGAAGCCGGCCTGCCCATTCACCAAGCCGTTGAAGGCGACCTCATCGCACCGTTCGAGGACGGCGAAATGAAAGAAGAATGGATCCCGGTCCGCGCGACGAACATCGGGCGCGTTAACGAGGAGATCGAACGCGGCCGCGCGGTCGTGACGGCGCCGCTTCCAGGCACGGAGGTCGCGTACGCGGACGGCAAACCCGGCCAGATCGAGCAGGACGTGCTTCGCGATGCCAACGTCGGACGCGGCGACTTCATCGTGCCGGAACATTTGGAGTGGAGCTCCAAAGGCCTCCGACGCGCCGTGCTCTTGCGTCCGACCGGCTGGAATCTGCAGGTCGAGCTGGACGAATTGCACCCAGGACGTTCGCGCGCCACGGTGCGGTTCTCGTTGCCGCGAGGAGCGTACGCGACGAGCGTGCTGCGCGAGTTCCTGAAAGCCGACGCCCTTACCGCTTACGGGTAAGTACCACGCTCGCGGCGACCAGGGCCACCACGGCAAATGCAAGTGGGGCGCCATCGACGGACCCTTCGGCCTGGTTCGCGCGGACCTTGGGCGATGCAGCGATGTGGATGGGACCGCGTTGAACCCGCAGGTCGCCTTGGTGGCCGGGGTACGAATACAACAGGGAACCGTCCGCGCCGCTGAGGACGAGGGCGAGGTTGACGAGCAGTTCATCGTCGCCGATGATCCGCACGATGCAAGTGTCGCTGCACGTAACGCGGATCGACGTCAGAGAGCGCAATGTGTAGAGCAGATCCGGCACTCCATCCTGGTTGATGTCGCCCGCGATCTGCAGTCGCGGGAACGGCGACACGAGGGTCTCGCCCGATTTGGAGGGTTCTCGGACCGCCGCGGACCAGAGGAGGGCGTTGTCGTTGCCTCGTCGAAGGGAGAGGCGTGCGCCGAAATCCGCGTAATTGAAATCCGAGCCGAACGGAGATCCCGCATCGTCGGGCAGCAAGTTCTGAGGTACCTCGAGTTCTGTGATCCCAAGTTCGGAACCGAATCGTCCATCGATGGACGGGACGGCTCCGAGGTTCTCGACGCGCCGGTCGGCGGTGTGGTTCCACAGTGTTCGGCCGTCCTTGGAACTCAGGGCCGTCGTCGTGATGTTGTTGCCGTCGAGCTTCGTCGTGAACAAATCGGGGGCGGAGTCTCCGTCAAGATCGGGCTGGAGACTGAGGAGGGGCGAACGGAACGGTATATCCTTGAGCGTCCAAACGGCCGTGAAGTCGTGGGTCAGAAGCGAGAGTTCTGCGCCTCCTGGAGGCGTGGGCGTCACGACGACGAGGCCGACGGGGGCCGAACGGGGAATGGAGGCCACGACGAGCTCGTCAGAACCATCGGAATCGGTGTCCCCTGCGGCCGCGGCCAGCACATAGCGTCCGGGAAATGTTGCGGAGGATTGGATCTGGCCGGTCGCACCGTCGAGCAAACGAAGCGTGGTGGCGAATTCGTCCGGCTTCGCCAGCACGGGGCCGACGAGGGTCAGGAGCACGGTTCCCACGTTGCCAGAGCGGCCTCCGCTTGCGGCGAGGACAGTCGTCTTCGTGGGATCGTGATCGGTCGCCGGAACATCATACGCCCAGGCCATGGATCCAGTTTTCCCGTCGTACGTGGTCACCCGGCCGAGGCGCGGGTTTGTGCTCACGGGCACGGCGCCGGCCAAGGAGTACACGGTCTGGGCGGGTCGCGTCACGACGACGTAATCCGGGATCCCGTCCCCCGTCACATCCTGTCGGGACGACACGGTCACGGCGCCGTCCGCGGATGAAGGGGTGAACTCCCATCGCGTTGCACCCGTGGCGTCCAAGCGCTCGATCGTCGGCGTGAACACACTCTCATACAGTTGGGTGAAAGCGACCCCGGCGAAGGCAAGGACGACTGAGACATTGCTCTGGTAGCGGGACCAGTCGAGGCCCGCAAGCCCAGGAGCCAATGCCATGGGGCCCTCCCCGGTCGAGGTGAGGTTCAGGCGGTTGATCACCGTCAATGGTGCCGATGCGTACGTGACTTCGAGGTTGAAGTAGCCGGTCGCGGCGCGCGTGAACATGACGTTCCCGGTGCGACCGTTCACGATCCCGTACTCGGTGCGGTACGGGCGATGGCTCGTGGACTGGCCCGCAACCGGCGTCGACAGCGCGGTTCCGCTAAAGGTCGAATTGTAGCTGCTCACGGCGAAGTCGTTGACGCCGTCGACGTCGATGTCACCGAGACCGAACCAGGCTTGGTCCGCTGCCAGGCCCCGCGACCACAGGGGTTCGCCATTTGCGCCGGACGTGGCGACGAGCGTTGACACGTCGGGGTTAGCGGAAAAGTCGGCGGTTCGGTTTTCCAAAATGTGGATTCGGGACGCGAGGAGGAAATCTGCTGCCCCGTCACGGTCCACGTCACCCAGCGGCTGAAGGTCGTAATAGTTGACCGTTCGACCCTGGACGGCATCGACGGCCGCGTCGACGTCGCGGGTCGCGAGTAGCACCGGGAGCCAGACGTCGATGTTGTCGCTGCGGAAAGGAATCCGGAAGTCCGTGGTCAGGACGGCCGGAGCCGTCGCCTTCTCGGGTGCAGACGCGTCCACGATCGGGACGCAGCAGAGTCCCGCAATGATCCAGGCCATGATCCGACCCATACGCACCGCGTTCGAGCGGAAGTGCCGCTATTTGTGCATTGCGGGGAGACCGCTGAACGGTTTCACGCGATGTGGACCATCGTCGAGACCGACGGCACGGGGCCATCCTTCGTGTCCTTCATCAGGAACAGCATGTAGTAACCGGGAGGCGCGAGGGCCGCGTCCGGCGGGCTGATCGCGACCAACGCACCGTCCGCACGTTCCTTCACGACGAGTTCGATGAGCCGCTGTTCCGGGTTGTTCACGTGCGTCACGGTCCCAGTGCGTACGAGCACGGGCGTCACGACCGCCGCGTCGGGCGTGCGGATCGTCATCTCCGCGTCCCAGCCGACGTGGCGCGGGGCGGATTCGATGACGGGCCGGTCGCCGCGGAACAGGTAGGGTGGTTCGAAGATCTCGATGGCGGTCTCGTGCTGGCCTGGAGCGACCGGGTTCGAGACGACGCCCGGTACCGAGCCCGCGACCCAGACGCGGCCATCGGGAAGAAGGAGCGCGGTGGAGTGGTAGACGCGCGGGACGGACATCGGAGCGAGCGTCGACCAGAGGCCGGTCTCGGGCGAGAAGAGTTCGGTGCTTCGTACGGGAGCCACGTCGTTCGAATCGCTGCCCATCAGAAGGACGCCGTCCTGGCGTGCGCCTCCCACGACCACAACGTTGCCGTCGGGCAGGAGGACGTGGTTGGCGAACCAGCGGGCGTCGGTCATCGGGTCGCTCAACGTGTGCGTGGGCGGATCGACGGAGAGGTCGGTGATCTCCGTGAGCGGGGTCGCGAGGCCCATGCGGTTGAGCGTGCCTGTCGCTGTGAGGATCTTGGCTTCGTAGGCGGGCGGGCGGAGCGCGAGGAGTACGCTGACGGGGGCGTTGCGGACGCCGAGGACGGTGAGGTCGTGTTGTTCCCATTCGTTGGTCGCGGGGTCGAAGGAGGCCGCGTAGTTCCACATGGCTTCGCCGTCTTCGGTTCCGCCGGGGCACCAGAGGCATCCGCCGGGTTGGAAGAACACGCGTCCCTTGAGGGGACCGGAGGGCACGACGTAGAGCCGCGGGTACATGGGGAGGTCGCGGTTGGCCGAGGCCGGCAGCGTCTCGATGGTGTCGGTGGTCGGGTCGAACACTTCGATGCTTCTGCCTCATAAGGTTTGAGTGTGGGGAAAATTGGACGACACCGTCAGAGGGTCGCTTTCGGCGCGGCCTTCATCTCGGAGCCGACGAGCACGAAGTGCGCAAGCAGCGCTTCGATCTGCACGCGTTCGTTGCTGCCTTCGACGAGCCGGAACTCGGCTTCGCCGACCCGGTCGATGAGACGGACCTTGACGCGGTCGGAAAGCGTGAGGTCGAAGATGGAACGGTGGACTTGGCGCACGACGTCTTCGCCGCTCATGCCGTACGTGATGAGGAGGTTGTCGAGGACCGTGCGCGCGGCGATGAAGTCGCCTTTCAACGCCGTCTCGACGAGTCCGCGGATCTCATCGGGGTGCGCAGTGGCGGTCGTCTCGTAGACGGAGTCCTCGTTGATGGTCTTGTGCGTCGTGGCGGCGACCTGCAACGTGTTGATGGCTTTTCGAAGGTCGCCGCGGGCGACGTAGATGATCGCTTCGATGCCGTCGGGCGTGATCTCGAGTTTCTCTTCCTTCGCGATGCGACGCACGAGGGACTTGATGTCCTCAGGCTTCAACGGACGGAACCGGAACAAGGCGCAGCGGCTTTGGATCGGCTCGATGATCTTGGACGAATAGTTGCAGGAGAGGATGAAGCGGCACGTCTGGGCATATTTTTCCATCGTGCGACGCAACGCGGACTGGGCGTCGTTGGTCAATGCGTCGGCTTCGTCGAGGAAAATGATCTTGAACGCAGCGTCGCCCATGGGTTTGGTGCGGGCGAAGTCCTTGATCTTGCCGCGGACGACGCCGATGCCGCGCTCATCGGACGCGTTGAGCTCCGAGAAATTGTACGCCCACGCTTCCTTGTAGAGGGTTCGTGCCAAGGCGAGCGCGGACGTGGTCTTCCCGGTGCCAGCGGGGCCTGCGAACATGAGGTGCGGCATGTTACCGGTGCCGGCGTACGCCTTCAATCGTTCGATGATCTCGGCGTGTCCGACGATCTCGTCGAGGGTCTGGGGTCGGTACTTTTCGACCCAGATCTCGTGCACAAGGCCGCGTCAGCCTCGGGTCGTTGATGAAGGTTTCCGGGCCGCTAGTAGACCACGTCGTGGTCTTTGGTGCCATTGGTCTTGAAGCCGAAGTCAAAAGGCACGAAACCATCGAAGGCGCGGCCCTTGGCCTTGCGAAACTCAAGCTCGGCTTTTCCTTCCCGGATTCGCCACACGATGACGTCGCCTGGCTGGACGTTGAACGCCTTGCGCACGAAGGCGGGAATGGAGACCGTTCGGGCTTTGGTGACCTTGGACTCGGCCACGCGCTCGGACATCAATTCTGATTGCGACTAATTGTAGTTACAACTGTCGGCCGCATCGCGAGTTGACTGCGGATTCGCTCCCTTAAGGAAGGTCGCTTCGGGAAGCCGAAACGGTGGCACGATTGGGTCAGGCCTGGTACGCGCTCGAAGACGAGGGCTTCCATCCTGCGCGTTGGAGCCGACCCACGACGCCATTCAAGCGCGGCAAGGGCACGAGCGCGAGGATGCGACGGGGGACGGTCTTCTCGATGCAGTCGACCATTTCTTCTTCGCGCAACGCTTGGAGTTTCTGGAGGCCTTTCGACGGGTAGATGGCTTCGTCCCAACGCACGGCGAACTCCTCCGCCGTCGACGCTTGGATCTCCACGTTGGGGAGTTTGCGCTGGTTGCGGTTGCTTCGGAGGACTTCGAAGATGCCGATGTTCTTGGTGTACGCGTCCGTGTAGGCTTCGTCGGCGAGGTCGATGGCGCGCACGGGCAGTTTTTTCTCTTCCGCCAAGTGGAACAGGGCGTACAGGTCGGGCGGCGGCGTGCGGACGTCGCCGAACGTCTTCAACCGTCGGACGTAGTCGTCGTCGAGGTCGCCGCTTTCGAACTCGCTCGTCGCTTCCTTCCCCGCCGTTGCGCGGATGGCATCGAGGTCCTCGAACGGCACCCCGAGCAGGATCTCCTCGGGTTTGGCGTCCATGAACGCGTTCCGGGCAAGCGGTTCGTCCGCGGCGAGTCCGAGGATGCCGCCGATGAGGGTGACGTTTTGGCCCCGCGGGCCGACGAGTTCCACGACGCGCTTCATCGCTTCCCGCCGCGGCCGCGTCCGAGGGATTGGGGCTGCGTCATGATGTGCGCGTACACGAGTGCGTCCGCGACCATGTTCTTGACGACGCAATACTCGTTGGGTTGGTGCGCAAGCTCGTCGTACGTGGACCACACGGCGGCATGGTAGCCGTGTCGTCGGAAGATCGCGGCGACGGTGCCGCCGCCGACGCCCCAGACTTTCGGCTTCAAGCCTTTGCGGGTCTCGGTGAGTGCGAGTTTCAATCGTTCGACGATCTCGGCGTCCGTCGGGGTGGGCGGGGCCGCTTTGTCGTGTTGCACGACGTCGATGGTGACCTTGAGTTTGGTCTGTCGTTCGAATTTTTTTACCACGTCGCGCACGACGCGAAGAGGCGCGTCGGGATCGTACTTGGGAAGGATCCGGCAGTCGAAGTAGAACACGTCCTTGCCGGGAAGCGTGTTGACGTTCGGGACGTTGGCTTCGCGTTTCGTCGGCTCGAACGTGGACTCGGGCGGCATGAACAGTTTGTCCTTGGCCGGGAACTTCTTGTGAAGCGCGTCGTCGAGGAGCAGTGTGAGTTTGGCGACGCCGCGGGTGGAATTGTTGCCGAGGTACGGCATGGAGCCGTGGGCTTGCTTGCCGTGCACGGTGAACTTGAGCCAGAGCAACGTTTTCTCGGCGACCTCGACGTATTCGCCCTTCGGATCGCCTCCGTCGGGGACGAGGATGAGGTCGTTCTTTCCGAAGAGGGATCTGTGCTTTTTGAGCATCCATTGGATGCCGAACTCGCTGCCGGTCTCTTCGTCCGCGACGAAGAGGAGGTGGGTGTCGAACGTGGGCTTCCGATCGGACTCCAGGAGGCTCATGACGGCCCAGAACGCCGCGGCGAGCGATTGTTGGTCGTCTTCGCTGCCGCGACCGTACAGTTTTCCGTCCTTCAGCACCGGTTCGTAGGGCGGCGTCTTCCAATCGGCTTCGTTGCCGGGCGGCACGACGTCGATGTGGCTCATGATCCAGAGCCGACGCGCCGAGGATTTGCCTTTGATGCGCACGAGGAGGTTCGGTCGGACGCCGTCCGGGACGTCGGGGCACGGAGCGTTGAACCATTCGACCTGAAACCCTTTCGTCTCACAGAACGCGGCGAGCCACTTCGCCTTCTCCATCTCGCCGTTGCCGCCGTTCTTCGGCCCGAGGGCGGGGATGCGGATCAGGTTCGACAAGAGGTCGACCATGTCTTGTTCGTGGCCGACGACACGTTGTCGCAGCTTCGATTCGACCGGCATCGACGGGATCCTCACTTTTTCTCTGCGGGCGGGTCTTTCTTTCGAAGGCGTTCGTGGACTTTCTCCGAAACGTCCTCCGCCTGCTCCCGGAGCCACGCGTCGGCGCGCTTCACGATGCCTTTGATGTCCGGCGTCGGAAGGGATTCCACGAACTGTTTGGCGGCCTGTCGCGGGGAGGAAAAACGCCGCCGGAGGCTCTTGTATTCCTGGAACGCGAGCTGCATCCGCGCCTCGATGAGTTTTTCGACGTCCTCGAGGAAATCTTTCGCGTCGCGTCGGACAATCGGGACGCTTCCGCCGGGCAAAATGACGAGCAGTTCTGCGCCCGCATATTCCGTGAAGCCGGAGATTTGCCCGTTCGCGCTGACGCGTTTCGTTCCCAGGATCTTCCCGTCGGCTCCAATGTCAATCTTCAACGCGCGTCACCTCAAGGTTCGGCGCGAGCCGCCGAAGCCTATTTGACGATTTCCGGACCGCGTGCTCAGCTCTCGCCGCCGGGGCCGCCGCGTTCTTTTCGGAAGCGTCGACGGGTGGACCCTTGCATGAGTCGCTGCTCTTCGCGCTTCCCCTTGTACTTCTGGGCGCCGTAGTAGCCGCCGACGAGGACGGCGCCGATGAGGACGATGATGCCGAAGATCTTGAGGCCGCCCAAAGCGCTGCCGCCGCTGCCGCTGATGGCGTTGACGCTGTCGAGTCGTCGGAACTTGGCTTCTTCCGCCGAGATCGTTTCGGTCTTGTCGCCGAGGGTGGTGCCGGTGATCCGGACCTTTTTTCCTTCCTCGACGCTGATGTTCTGGAACTTTGCGACGTAGGTGCTCACGAAGTCTGCATTGCCGGTTTGTTCGGCGCCTTCGTAGCTGACTGTGATCGTTCGTGGAGGCGCCGTCGGTTCGCCGGAGCTCGTCATCTCGCGAACGTGGGAGATGAAGACGCGCACTTCGAACGTGTTGTTGAACTGGTCGTAGCCGCCGCACGCGGAGGCGGCGGTCTTGGTGAGTTGGTGGAAGCTGCTCGTTTGGCGGGTCGCGGAGTTGAAGCCGCCTTCCCAGGTCTCGTTGAGCATGCGGAACTCGAACTTGTTCTGGCTCGAGAGGAACTCGTCGTGGAAGTGGAAGTTGTAGTAGTTGGTGCCTTGCTGGCCGGGCACGGGGAAGGGTCCTTCGATCTCACCGTCGCCATGCTGCGCAGCGCCCGGGGGTCCTTCGCGGATCGAGCGCCACGAGTCGAAGTCGCCCAAACAATCGGTCCGGGTGACGAGCGACGACATGTAGGTGCCGCCTTTGAGTAGGCGGATCTCGACTTCTTGGTTCTGCACGGGCATTCCGGCGGAGTCGAGGACGCGGCCGTAGACGAGGTAGCGGTGTCCCATGTTGTGGGACGCGAACACGGTGGGAATGAGAAGCAACGCGATGAGGCCGACGATGAGGAGCGACGAGGAGCGCAACGTTAGTCCTCTCCCTCGGGCACGATGGCGGCGACGTTGACGCCTTCGAGCTTCTTGAGGTATTTCGCGGGGATCACGTCGGCGATGTACACCGTCTTGGCTGCGCGTTTGATCTTGATGCCGTCCTTCGTGGCGGCTCCCGCATCGATCGCGAGGATGATCGGGTTCTCGATCTTGACGCGTCCAGCGCCGATCGCTTTCTCCAGCGTGCCTGAGAGGTGGATCTTTTTTCGGTCGGTCGGGTTCAAGCCGCCTTCAAGAAGGATGTCGAGTTCTTCCTCGGAGCAGGGGAAGTAGAGTTCGTCCGTGTTGGCGTCCGGCAGGTCATCGAGGTTGACTTCGACCGAGTGGGCGTACGTGGCGCGGATCATTCCGCCGTCCATCTGGTAGCGTCCCTTCGGGTCGGTCTCGATGATGGCTTGGATGTGGTAGGGTCGGAGCCAGTGGTAGTGGGGTTTGGCTTGGCGGACCGCGCCGACGAACTGGTTGAGGTCGACCCAGCCGTGCCCGTCCATGGTGACGCCGAACCGGTCCGGGAAGTGCCGAAGCACTCCGGCCATGATCCGACCGATGCGCTCGAGCTCCTCGTCACTCATCATGAATCGGCCGTTTTCTTCACAGGCTGGGCATACTTCCGCTCGGAAGTAGCCATGGCGTTTGCATTCTGCGAGCATGGTTACCACGCGATTCTAAGGTTGGATCCGGGCGAACGCGACGTTGCCCGAGGTCTTCTCGATCATGACCTTCACCTGGGCGCCTTTTCGGCCGCCGGGGACGAAGATCGTGTAGCCCTCCATCTTGGCGACGCCGTCGCCGCGTTGGGAGACATCCTGGATGAGGACGTCGATGACCTTGCCTTCCTTCACCATGGGTTCGGGTTTGGGCGGGGTCCGGGCTCGTCGAGCGACAATGGGTTTGTGGGCGCCGCAGGCTTCGCACTTGAGGACCGTCGTGCGTTCGTCCTTCGTCAGGTGCGTGTCGGGGCGTCCGCATTCGGAGCAGATCACGTATGTGCGGCAGTATTCTTCCAAGCGTTCCTGGATGATCTTCGGGGCGATGTTCCCTTGGAACGTGAGGCGGCCGTTCTCGTAGCCACCCGCGGTGCCGATCTCACGCAACAAGAACGTGGTGAGATGGGATTCGTCGCGTCGGACCTTCTCGAGGACGAAGTCCATGTTGCGGATGACCGTCGTGCGGCCTTCCGTCATGAGCTCGACCTTGGGGATCTCCCAACGCTCGCCGCTCGAGGTGGGTTCCGGAAGCTCCCGCTTGGCCTTCTTAAGAAGGTCTGCGTAGGAAGGAGCGTTCGACGGGGTCGCCATTGAAGCGGCCGGACCAAGCCGGTCTTCCTGATAAAGGTTGGCGGGTCGGCAGGCGTTCCCTGTGCTGGCGGTGCCGAAACGGCGCGGTAAAAGTGGCGCCCGGCGTGGGCCCCGCCGTCACACTTCCTTGCTGGACGAGGGGCCCGGCCCCAGGAAGTCGACGGGGACCTGCTCCAGGCCCCAATCCCGCTCGAGCTCAAGCTTGGCGTACCAATCGAGAACGTCGATGGCCTTGCCTCGAAACGCGTTCATGATGAGGGGAAACAGGGGGTGAGTCCGGTGCGCCAACGCCATGGCCTTGGCGTCGAGCCCACGCCGTCGGCCGTCCGCGGCGACCGTCGCCACCTCGGTCTCGATGCTTCGCATCCGCGCGTGGATGGTGTGCTCGACGCGTCGGATGGGTTCTGGGCTTCGCTGCGTGAGGGCGAAGGCGGCCTTGAGGTCGTCGCTCGTGCCCTCCACGACCGCCCGTGCGATGTCCCGCCAACGCGTGAAGGTGACCGCGTGGTGCAGGCGAGCATACCAGGCGGTCTTGAGCTTGACCATCTCGCCGCCCGCGAACTCGATGACCCAGCCTTCGATGCCTTCCGCGGTCTCTGCTGCCCGGCGCAGGCGTTCCCACGAGACGCTGCCGCCTGGGGCGTCAACGAACTGCGATTTTAGGTCTGGTGTCCTTGGAAAGGGAGAGTCGAGCGCGCCGACCTCGGCATCCGACAAGTAGCGTCCGCTCACGTTCTCGCGCACGTGAAGGAGGGTGAGTTCGTCCGCCTCGTACGGCAGGACGATGGGGCAGCGCGGGGAAGTGACCTCGAAGCACGGCGTCCTTTCCGCCGCCACCAGGCGGTCGATCCAGGCCTTTCCTCCGGGGGCGTCGTCGACGACGCGTTGCGCCACGCGGGTCTCACGTGTGTCGAACGATCGCTTCGTCTTGAGGACCCAGGCATCGTCCGTTACGCGTGCGGGCGTCACCAAGGAACCATCGCGTTTGAGGGTGATTCGCGTGACGTTGCCCCAGTCGAGCGCGTCGGGCTGCGAGGAGGGCCGTTCGCCGATGTTGAAGAACTTGTGGAGGGGACGTGCGGCGATCGAACCGTCTCGCGCGAAGGTGACGCCTCGGCACTCCCGCTCGTACGACGCGTTCTCGCCTTCGAACACCTCCTCGTCGACGACCGCGTAGCAGACCACGGTGAGGCCGTTGGCCTCGTGGGTCCTGGCGCGGATCGCCGGCTGGTCCTTGACGAAGGGAAGCAGGTCGGACAGGCGCGCGATCGAGGGGAACATGCGGGGGGACCTGGGAAGGGCTACGAGTGTTACCGTCCAAGGGGCTCTTGGCGTTTGCGCGGCGGTCGACCATCGGTTGCGGCGGGCGCTAATTAGCGCATCACGACGGTCTCTTCGATGAAGTCGGAGCGATCCTCGGTAAGGCGCCAACTGGTGAGGTGGCCCATCTTTTTGCCGAGCACCGACACGACGACGTAGGAGTACCAGGGCCACGCGTGGTCTTGGTCGAAGCGGGACGGCGCCGCCGGGTAGTCGGGGTGGCTGTGGTAGAACCCGATCACTTTGTTGGGTGTGCCGTCGAGTTCGTCTTCCACGGTCATGAGTTCTTTGGGGTGGATCTCGAACCGTGTGCGTTTGTTGCCGTCGAACGTGTTGGGCGCGCGACGGATCCGGTTCACGACGCGTTCCTCGTCGCCCGCTCGCGTGGTGCCGATCATGAAGCCGCACACTTCGTTCGGGTACCCTTCGAGGGAATGTTCGCGGATCTCCGCGATGAGTTTCTTCGGCAAAAGGATCGTCATGATGGGGTCTCCCAGAACCGTTCCGAGAGGTACTTGTCGCCGCCATCGGGAAACACGGTGACGATGACGCCGCGCTTGAGGTCCTTCGCCAAGGTTTGTGCTGCGACGAGGGCGGCGCCGGAACTCACTCCCACGAGGAGTCCGGCTTCGCGCGCCAATCGCCGTGCCGCGCCTTGGGCGGCTTCGGTGCCGACCGGAAGGTTGGTGTCGGCGAACTTTGGATCGTAGATGCCGGGCACGATGGCGGTCTCCATGTGTTTGAGTCCCTCAAGTCCATGGAACGCCGAGTCCGGCTGCACGGACACCACTTGGATGCTTTTCTTGAAGCGTCGAAGGCGCCGACCCGTGCCCATCAACGTCCCGGTCGTCCCCAATCCGGCGACGAAGTGGGTGATTCGTCCGCGGGTCTGTTTCCAGATCTCGGGCGCTGTGGTGCGTTCGTGCGCACGAGGGTTCGCGGGGTTGTTGTATTGGTCTGCGTAGAAGATGCGTTCCTTCGAACCGTCGACGAGTTCGCGCACGCGACGGATGGCGCCATCGGAACCGTCTTGCGGATCCGTAAACTCCAATTCGGCTCCAAAGGCGGCGAGGATGCGTTTTCGCTCCGTGCTCGCGGACGACGGCATGCAAAGGCGCACGCGGAACCCTTTGGCGGCGCCGAACATGGCGTACGCGATCCCGGTGTTACCCGACGTCGCATCCATCAACGTCGTGCGCGCGTCCAGTCTCTTGCGTCGGATGGCGTCTTGGATGATGGACAATGCGGGACGGTCTTTGACGCTCCCGCCGGGATTGAACCATTCGGCCTTCGCCCAGATCTCCACGCCTTTTCGGGGCGAGAACATGGGCAGCGGAACCAGTGGCGTGTTGCCGACCAGTTTTTCGATTGGGCTTTGCCGGAGCTCCGCAGGCACAGCGGAGCGAGAGGAGGTTGGGTATTAGGGATTCGCGACGACGGCTAGGATGGTGAAATCCTATAAGGCGCGGGACCCTCGGCCCTTCGGAGCATCATTGTCACGGCGCGTGGCGGTCATTGGAGCCGGGATGAGTCCTTTCGGGGACCGTCGCGAGAGCCCGCGCGAACTTGTTTCTTACGCTGTCAAGGAAGCGCTTGGTTCCGTCGATCGTGGACTTGAGGCGAAACGGATCGAAGAAGCGTGGGTCGGCTCGTTGGGGATGGGCGGGTACCAACTCGGCAACGCCGGCACCTTGGCGGTCGAAGCGATCGGTCTTCCCCATGTGCCCGCGCGACGCGTCGAGAACGCCTGCGCCTCGAGCGGGTATGCGTTCCGCGACGCGTACCTCGCGATCCGCTCCGGTGTGCGCGACGTGGCGCTCGTCGTGGGTGTGGAGAAGATGAATGACCTCACGCGACCGCACCAACGATACTGGCTCGGCGTCTCCGGCGACACAGAGTGGGAGCGCACGGCCGGCCTCACCTTCCCCGGCGTCTACGCACTCATGGCGAAGCGCCACATGTTCGAGTATGGCACCAAGCCGGAACATTTGGCGGCGGTGGCTGTGAAGAACCACGCCAATGGCGCGCTGAATCCGAAGGCGCAGTTCCAGAAACCGATCACATTGGAGAAAGCGCTCGCCTCGGCGTTCGTGTGTGAGCCGCTTCGCCTCTATGATTGTTGCAGCACCACGGACGGTGCGGCGGCAGTCATCTTGGCCGAGGAATCGGTCGCGAAGAAACTCACCGACGCACCCGTCTGGATCGAGGGCTCTGGTTCTTCGTCGGACGCGTTGGCTGCGTATCGTCGGGATTCCATGACGCGGATCGACGCCACGACCCGTGCGAGCCGGGAAGCGTTGCGGATGGCCAAGCGGGAGCTTCGCGACGTCCAGGTGGCGGAGGTCCATGATTGTTTCACGATCGCCGAGATCCTGGCGCTCGAGGACCTTGGGTATTGCGAGAAAGGCCAAGGCGGCGCGTTGACGGCGAGCGGGGCGACGGCGCGCGACGGAAAACATCCCATCAACCCGTCGGGCGGCTTGAAAGCAAAAGGCCACCCGTTGGGCGCGACCGGGGCGGGTCAGATCTACGAATTGTTCCATCAACTACGAAACTCGGCGGGTCCGCGGCAAGTCAAGGGCGCTACTCGTGGTCTTGCGCACAATGTGGGCGGTTCGGGCGCGTCGTGCGCCGTGCACGTGTTGGGGGTCTGACGCGTTTGCGCGCCACGTTCCGTCCCGCGACGATGCTCGTCGATCAGCGTCTTCCCGCGTTGGACGAGGACGAAGCGACTTTCGCGGTCGCCGCGGCGCGCGCCCTCATGAAACAACGCAATCTCGCGCCATCGTCGGTTCGTCGTCTCGAATGCGTCAGCACGACAGGCACGGGTTGGTCGGCGCATGTGCAGATCGCACTCGCGTTGCGACATGCGACCGTCGCCGAGACGGAGAGCGAAGCGTTGGCGGAGGGGACGTTGCGCATCACGTCGAACGCTCCGCGGTTCGGCTCCCCGCAATGGGGCCGCGTCGAAGCGATGGCCGTCGCCGAATTCCCGGGTCCGGGGAAGGACCTCGACGCGTCGGAGAAAACGTCGCGCTCCATCGATGAAGCGAAAGCGACCAAACTGTCCCTGTGGGAAACCAAGGCGCCTGCCGCCGTCCCGATGGGCGCTTACATCCCCAAACCGACGTGGGACGCATCGTTGGACGCCCGGTACCGGCTCCTTGCAAGCTATTGTTCGAAGTGTCGACGGGGACATCACCCGCGTCTCGACCCGTGCCCGATCTGTGGGGGGGCGACGGAAACGCGCGAGCTCGCCACGCCGGGAACGTTGTACACCCACACAGTCATCGCCGCGGGAGGCGGACCCACGGAGTTTGACCCGTTCCAAGACACGGAAGGAACGTATGGCGTGGGGATCGTGGACTTCGGCGACGCCATCCGCGTCGCAGGCCTTCTCACTGAGACCGATCTCGGCGCGCTCAACATCGGACAAAAGATGGAACCGGTGTTCCGTCGCATCTACGCCCAAGAAGGCGCGTGGCGCTACGGGACCAAGTTCCGCACGGCAAAACCAGCGTAGGGAGGGCGCACGATGGATTGGGAACACCGCGCCCAGGAATTCGTCAACCAACGCATCGCGCATTGGCCTCTCGACGGTCCGATGGTCCTCGTCAGTCTTCTCGGGAACCTCATCCCGTTCCTTCTGTTGGCGCTCGTCATCGCCCGGCACGGCAAGACGGTCCACGTGTTCCGCTTCCTCGCGGCGGTCCTCATCACGGGCGCGGTCGTGTACGTGCTCAAGGACGTGATCGCGCGCCCGCGTCCCGAGGACGCCCGCATCCTCATGGAAGCGGGCTCGGAGTTCAGCATGCCATCGGGACACGCGGCGCGTGCCGTCGCCGCCGCGGTGGCGACGTGGGGACTGGGGAAGCGTTGGCGGATCGCGCTCTTCGGGTTCGCGGCTGCGACAATCTTATCGCGCGTCTACGTGGGCGTCCACTGGCCCAACGACGTACTCCTGGGGAGCCTCATCGGACTCGTTTCCGGCTTGTTGGCGATCGCCCTCATCGACGCCATCGCGTTCGAACTTGGCCTCGCCGGGGCGGAACGGGCCCCCGGCATCCTTCGACTGTGGCGACGGTTTACTGAATCCATCCGGTGGCTCGCCCACGCGGACTACCTCTACAGCCTCCGATTGGTCGGCCGCCTCAGCACCGAACAGGCCGCCCGATTGAGCCGGCTCTCCACGTATTGGGGGTTGATCCGGTTCTTCGGTCCCCTCATCATGATCATTGGTGCGTGGATCCTCTACATCGGGTTCTGGCCCGAGTACGCAGCGCGTTCCGTCGGATGCATGGCCGGCTACTTCGCCCCGTTCGGGATCGAGTTCGGCGTCCCGATCTGCATCGGGCTCGGCATGCCGTGGTGGCTCGTCGTGGGCATGATCACGTACATCGACGCGTGGCTCGTCGCGTTCCTCATCCTCAACTTCGACCTGCTGCACAGCGTGCCGCGCGTCGGACAGTGGTTGCATCGACTCCAAGAACGTGGCATGGCGTTCGTGCAGAAGCGACCGTGGATCATGCGCGTCCAATTCGTGGGGATCGCACTCTTCGTGTTCATCCCCCTTCCAGCCACTGGAGCGGCGTCGGGTGTCCTGTTGGGCCGCGTCGTCGGGATGGGACGCTTCGTGGTTTGGTCCGCGGTGATGCTCGGTACGGTCGTTCGTATCACGATCTACTCACTCGCGGCCGCCGGCCTGTGGCATCTCGTCTAGGGCCGACATCCACATCCGCCACCGTTCGGTTACCGACAAAACCCGGCGAAGGTCGAAACCGAAAGCAAGAAACTATTTGAAGCGGCCTTGAGTCGATACTACTTAGTCGCCATGGTCTTTTCATTCCCATTCATCGGCCTGCACCACCCCGGCGGAGTCGCCCCGGAGGACGCGAACTTTGTCCAGAAAGCGATCGACTCTGAAACGGGCGTCTTTTTCGCCTCGTTGTCCCACACGTTCGGCGCGCTCCTCTTCACGGCCGGTATCGCCCTGTACCTCTACCAGGCCCGGCTCGTCCGCATCGCCAGCGAAGAGCTCGAAATGCCGAGCGTGAAATGGCTTCCACTCGCCCACATCCTCACCGTCGCGGGCGTCGGCCTCAATGGCATCGGCGGCCTGATGCGCCTCAAACAAGGCGACCACCCCGGACTCGAAGAACTCGGCGCCAGCACGCCCGAAGGCCTCTGGGTCACCGTCCTCCTCGTCAAGCACCTGTTCCTCGTCGTCGGCGTCGGACTCGCCATGCTCCTCACGGCCGGCACGTTCTGGCTTGCGCGCAAACCGAACGCACCAGCGAACTTCTTGCCGCACGCCAACCGCATGACCGCCTCCGCCGTCGCGTCGTTCCTCACGATCATCGCCGCCACCGTGTTCGGGGTCATCGCGCAAGGGGCGCTGGCACCTATGGCGCCTGAGGCCAACATGGAAGGCATGAGCATGGCCCAGCCCGGTAGCTTGGTCTTCGGCACGGGCGACCATTACGAAAACCAGACCGGGTACATCACGGGCAACCCGCAGACTCCGGGCCGGGTCGACATCCCGATCAGCATCCCGACGGACACGTCACGCGTCTGGGTGAAAGTCAACTGGACCACCGCAGCCGCGAGCCTTGACGCCCGACTCCTCGACGAGAACGCGACCGAGATCGCGGCACAGAAAACCCCGGGCGCCCAACGCATCGAGTTCCTCGTCGAGCACGACGCGATCCCAAGCGGCACCTGGACCGTCGTCGTCACTTCGACCCTTGCGTTCCCGAGCGAAAAGTTCGACGTCGTCGTCCGCAAGACCGTCGGGGCCCTCCCGGTGGCCGAGGAGCAGGTCGCCGAGAAGACGTTCACCGTGCCTGCAGGCGGACTCGATTTTGTCGAGATCAACCTCAACATGAAGGTCGGCCAATCCTTCCGCTACGAATGGTCCGTCGTCGGCAGCGAATCCCAAGTCCACTTCGACATCCACACCCACGACAACGGCAACGTCGAGTACCCCGTCAACGGAAACTGGAACAAGTACTCCGGTACGTATGTCCATGAGAAAACCGAGGGCGCCTCGTTGTTTTGGACGAACTCGAACCCTGCGGACGTCCGCGTCACGTACCGGATCGTCGGCCAATTTGAGATCGACTCCGAAGTCGGGACCGACGGCGACGTCACCATTATCTAGAACCCGCGTCTCGGCGGCTCTTCGTGGATTCCATCGCGGTCAAGGTCATCCGCGGCGACGTTGTTGAAAGCGTCCACCGTGCGTCGATCGCCGTGGTCGATGCGCGCGGCCGTTTGGTCGCTTCGTTCGGCGATCCCGACCTTGTTTCGTTCATGCGTTCTTCCGCCAAGCCGATGCAGGCGGTGCCGTTGATCGAGTCGGGCGCCGCGGACCGGTTCGGGTTCGGTGAGAAAGAATTGGCCATCGCGGACGGCAGCCACAACGGCGAGCCGCGTCACATCGAACTCGTCGAGAGTATGCTCAAGACGATCGGCCTTGGGTCGGATTCTCTTAAGTGCGGTCGTCACGCGCCCATGGGCAAGGACGCCGCTGTGGCGGTGGGGGAAAAATTCGATTCGCGTCACCACAACTGCTCGGGCAAGCATGCCGGCATGCTCGCCGTGTGCGTGCACAAGGGGTGGGATCTTCCGACGTACCAGTCGCCTGATCACCCGTTGCAACAGGAGATCCTTCGCGTCGCCTCCCAAGAGACCGGTGTCCCGACAAACAAGATCCAGGTCGCCGTGGACGGCTGCGGCGTCCCGACGTTCGCGGTCCCCGTGCACGCAGCCGCCCGGGTCTACGCGCGACTCGTCGACCCGTCCGCCGTCGAGGGTCCGCGTCGAAAAGCGTTGGAGCGGATCCGCGACGCGATGCGCAAACAGCCGTTCTTCGTCGCCGGGACCGAACGATTGGACACCGATCTGATGGTCGCCGCAAACGGGAACCTCATCGTGAAGGCCGGGGCGGAAGCCTACTTCTGCGCGGGACTCGTGAAAGAAAAACTGGGGATTGCCATCAAGATCGAGGACGGCAACATGCGCGCGATGCCCGCTGCCATGGTCGGGACCCTCACGGAGATCGGCGCCGCGGACGCGACGTTCCTCGCGGCGACCAAGAACCAGTGGGATGAGCCGGTGAAGAACGTCGTCGGACGCGTTGTGGGTCGCTACGAGTCCACCATCAAGTTAGTGCACGTCGCGCCGCGGAAAATCGCGGCCTAGAAGCCAGTGGGCCATTTTGGACGCGATGTCGACGGCCAACCTTTATGGAGAGTGCCAACCATAGGCATGGATGATGCCCGCTTCGGCTCCTTTTGGGCTCCGCTGTCCTGATTGCCAGAGTGTGCTCCGTCCGGACCGCACGAAACTCAACGTCGAAGTGGACGTGTGCCCCCAAGACCACGGCATCCTCCTCGACAAAGACGACTTGGAAGCCCTCGTCGGATCCTTGGCGACCCGGAACCTCGTCGAGATCGCTGCGAAAAGCCGCGACAGCACCGGTCCGTGCCCGAACTGCGCCGCGCCGTTTCGTTCGATGGTGGTGAACAATGTGGCCGCCCGTGGTTGCGCCCAATGCGGCGACCTCTGGTTCGGGTCACGCGAGCTCAAATCGCACGTGCTGGAAGTGCGTCGACGCGCCTACGGTCAGAACTCGATGGCTGGGCGCATGGACGTGATGCGCGACGCGACGTCGTTCATGCCCTCAGAAGTCGTGGCTGGGATCCTTACGGATTTCCAGCTCGAGCACAATTTCTAGCCGCTCGTCCCGTCGATCACGACGAAGCGTACCCGAAGAATTCGTTGTACGCCTTGTGATCTCCAATCCATTCGATGGCGACCCGGACGCCGCGCCCCGGACGAGCCAGCACCGTGTAAACCGCACGGAAGGCGTGCGGAAGATCGAGCTTCCGGAGATTGTCGTAGTCGCGAAACCGTTTCGGAAAGAGCCGCTTTTCGATATGCACGCCAGAGAACGGATCCTGCGATAGGTGCCGGCCCAGACGCACGAGCCCGTCCCAAACTTCGTGCGCTCGAGCGCGGTCCCGGCGGTAGGTTTTGAAAAAGTCCTCTTTGAGCCCGTCGAGGACCTCCACCGGAATGCGTCCATCCATCAGTGCCCTACTTCAGCGCGACCCGCGGCTTGGCCCAGACCTCGTCGTCGGTGGTAAGGACCCACATCACGCCAGCCTTTCCCTCGGCAACCGTGTGGAACCGGGCGAGTTCGGCCACGCACGCTTTGACGGTCTCGCGGCGGATCTTCTTGACCGGCAATCGCCGCGCAATCTCGGCCAAGGATAGGGGCGGTTCGCCGTTGGCCGCGGCCAGGCGCAGAACTCGCTCGACTCGATGCAGCGTGTCTAAGGTGGGGCTGTGAGCAAGGTCGCCGGCCGGTTCCTGAATCTGCACGTCCACATATTTGTGGCGCCCCATATTTGTGGATGCCGGTTCCCGCTCACTCGGACGAGCCCGGCTCCAACAATCGCAGGGTTTCTTCGTCGACGAGTCCGTCGAGATCGAAGTCGGGCAACCGTGGATCGGTCGGCGTGTGCAGATCGAACTTTTGGAGGCACCGTTTCAGGATTCCCATGAGCACGTAGTATTCCCACGCGGTCGGTACGGCGCGTCCGAACACTTTTCGGTAGGCGGTCTTGACGTTCTTTTCCTGATGCTCCGGGAATTTCATCGCTTCGATGAGTCGGTCCATGTTGGTGACGAAATGGTTGCGCATCTCGCCGCTGAGGGGGACCCGCACCCGTTCTGGCTGAGTGACAAGTTGGACGAAGAGTTCGTAGAGGACGACGGTGACCGCGTGAGCCAGGTTGAGGCTTCGGTACAACGGACTGGAAGGGATCGTGATGAGGAGGTCGCAGAGTTCGATCTCGTCGTTGAGGAGTCCAAAGTCTTCACGTCCGAAGAGCAGGGCGATGGTGCCTTCGACGTTTTGGAGCCGTTCGGGCAATTCCCGGGCGTCGATCGGGTTGCGCAGGTAGCTCTTGTCGGGATCCGGTACGCGTGCCGTAGTGCCGACAACAAAGTCGCACCCCTTGAGCGCGTCGTTCAATGAGGTGAACCGTTTGGCGCCGGCGACGACGTCCCAGGCGTGCAACGCCCGTCCGCGGCATTCGTCCCCGAGTTCGGGCGGGTTGACGAGCACCAGGTCGGTCTGGCCGAAGTTCTTCATCGACCGCGCAGCGGAACCCACGTTGCCCTGGGACTTGGGCTCGACGAGGACGATCCGGAACTTCGGCACGAGGCACCGCGTGAGGACACGGTCCACGTAAGGGTTCCCATGGCAGGGACGGAAAAGCTGCGTGCTAGGCAAACGCATTTAAGCGGCGATGACGGCTTGGTCACCGCTAGCAAGAGGCGTCCCCGTGGCCCGAAAACTGTTGCCGTTCTCGTTGTCGGTTCCGTTGATGTTGGTCCTCGCGGGATGCGTGGCGGATTCGGAATCCACCGACGTGAACGGCGCGGGGGACCAGGCGGCGCCGCAAGAAGCTGCACCAGCAGAATTTGACGACCTGACCGGCGCCATCCAAGGCGTCGTGTTGGATCTCGAACTGTCCCCGATCGCGGGAGCCCAGGTCGGCATCCTACCAAGCGAAACGATGACAGAACCGCTCGTGGCCGTCTCCGACGTCAACGGTGCCTTCACCATCAGCCGTGTCCCGCCGGGCGAGCATACCCTTTCGACGCAGCAGTTGGGCTTCCAGTCGGCCGCGAAACGCGTCACCGTGTCGGCGGGCGAGATTTCCACCGTCCAATTCTCGTTGGAGAAACTCCCGACGGACGATCCGTTCCAGTTTGTCGACGTCAGGAAAGCAGCGGTGACGGGCGTCATGGTCAAACTCACCCCGCAGTGCATCTACGGTACGACGGCGGTCCCGGCGACCGGCAACCCGGACATCGATCAGTTCCGCACGATGGCAAAGACGTGCACCGGACAGCGACGCTCGTGCGACCCGGCGCCGAACTGCGAGGTCCACTTCGATGAACTGCTTACGGACAGCCCGGGATGGGTCACCCAATTCGCCGAAGCGACCTGGGCCCCGCAATCCGGCGCGACGGGCCGAGGCTTTATGTTCGACATCACCGCGCCCAACGCGACGCGCGGGTACGGCGGCTCGATTGACCAAGCCTCGCCGTACACGTTCTTTAAGATGCAGCCGAACCCGCCGATCATTTGGCGCATCGACAACCCGCAGACGCTCGTCGAGCGCGGCATCGCCGAAGCGGACTGGTGCTGCGACTGGTTCTACCGCGTCTTCCCAGGCTACTGTGACCTCGGCGGCTTGATCGGCGACTGCGAGACCCTACCCGACTATGGCGTCGCCGTGGACAACGTGCTCACCGTATACTACACTGTGTTCTTCCGGGAACAGGCTCCGCCAGATTACTCGTCGCTGCCTGATTCGTAGGACGACCGACACCGAACCCAGCGGCTCATCGCTGTTTCCTGGGTGGATTCCCCGCCGAAGAAGGGCCGGGACGGGCTTTGGGCAGCCGCACAACGTGCATGTTCGTCGTCACTCTCATTCTCGCCCGTCCTTCACGGGTCTGCCCGACGGGTAAACCTGGATGGCCACATGGGCCCAAATCTGGCCAAAACGGCGTGCCGAGATTGACCATCGAGTCAAAACGGCTTTAACCTGACCTGCGCCCTACTAGCTCGGCAGTTCGGCTTGGTGCAGGCATGATGTTCAGGCAGCGGTTCTCAGTTGTCGTATTGTTGACCTTGGCGGCGTTCGCTGGATGCATTCAGGCAGAGTCCACCGCGGCGCCGCCCGCGAGCGGCGGACAGGCGCCGATTGCAGCCGGCCCCGCTGAGTTCGACGAAACCACAGGTGCGATCACCGGCTCGATCACGACGACCGACCTTGCACCCGTCGCGGGTGCGCAGGTCGGCATCCTCCCGAGCGACATCATCACGCAACAATTCCTGGTCATGACCGACGTCGCGGGTCAGTTCACGTTCAGCCACGTGCCCCCGGGCACGCACACGCTGCAAGCGTCGGCCCTCGGCTTCGAAGCCGTTTCCAAACGCGCAACGGTTGAGGCGGGCGCCGCCGTGACGACCCAATTCATCCTGACGGAATTGCCGAGTGATGAACCATACATGAACACCATCATGGAGCCTGTGCAATTCACCTCGATCATGTACAAAGCGACGCCCTTCTGCATCTATGAGCCGCTTACCACTGTGAACCCTTCCGTTAAGACATGCGGCGGAGTGCGTGTCGGCGGGACCATCACCGACGACGAACTGCAACCGATCGCCGGCGCCATCGTTGGAGTCCTTCCGAGCGAGACCCTCACCGAACCTCTCCAAGTCCTCAGCGACCAAAACGGCAAATTCTCATTCAGCAACGTGCCGCCGGGAACCCACACCGTTGCGGGCTCCGCATTAGGCTACACGTCCGCCTCCCGGTCCGTCGAGGTCCAGGTCGGCGTCGTCACGGACGTCGCCATGATCGTCGAGAAACTCGCCGCAGAAGGCGCATACTCCGTCACGGAGGTCTACCCAGGGACCGTCACGGCGTACATGTACCGCGCGACCCCGACGTGCATGTACTTTGCAAGCTACATCCCGCCCGAAACGCCGGGAATCGGGTCGTCGCGCAACCTCGTCAAGACGTGCGGCGGGGCTGGCTCCGCCTCTTTTGGACAACTTCACTGGATCGACGAATTCTACAAGGAAACCGAGTGGCGCACGATCGTCGCTGAATTGGCATGGCAACCGCAGAGCGCCGCCACCGGCAAGGGATTCTTGATGGACGTCAGCGCGCCCAACATCACGCGAAGCACCGGCGGTTCGATCGACCAGACCGACCCGCACACGTGGGTCCAGATGGCCGGCAAGAGCCCCCTCCACATCCGCATCGACAATCCCACCTCGCTCGTGGAACGCAACCTTCCAGAACTCGACTGGTACAGCTACCCGGACGGCGAGGGTTGCACCGCACCGGACGCCGACAACAATGGCAACTGCGACTGGTTCCTTCGATTGTTCGGCGCTTACTGTGACATCTCCTCGAACCTCGGAGACTGCTGGGCCTCGCCCGTCGACTTCGGCTTACCCCAAGACCTGCCCGTAACGTTGTACTTCAGCTACTTCTACACGGACCCGGCCGAGGAAGGATTCACCGCGCTACCTGACGCATAAGACCCGGAAGACTAGGCGTCGTCCCTAATACGTCCGAGCGAAGCGAATCCATTCCTTCGCGGCGCCGCCACAGTGAGCGCACGCTTCTTGTGACGCGTCGCTCGACTCGTCCATCGGCATCCCGAGCGTCTTGTAATCGAGGGTTTCCTCGATTCCGTGACCACACTCGGCCTTGTCACACACCGGCAGCACAATGATGCCGCCGAGGGCGCGGCCTTCTTCGATCTTTTTCGCATGGTGCACCTGCGTATCCTGGAATTTTTTCTGCTTTTCCAGAAGCCCATGCTGGATCTGCTCGAGGAGCGTCTTGACCTGCGTTTCCATCTCTTTGTCAGGGAAGAAACCCTTGCCGGCTCCGTCGCGTCGCGCGAACGCCACGTTCCCTTTCTCCAAATCGCGAGGCCCGAGTTCAAGGCGGAGCGGAACGCCGCGCAGTTCCCAATGGAAATATTTCTCCCCCGCGTTGCGTTCGCGATCATCGAAGTGGACGCGGTAGCCGGCCTTCATCAACCGTTCCAAGAGCTCCTTGCATTTGGCGAGAACGGGTGCTTCTTTGCCCTTGAAGATGATCGGCACCAACACGACTTGGATCGGAGCCACTTCAGGCGGTAGGATGAGTCCGCGGTCGTCGCCGTGGACGCCCACGGTCGCGCCGACGAGTCGCTCACTCATCCCGAACGTGGTCTGGTGCACGTATTCGCGCGTGCCGGCCGCCGCTTCGTACGTGATGTCGTACGCTTTCGAGAAATTGTCCTTGTACTGGTGCACCGTCGCGCATTGCAACGTCCGGCCGGAGGGCATGACGACGTCGCAGCCGACCGAGTAGTGCGCTCCGGGGAACTTGTCCCAATCCGGCCGCCGCGACGTGAGGTACGTCAGGCCGAGGCGGGTGAGGCACTGTTTGACGACGTCGAGGTCGACCTTCATGTGCGCTTCCGAGTCCTCGTACGTGGCGAAACAACTGTGGTCTTCGAAGAAGTGGATCTCACGCACACGCATGAACGGACGCGTCTGCTTCGTCTCGTAGCGGAACACGTTCACGATCTGGAACGTGCGAAGCGGCAAATCCGCGTGACTGCGGATCCAGAGCGGAAAAATGGAGTACATGGCGGTCTCGCTCGTGGGACGGATGATGTAGCGTTCCTCGAGCTTGTTCTCCCCGGCGTAGTCGACCCAGAACACCTCGGCGCCGAAGCCTTTGATCTGCTCCTGCTCCTTGCGGAAATACGATTCCGGGATCATCAACGGGAAGAGGACTTCATCGTGGCCGGTGCGCGCCATCTCCTTTCGCGTGAACTCGTCGATCGAGTGCATGATCTTGTACGCGTAGGGACGCCAGATGTTCATGCCCTTGATCGCGTACCGTTTGTCCGAGAGCTCCGCGACGTCGCAGACCTCAAGGTACCATTCCATGAAATCGTCGGACTTCTTGCGCTGCAACGCAACAGGTGCACCTGGCGCACTCTTCGGGGCCGGCGGGGCGCTCACGGGGTCGCGGCAAAGGTCGTTTTGAGATAAACATGCCGAGCAGGGCATGAATTCAAAGTCCGGTTGTAACGTCCCTCCGTGGGCCTGCCGATCGTTCGGGGCCCGCGGACCCGACCTCAGGGGATCACGTGGTCTTCCCTGCAAGGCAGGACGGGGGACGGCCCGTGGTGGTCGTCGAAGGATTGGATGCTGTGGTGGAGGCCGTACAAGTGGTGGAACTGTGCCCAGGACCGGAACGCGTACCGCTCGATCGGCGGTAGGCCCGCGCGGGTCCAAACGTCCACGAACGCGTCGACGTCGAACCGGGGCGCGTGGTAGGCAACGATCCGGGCGAGGTACGCGGCGGGCTGGGCGCGGGCCCAGCGCACGAGTGCCTCCGTGGGGTCACCGGGGCAGAGGAGGATGCCGAGGAACCACGACGGGGGCGGGGCGAGCCGCACGAGTTGGTCCAAGGACAACGGAACGAACCGTCGTCCCGGGACCCGTCCGCCGCGGGACCTGGGGAGCGTTTCCTGGAGTTGCACGTCCAAGCAGCCGCCGGACTCGGCGAGGACGTACCCGGCGGTCTCGTCGAGGTGCGGCTTCGTCTTGCGGGTCCAGCCCGGAGTCGGGGGCCATGGATGCGTCATCCTGGTGCCTACGCGGATGAGTGGGCGTCCTCGCGGTGCGCGAAGTAGGCGCGGGCAAGCTGGGCCGTCTCGTGGACCGACCCAAGTTTCGCCATCGCGAGGCGAATCGCGTCCCCGAGGCTCGTGAGGGCGTACACATCGGTGCGTTTGCCCGCCTCGGCGTGGCTCCGCTGGGCGAGGGCCCCCAGACCGGTGAGGCGTTCGAGGGCCTTGGTCAGGTTGTGGTCAGCCTTTCCGGCAAGCAAGGGACGAAGCTCCGAGTAGCGTCGCGGTTGACCGACCACCGCGTCGAGGACGCGGACGTCCAGCGGGTTGCCGCGCAGGAGCCGCATGGCGGCCTCGTACTCGTAGTCCTCGGGGGGCGCGCCGATGGCCACCGAGGAAAGGGCCCGAAAGCCAGTGTGCTTCATCAACACACCATTGGTTGTGTAACTACTAATAGGGTCGCATCGCTCGCCGAGAATCGCTCTTGCTGCCGCTAAAGGGCCACGTCTTCTTCTTGCGAGTATCGCGGCAAACCGCGGCAAGCCTTATCGTCGCGGATGGCCTTGGTTTGCCGTTTGACTGCATCTGCGCCGAGCGATCAGTGGGATCTTCTGGCAAAGGACGCCACCGGCCAAGATTCCCTCGTGGCGGTCGCGACACAGTATCTGACCGCGCGGAACGACCAAGCGTTGGGCTTGGCGCCAGCCCAATTCTTGCCGAGCGCCGTCGCGCCGTACTGGATCCTCTATTGGTGCGCGGCCCGTCGCGTCGACGATAGCGTGGAATCAGGACACACGACCGTCGCCGAATGGCGCGAACGGCTCACGCAGGACCGCAGCGACACCCTTGCGGAAGCCTGCATCAAACATCTCCATTCGGTCGAACCGCTACAACGTGCGGGATTGGACCGCCTCCTCCGACGCTCCCTCGCCGGCATCGAGCAGGAAGCCGCGTTCACGCGGCCCCAGTCGTGGCAGGACTACCTTGCACTGTTGGACCTCAAGTCGACGCCCACGATGGAGGTCTTTGACGCACTCCTCGCCCCCGACGAGGAACCGTTCACGCGAAGCCGCCACGCCCTCGCCTTTGCGGCCTCCGCGCAGATCGGCGATGATTGCCGCGACGCCCTTCGCGACCTTGCTCGCAACCGATGCTTCATCACCAAGGAAGAGGTCGGCGCGCGTCCCGATCTTGACGTCTACGCGCGAAGCCCCGCCTTCGCGCAGGGTCGCGCCGAGCTCTGCATCCAGTATCTTCTTGATGCCGAGAGTGAAGCCCACCGGTTCCGCTCTACCGACGCGCGAAAGGGCGCGTCGCGTCTTCACGACCTGTGGCGGCACGCGATCCAGACCGGCCAGGTCCGACCGACCAAGACGCCCCTCGCGTTGCTGGGCCGGCCCCCGCACGCCTGAGCCCGGCGGACGGAACCATTAGAACGGTCGGAAACGACTGCTGCGTGGGGTTGTCATGCAGGTCAGGGCACTGTTTTCCATCATCATCGTCGTCGGCATCGCGGGCTGCGTCGCGGCCGAACCCGCCAGCCAACCAGGCACGAGCCTCGCCAACGCGGACGACCTCGACCCCGACAGCGAGTTCGGCATCGTCCAAGGCACCATCGTGAGCGACGAAACACTCCCCATCGCCAACGCCCAAGTAGGCCTCCAGAGCACCGCCTTCATGGCGTTGACCGACGCGTCGGGCGCGTTCTCCATCCGCGACGTCCCCCCCGAGGACTATGTCCTCTTGGTCGGCGCGCTCGGCCACGAATCCAGCGCGCGCACCATCACCGTCACCGCGGGCCAGATCACGCAGGTCACCGTCGCGATCCCCGCGCTCAGCATCCAAGAAGTCTACTACACGGTCGTCCACTTCGCAGGGTTCTTCGACTGCGCATTGGCCACACAGAACTGGATCAGCATGTGCACGTACCCCTACACGGCAATCGAGGGTACCTTGAACGAGACGGGCGTCGGCGCCTTGCCCGACGACGTCCAAGCAAACCAGTTCCGCTTCAACGTCACCATCGAAAAGAACATCGGCCAATTCGTCGCCGAAGTCGTCTGGACCCCCTCATCCGCCGCCGCGACGCGACTTCTCTTGTTGGTGCTCTGCGGCGACTACGATCCCGTGCCGGACGATTGTGTCGAAGGCATCCGCTACACCAAAAGCCCGTACCCGCAAGGCGAAAGCCCCATCCGCGCCCAGGTGGAGGGCGAGACGTTCATCGACGAGGGAAAAGGCTCTGACGAGTACGATCTCACGAAGCGCGACTCGATCTGGGTCATGAACTACGTCGGCCTGCCGTTCGGCAGCCCGCAAGTGGCGTTCCAACAGAAGTTCGAGGTCTGGGACACGTTGTTCTACAACGGCGTCGGACCCGAAGGCTGGACCGTCCTCAGCGACGTGTGACGTCGGCCTACAAATTCCGTACGTCCGAGTCGACGTTCACGTTCATGTGAGCCGCTATGCTTTCCCTTGGACCGCGAACGCCCGGGCGGTCAGGAGGAACTTGCCGTCTTTGGCGATCGGCAGCCTCTTGCGCACACGTTCGCGAAGATCGACCTGCTCGTTGGGCGGAAGCGAGAGCAGGTAAGTCGGGGCGGGGCCTTGGCCGCCAAGGAACGGGTTCCAATAATCATCGAAATCGCGAAACGGCGCGGGCTGGTCGATCTGATCGGTCCGGATGTCCTTCAACCCCGCTGAGCGGAACAGTTCTTCGAGTTTCGCGACCTGGCACACGGGGAACCTGCGTCCCTCGTCGAGGCGTCCTGCTCGCAGCGGGTTCTGGGCGACCGCGGCGTCCCAGAAATGCCGGATGATCTCCATGCGGTTCGCGTAATCCCAAACGTACAATGCGACGCGTCCGCCAGGGCGGACCACGCGGTGCATTTCGCGCACCATGTTGATCGGAGGCTCGACGAAATTCAGGACCAATCCCGAGACAGCCGCGTCGAACCGCGCCTTCGGGTAGGGGAGGTGGGTGCCATCGCCGACTTCGAAATGGGTTGGGATCTTCGCCGTCGAGAGTCGTTTCCGCGCGGCTTCCACGTATGCCTCCGAAGTGTCGATGCCGGTGAGAGATCCGACCCGATGGGCAAGCAGCGCCTCGGACAGGGCGCCCGTGCCGCAGCCGACGTCCAGGACGTCGGTGTGTGGTGGAATCTGTGCCCAGGTGACGAATTGGGGGGCCAGAAGGCGGCTCCAGCGGCCGATGTATTGTTCGTACGCGTCGGCGGTCGTCCAAGTCTCGGGCACGGTGTCCCTTGGACCGGCGTCGACCTCTTAATGCCGATTGGCGCAAAGGTTCGAAGTGCGGCCACGGGGATTTGAACCCCGCCAACGGCCTTGGCAAGGCCGTGTACTACCAGGCTATACTATGGCCGCGTGACGATTCCGGGTTTCCCGGCTCGCGGTCGAAACGGGTCCTGGCTTTAGCGTCTTCGGTCGATGCTACCGTGATTTGATCCAATCCTGGGGCACGCCGTCCTGGCCTCGGAACGCTGGATCGCCGGAGATGAACCGCAGATGAAGCCTTCGCGCTTGAGCGAGCATCAACGCATCCGCCAGGCTCGCATCATCGGATGCCGCCCGAAGAAGTGGGTGAAGTTTGACGGCGGCGTAGACGTCATCCATTTCGATATTGTGGACGCGGTGCGCCGTCGACTCAATTCGGCGGACCTCGCCCGCGGCGAGCGAGGGTCCGACCGTCGGATCGCGCGCTAACTTTGAGCCATACTCCGCAAGGGCCAGAATGCTGGTATGGATCTCAGCCGGACCCGCCGGCCCAAACCGGCGACGAAGGTCCCGCCCGAGCGACGACGAATCCAAGGCGGTTTCCTTCCAAGCCCACGTATCGTAGAAGACCCGTTCGATCAGTCCCACATCCCTTTTCCGAGACTGTCCCATTTCTTCGACGTCATGCCAAGCCGCGTCAAAGAGCCGGCCCACGGCTCGTCGGCTTCTTTCACGGGCTGGACCGTAACGAGCTGCCCGGGCCGAAGGCGTGCCTTCTTTGCCTCGTTCGGCGGGACGATGAGGACCGTACTTCGTCCGTGTTTGGCCACCCGGGTGTGGAGCGTGGTCATGGTTAACCAATCTGATTAACCACTATTTAGGGATTTGTCGAGTCTCAAGGCACGAGCGTCAGCCGTTTGGCTCGGACCGACAGTGCCGTGCCAAACGCGCACAAGCTTCTAATTCTCGAAGGTCGCCTCAGGTCTTGGGCAGGCTAGGTACTTGCAGCAGTCACTATTGGCAATCATGGTCGGATTGAGCATCGGCTTGGCTGGCTGCGCAGGCGGCGATGCCAAGACCGAAGACGTCGCACCGGCCCCCGAGGTCACCTTCGATGAGGAGACCGGCGGGATCCAGGGACTCGTCACCGACGACAGTCTTCTCCCCCTTCAAGGCGCGCTTGTCGGAGTAGCCGACACGACTTTCCAGGCAGTGACGGACCTCGAAGGCCGCTTCACGTTCAGCGACTTGGTCCCGGGCGAGTACGTTCTCCAATCGGCACGTCTCGGATACACATCCACCGTCAAACGGGTCACCGTTTCGGCCGGGACGGCCGTTGACGCGAACCTCGTCCTCACCGCGATCGAGATCGAAGAAGTCTACTACCTCATACAGAACGGCGTCGGCCGCTTCGGCTGCGGCTTCGCGGCCAAGAACCCCCCGGTGCCCGGGGTCGTGGGTGCGCGACCGGCCCTTGCCGGCTGCGCGGCAACGTATGGAACCCCCTTGAGCAGCACGGACCAGTTCCGCGTCGACTTCGCTATTCAAGGCACGAACGTTAGCCGCGTCAAATCGCTCGTCTTGGAATCCGAGTGGCAATCGACCCAGGCGATGTCCGGCGGGTTCTCGATGTATTGGGAGGTCCTGCAGGATTGGGGCGCCGGGACCGTCTATACGGAAACCGTCCGAAGCGTCGCGTCCGCGGAAGGAAAAAGCCCCGTCAGAGCCGTCGCGAACAACACCACGTTCGAGGAAGGGTTCGAAGACAAATGGACGGGCGGGAGCGGCCTTCCAAAGTACTGCGTCGAGAACGGGGAATGCAGCATCTACGCGCGAGCGTTCCCGTACGCTGAGACCCTTGGCCCATCGTCCCCGGTCGATTTCAGCGTCTACGCGGACCAACCGTTCCGACACTGGATGTCGGAGTTCTACGGGGAGTTCGCGTCGGATGAGTACACAGCGTTACTAGACGCGTAGCTCGCTGGAGAAGAACCCACTCAGCTCGCCCATCTACTCATCATCCTTGCTAGTTCAGCTG
>CAYOZB010000018.1:0-31896 GCA_964408365.1 uncultured Halobacteriales archaeon | reverse complement strand
GTGGAGCGGCTGATTCGTAATCAGCAGGTCGAGGGTTCAACTCCCTCCAGTGGCTTCGTTAGCCGTCAGGGAGGTCCTGACGACGCAAGTTGTGGACTTCATCGAAATCTGGATCCGCGGAGACGATTGTTCCAATCCCCGCTTCGAGCGCCGTGGCGGCATGAAGAGCGTCATTCGGACGCAGGCCCTTCACTTTCTCCATGAGTTCGATGGCAAGTTCCCATTCGCGGTCGGAGAGTGGCAGGGTTCGAAGGCCCGGCATCCGAAGAAAGTCACGGCTAGTGGTCAGCGCAGCGCCTCGCCCCAGGGGCTTGCGAAGGTTCCAATACACTTCGTTGAGAGCCACGACGTTGGTCGCCGCGGGGTGGGCGGCATCAATCCCGCGCAGGACCTTGCCGGCCGCCATACCTCTGACCCCGGCGTCCAACTTGGCAAACAAGAATACGTTTGCATCAATGAACTTCATTCGTCGTAGGACTCCTCGAACATCTTGTCAAAGTCGATGTTCTTCGGCAAGTGTTTCTTTGGGCCGGCAAGGACGTCGTCCCAGGACCGGGGTACGTTATCCTTCTCGATGTGGGCGTGGCCTTCGTGCGTAAAGACCACGGCTGCGTCGCCCGGTCGTAGGCCCAGCTCGTCACGAACGGGTTTTGGGATCACGATCTGCCCACGCTCGCCCACACGCGCTCGTATCCTTGTCATACCATTAGAATGAGTAAATCATCTCTTAAATATGTTACTAGCATGCTCTTAACGAAGCGGCCGGGTAACCCGCCAGAAAGGGCGGAGAAGCGCATCAGCGCCCTCCAAGGGCTCGTTCAGGAGACGTGCGCGTGGCTCTCCAAAGGAGATCAGTCGGCCAGCTTGGCGTAATCCGGTCTCCATCTGTTGAGGAAACCCTGGCTGGCCTCCCCTTTGACATAAGCCGTGTGTTTGGTTCCCGTGGGAGCGTCGGCCCAACCTCGTTTCTTCAGGAAACGCACCAGGGCGTCGTGGGACACGTCGCGAGGTGCCTTGGGCATGCGCCGAAACCGTTCAGGCTGAGATTTCAACGACGCGAATGCCGTCGTGGTCCGACTTCGCCTGCCGGCGCCGCACTTCGAAAACGGCCTGGATCGCGTCCCGAATGTTCTCCAACGCGTCGGCTTCGGTTTCGCCTTGGCTGATCGCCCCAGGAATCTCAACACACTGGACGACGAATCCGCCTTCCTCCGCGGGCTCCAGGGTGGCGGTGAACCTCATGGTGGATTTCATTTCTTCAATCTCCGGATAGCGTCATCAAGTGTAATATGGAGTGGCTTTCGGGGGCTAGAGTCAAGGTTTCCGTTAAAAAGCCAGATCGAGAGTTCCACGCCCTCAGGACCTTCCCATTCCGAGGTCGAGGCATGGTTTAAAGAGCGAATGGTGAAGGCAGGGCCTCACCGGCAAGGCCTTATGTTTCGAATACAGTACATGTGTTCTGATAATAGAACATGCGATTCCAGAGCCCTCTGAATGACGTGTTTCACGGGGCTGCTGCCACGCGCGTCGCCCGGGTGCTGGCCTTGTTCCCGACCCGGGAATTCACGGGGCGCGAGCTTGCCCAGGAAGCGGGCATCGCGCCGTCCAACGCCATCGCCGAGCTGAACCGGTTCCTTCAACAAGGGCTCGTCCGACGACAGACCGCCGGTCGATCGCAACTTTGGAAGCTCAACGCCGAACACGCCTTGGGCGAGAAGCTCACGGAACTCTTCGAGTTCGAGTATTCGCTGGGGAAGGAGCTGCGGCAGCGGATTGCTCATTTTGCTCGCCGAATCCCGGGGCTGGAGCGCGCCGTGCTCTTTGGATCCGTTGTTCGCGGCGACGAAACGGATGCCAGCGACGTGGACCTCCTCCTCGTCGTTCGCCACCCACGTGACAAGGAGGCGGCCACGGAGGGCGTTACTACCCTGCGGCACGAACTCAGGACCCGGTTTGGGAACCGGCTCCAGCCTGTGATCTATACTGTCGGAGAATGGCGTCGCCGGAAAGGCCCTGGCCTGATTCGAAACATTGAGCGCGAGGGCCACGTCGTCTGGGAGCGATCAGCATGAACACTCGCCCCGTCAGGTCGACGGGATGGAAAGTCTACCTTGGAAAGGCGCTCGAGTTCCATCGACTCATGAAGGATGCCGAAGGGCGGGGCGACTGGAACGGGCTCGGCCTCGCCGCCGTTCATACCGTCATCTCCGCTGCGGATGCCCTTGTGGCCCGATTTATGGGCAAGCGGTCAAGTTCGCAGGATCACGCCGACGCGGCGGATTTGGTCCGGGAGCTTCCTCTCACGGAAGCCGCTCGAAGGGCAGACCAGGCTGCGGAGGTCTTGAACGCCAAGAATCTGGTCGAGTACCAGGATCGTGACTTCGACGCGAAGGAGGCCGCGGCAACAGCTCGAAAAGCGGAACGCTTTCTGGAATGGGTCAAGGAAGCTCTTCGAAGCCCCTAGCGGCCAGCGAACGGTGTGCCGCCTACCGGTCTTTGAACAGCAGCAGTGTTTTCCCGACGCGGATGATGGAGCCGTTTTGCAGTTCCGACGTCCCGCCCCGGGGCAAGATCTTCCAGTCCGTCATGGTGCCGTTGCTGCTCAGTCCGTCCGCGAGCTCGAACCCCTTCGTCGTCCGGCGGACCTCGGCGTGGCGGTGGCTCACATACGGGTCATAGTCGAGGCAAAACGTGGCGTTCGGGTCGCGTCCGATGAGCCATGGTCCGCTTCCGTGGAAGGGGATGGTGCGGCCGATGCGCATGCCGTGGACGATGATGAGTCGCGGTGCTTGCGCAAGCGACGGCGAACTCGCCGGCTCCGAAAGCCGCGTCGTCGGGGCGCGCGGGCGCACGTCTTCGTCGATCCTTGCGTCGAGCATGCCAAGCCGCGACCCGAGCCGGTCCCAGACGTCGAAGACGCGAGAGACGGACAGGACATAATGGGTGATCGGGCCATGGTCGCCTTCGCCTCGCCGTGCCTCGACAAGCCCGAACTCGAGGACGCGGTCCAGATGCTCCTGCGCGCTCTGCCGTGCGAGTTGTATGTGGCTGGCGATCTCGTCGATCGAGCGCGGCTCGGTCACGAAGCGCAGAAGACGCAGCCGCTTGGGATGGCCAAGCGCCTTCAGGGCGTCCGCGAGGACGTCCTCCTCCTCGTCGGCCGACTTCTTCGGTTCCACCTTGATGCGACCTATGGGGTCTTCGACCATAATCCTGCGCACGTCCTGGCTCGTCGGCCCATTCGACCGCCTATGCGGCTCAAGAGGGAGAGGGAAGAGAGGGGAGTCGGCTACGTGACCCATGGGCCGTCGACGACGATGCGGTCCTTGTCGTGCGGTCCAAGCCCGAAGCCGCGTTCAAGCATTTCGATGTCGGTTCCTTTCACGCTGAAGTACGCGTACGCGACATTGTTCGTCTCGTCGGCCTCGAGCACGAGGTCCACGGGATCGACCGTGAAGCGAAGCACATATTCGCCATCCTTGCCGTCGAACTTGACGTAGTTGTCCGAGATCGACCAAGGGTACACATCCATCCAGCCCGTCGACACGGCGAGGAAACTGTCGCGCCTCCCCACGTAACTGGTGCTCATGGGGACGGCGACCCCCTGGGTGTGTCGGCAGTTGCCCGATGAGGAGCCGGACCCAGCGGGCGCCTGGTCGAACCGTTCCCATGCGCCGACAAGGTAATCGCCCCAACAGCCCGATTTCTTGAACGCAGTTCCCACAGAGGGCGACAGACTCTTCTTCGTGACCGGGAAGAGTTCCGTCAGATAGGCCTCATCCCAGTGATTGTGCGCATGAACTGCGTGCAGGTAGATTTTGCCGGCGGGCTGCTCCTCGTGATGGCCATCGGGAGCGTACATCCACTGTGTGGCATTGACGGCCTGGACCGTGGTGACGCCCGAGTAGTGCAGTTCGATCTTGCCAGGGCCCAGGTTCGCTGCCCCGAAGCTGAATCGCAGGCACTGGGAGAGGTCGCCGTTCTGCGCGATCTCATACGGGGTGCACGTACTCGGACCGCCGAGGTGGGCCGGGTCCTCAATGGGTAAGCCTCCGACTTCGAGTCCCTCGGGTATGGAGAACTGGAGTTCCCACGGCGCTGCGGGCCGAAGATCCGGGAGCAAGATGGTCGCAGGGTCGGGCGATGGCGGGAGCTCGACCAGCGCCAATGCGCGCATGCGCACGTCGAGGCGAGGACCACCGCTTGCCAGAAGGCGGATCGTCCAGTCGCCGACCGATGGAGTGGGTACGACCGCTTCGACGGCAAAGCTGGTGGCGGAACCCTGGAAGATGGTCCCGTCGGGCGCGACCAGCCAGAAACGGGCGCACCTGTCTTCGCCCGTTTGCACATGCTCGGCACCCACGCGAAGCTCCGCCGCAGGCCCGGTCAGACGAAGTCCCAAGGTCAAGGTGGGCGCCAACTCCAAGGCGTCGGCGTCGGGCGCATCGCATGTTGGGGTCAGCACGTCGACGAAGGGATGGAAACTCCAGAACGATGGAATGCCCGGCTCGAGTGTCACGATGTCTCCGTCGGACAATACGGGCGGCGGTTCTCGCTTCTCCTTCTTGCCTTCCTTTTCTTTCTGGTCATCGCTCGGATTCCCATCATTATCGGCGGCGGTATTCATCACCGGGAAGGAGGCGATTAACAAAACAATCAACACACCCACGAGGACAAACGGCGTCCGTACCAGGTTCATGAACCGGCGTTCCGGCGCCGCGGGCCCTTAAACCTTACGAGGGCCGACCCGCCGGCGCGCAGAGAAAACCCTGCGAAGGCTTGAAAACCTCGATGCAGGACTTTCCGCGCGTGGAGCCGGCGATCGTTCTCTGGGTTCTCCTGGGCGCCCTGTTTGCTGCGGTCGGCGTCTACCTCCTTGCCTTCCGTCCCGTTACGCGGCCATGCCTGCTGCTTGGCGGCGCCCTCGCGGCGACCGGGATTAGCATCGCGTGGGTCCCGTTCGAATATCTTGACGGTTCCACCAATCTCACACGCCTGCTCATCGACGTCGTCGCCCAGCTCTTGTTTGCGGCATTCGTCGCTACGTTTCCGAAGCCTCTACAATGGCGGAGCTTCAGCGCGTTCGCCCTTTCGTTGGTCCTTGCAAGACAGGCCGGATCTTTCGTCTACGCGGCGACGAACGAGATGCTCATCGGCGGATGGAACTATGACTTCTGGGGATTCCTCTGGCATCCGACCTCTTTTGGACACGCGGCGTTCTTCGGGCTCTTCCTCCTCGCCCGTTTCGCGGACCTGCCGCGGACGCTGGACCATCGCGCGGCCGCCGCGAAAGTCTTCTATGTGGTCACGGCTGGCGTCGCGTTCGGCACGGGCGGCTACCACCTGGGTAACTACCTTGTTGCCCTGACCGGAGCCACGGATTTCGGGGACATGGGACCCAAAGGAGATCCGCGCCTGACAGCGCTCATGGTGGCGTGCTGGTGGGCCCTCCCGATTGCCATTGCCGCCGTCAGCTTCGCGCGTTGGCGGTGGTGGCTTCCGACATTATTGTTCGTGGCGGGCGCTCTGTCCTACCTGCCACTCCTTTTCCGGACCCGTCTTGACCTCGAACCCCTGAATATTCTCGCCAGTGTCGTCTGGAGAAACTGGGGTCTCTTCATCGCACCCTTGCTGGTGCTGTACGCGCAGGCACGTTGGGCCGCGTTCAGAGGAGAACCGCGCGGAGTGAAACCCTCGGTCGCTGTCGCCGCCACAGCGGCGGCCCTCGCGTACGCGTACGCGTTGCTCATGGTGTGGATCATCGCGCCGAATACGGTCATCGTATACGTCGTCGGCCCCGCCATCGCGCTTGTGGCGACGATCGGTGTGACCCTCCTTGTCCTTCCTCGGGCGCGAAAACTAGGGCTTCGGCGGGCGTTCGTGTCGGACGCTGCGGGTCCTACGCCGTTGGTGCCGGGTCAGCTGCTACTCGGACGGTACCGGATCACCCGGCTCCTGGCCGAGGGCGGCCAAGGGCACGTGTACGAGGCCACCGACCGCAAGACCGGCAAGCGCGTCGTCGTGAAGGCAGCCCCCAACGACGTCACGGCCGCGGAAGCGCGCATCTTGCGTGACCTGCGACACCCGAACGTGGTCGGATTCGTCGACGTGATCGAGGTCACGGGGTTCACGCTCCTCGTTCTCGAGTATGTGGAAGGGGGAACGCTTCGCGGGCGACTTGATCGCGAAGGCGGCAAAGTCCCCCCACGCGAGGTCCGCCGAATTTCCCGAGGCATCCTGGCCGGACTCGGGGCCGTCCACGCGGCGGGAATCGCGCATCGGGACATCAAGCCCGAGAACATCCTCCTCGACGGATCGGACACACCAAAGCTAGCCGATTTCGGCACGGCTCGCGAAGCGCAGCCGGGGGCCACCGCTCGCGTCCTCGGACTGGGCACGCTCGCATACGTCGCGCCGGAGCAGCTGCGCGGCGCCGTCGGCGACGCCCGTAGCGACGTGTACTCGGCGGCCGTCCTCATCCACGAGCTTGCGACCGGCAACCTTCCCTTGCGCATGGGCGAAGACGATTTCGTAAACCGCCAAGCGGTGCTGACCAAGGAACCGCGGGTATCCCTTCCGAAAGATCATGCGGGGATCGAGCCGGTCCTGCGCCGGGCGCTCTCCAAATCGCCCGCGGACCGATTCGGCACCGCGTCCGAGATGCTACAAAGTTTCGGAGGGCACGACGCTCTCCGGCCGGGGCAGGTCAAAAGGCGGGTCCGCGCCGTTCTTGTGCGCGCCCCGACCCGGAATCCTGCAGTCAACCAATCTTGAAGTCGTTCGAGGTCGACCGACCCGGGACTTGGTGGCCTACCGTCCGGGCTCGACCACCCTCCAGTGCCTCTTTCAAACGACACGAGATGTGCCAACCCTATGGCCCGAGAACCGCTGGCGGTCCAAGCCCGCAACCGGTTCCTTGGGTTCCATGAAGAACTCAAACGGTTGCTCGGGTCCGGGTTTCGTCCGTACAAGTCGCTCGAGGTCGACAGTTTGGACCGCGCGTTTGCGTCGATCCTACGCTCGCGGAAACGAGGGCCGGATTGGGTCTGTGAGGCCATTGCGCGTCTCACGTGGGACCAAGCGTTGCCCAATGTCAACCACCGCACCACGTTGTCTTTTTTGCACGCCATGTTGGAGGCCGCCGGCATCGAGGCGCCGTGGGCGCGCACATCGACGCACTTGGCGCGCACCGACACGACCGAGCGATGGATGAAGCGCTCCAAGGAAATCATGGGCGAACGAGACCAATGGCTCCATGGCAGTCGAGCCTGGAAGGAACTGCAGGCGCGGCACAAAGAGGAGACGTGCGCTTGGCTCTCGAAAGAAGATCAGTCGGGCAGCTTGGCGTATTCCGGCCCCCACTTGTTGAGGAACTTTTTGTCCCCGGCTGTCAGGGCCGGTCGCGGTTCCGGCTGAGGCGAGGGTTTCCGCGCGCGTTTTGCCACGGTGATCCCTTCACCTCTCGGAACCGATAAACCCTCCTGTCTGGGCTCCCCGTCCGAGATCAGCTCCGACCCAACCTTCCGTGGAGAACGCGCCGGTCGGCGCCGACCTCCTTTGCCCTCAGTACATGGGCGTTGGCACCCCGTTGGGCAGGCCAAATTCCGCACCGACCTCCGATGGTTTCGGCGGACCGAGCAATTCGCACGTTTTTGTAGGGGCGCGTTTCCCCGTGCACAAGCCGGATAACGGGATCCTGGCGTACGTCTTGGCGGTACCTATGGCAACGACCTCCCAGACGCCGATGATGAAGGCCGGAGCGACGACCGACAACGTTCGCATCTTGCGCGATTACTTGGCGGCGCTCGACAAGAAACAAGGAATCCCCACAGAGTTCCTCACCAAGGACCTCGTGTTCGTGTTCAACGGCGACAAACCCACCAACACAGAAGGCTGGCAGGGCCTCTCGAAATTCTGGTTCGGCGCGTTCCCCGGCTCCAAGCACACCGTCGAGTACGCCGTTTCCGAAGGAGACCGCGTCTTCGCTCGCCTGCGCGCCAAGGGAACCCACAAGGGACCCTTCGGCCCGGTTCGCGCAAGCGGCAAACCAATCGACATCTTCGGAGCGGCCTGCTTCACGTTCCGCGACGGCAAGGTCGCCCGCGTCGAGGTCTTGTGGGACATGCTGACCTGCCAGCAGCAGATCGGCGCCCTGCCCACGAACCCGTAAACAACAAGGCCCACCCGTCGCCATCGGGGACGCCGCCGAAGTCCGGCGTCCTCTTCTCCTTCCATCACAGCCTCGGCGAGAAGGACAATGGAGCCCCTGCCGCTTTCTCACGCGGGCGGCTCGCGAGCGCGGGCGAGTGGACGAAACGGCGGCAATCCTCAAAAGGAGCGACGCCCACTCGCCACCGTCAACATGCGCCTCAAGATCGTGCAAGCGGTCGTCTCCGTGGCCCTTATCGCCGGCTGTCTCGCACCGGAGGCGCCCAACGACAACCCCTCGCCGGACGAAACCGTCGACGATCCGTGGAGTCCTCCCAAACCAAGCCATGACTTTTCCGCGATCATCGATCCGGACCACCAACTGCACGGCGTCCCGACCCTCCACACCAACGGTGCGGGCGTCACGCTCGCCGGCCACACGCTGCTCGGCGACATCCTGCCCGACGACTACGCCGCGGCCTTCACCCAGATCGACGTGTGGAACGGTTGGGCCGTCATCGCCGGCTACCACAACGGGCCGTCCTTCGTCATCCTCGACGTGAGCGACCCCACGAACCCGGAACCGGTCTCCTACTTCTCAAGCATCGCGGACGGCAACTCGGCGCGTTTCAGCAAGGACGGACAGTACCTGTTCTTCGGCTGTCAGGTCGGACAAGAAGGCACCGTCGGCAAAGAATGCGGCGCGCCCGAACAGGTCCGCGTCGGTCCCACAGAGAGCGGCGTGAGCGTGTTCGACGTTTCGGACAAGGCGAAGCCCGTGTTCGTCGACTTCGAGCCGGGCGTCGCGAGCCACAACGTCCAGACCCAGTGGATCAACGGCAAAGACTACGTGTTCACGAACGCCGTGGACATCATCGAATTCGACCGAACCACGCAGACGCTTACGAAGGTCGCGAACGTGGGCGGCAACCACGACGCCACCGTCGCACAGCATCCGGTCACCGGGGATTGGTTGCTCTACACGGGCGCCGCCGAACTTGCGATCTACAACGTCAACAATCCCGCGGAACCGGAAGAGGTCGTCGCCCCCGGCGAATGGACGAGCGGCATCGGCTGGCATGAACAGGTCCCATTCCCGGATCTCGTCGACGGTCGCGCACTCCTCGCGCTCGGCGGCGAATACTACACCGGCACGCCGGACGCACCGATCGGCGGGGTGACGTTCGCCGACATCACGGACCCCGGGAACCCGGTCCAGCTCTCCTACTGGGAGCCGCCGTTTGCGGCCGCCGCACCGTGGGCGTTCTACCATTTCAGCATCCACGAGATGGCCGCGCACAAGGACGGACAACTTGCGATCAGTTGGAACCACGGCGGCGTCTGGGTGCTCGACGTGTCGACGCAGGAGCGCCAAGCCGAACCGGTCGTGCTCGCCGGCTACCAGCCGCACGAGGCCCTGGACCAAGTGCCCCATGGCGGAGCCCAGGCGTTCGTGCCGCAGGTGCCGCGCGTGTGGAGCGTCGCGTGGGACGCCCGCGGCTACCTCATGCTCCCCGACATGTTCACCGGATTTTACGTCCTGGAACCCGAATGGGGACTGCGTCCCGGCTACGACGGCGGCGCGTGACGACTCAGATCGGCCCAGAATCCCATGGCCGACGTGGGCCTTGAGCCGCTTCAAGACCCGTCGCGGCAGCTGCAAGGTGGTTCGGTCTTTCATCTACTGACCAGGGCGTGCTACAACCGGGGTTCGCGAGCTTTCATATAGAATCCAGTATAATCATGAAACTGTGGGATTGACATCAATCTCCGTCGACGAAAAGGTCCGGGATCGACTCCGAACGCTCAGCCAAGGAGCGCGCAACTACTCGGAGACGCTCACGCGGCTCATGGACCGAGTCGAGGGGGACGACTATTTCGACGACCTCCGGCGCCGCGCCGACGATCCCGATCATCCATGGCTTGACAAGTTGGACTGGGACTAGGCGTGACCCTTCGCTATCATCCCGGCGTCCAGGACATGATCCGCACACTGGCGCCCACTCCCAAGAAGGCAATCCGCGAGGCGCTCCGGCTTCTCGCCTCGGACCCGAGGCACCCGAAGCTCGACTGGAAAGCACTGCGGACGAAGGGCGCGGACGTGTTCATGCGAATCCGGGTCGGCGACTACCGCATCGTCGTCTTGGTGCGGCCCGAAGCCATCTATGTGGACCGCGTCATGCATCGACGCGAAGGATACGGTTGGCTCGAGCGCGCCTGACTGGGCTCGCCGTGCCCTTGGGCTTGGAAGTCTGGATTAGTCGGGCAGCTTGGCGAGCGGCGGTCCCCATCTGCTCAAGAACTTCTTGTCTTCGGGCGTGAGCGAAGGATGAGGCTGGCTCTTAGCAGACTTGGAAGGGCCCTTCGCCACGCGGAACACTGACCCGTTCCAGGCCACAAAACCTGCGTTCAGGTGGCCCGCGACGTTAGTCCTCGATCACAAGATACTGGCACGCCGTGTTGCGCGGGATCGATTGGGAGCCGACCTGCGACGGGAACATCGGCGTCTCTTTGCATTCGGGGCTCGTGACGAGCGGGAAGGCGAAATAGGCGCGGCCCGCGGCGTCGTGCCGAACGGTCGCGAATTCGTAGAGATCCGACGGATGCGGCGGCGACTCGGGGCCCACCAGTCCGATCTTCTCCACCACGAACCCATCGCTGACGTTGACCCGCGCGGCTCTGTGCTGCCACATCCGATCGGCGCCCGTGCCGTTTTCAGTCACCCAAAAGAGTGTTGCCGCCGATTCGAGTCGCGCGTCGAGCCACACTTGGCCGTTGAGGAGGCCGCCGAAGGTCTGGTTCCGGGCCACGACCGTCGGCTCGGACCACGTCTTGCCGTCGTCCTTCGAGTAAACAACCATCACGTCGCCCATGTTGCCGTTCGCTGCCCCATACCCAAAGAAAAGGGTGCCATCATCCGCGCGGTCACCACTCGGGATCCCATTGGCGCTGGTGACAACCGTGATCGGTTCCCGTGTGAAGGTCGCCCCGCCGTCGCGCGACACGGCGTTCTCGACCGACTCGCCCGCCTCCCCGTCACCGCTCACGAGGAAGGGCACGCGGATCGTGCGGCCGTCCTCGCTCACCCATATGTCGCCCGGGATCGCGCTCGTGCGCTCGGGCGGTTCGGGCACGAAGTACGGCTCCTGGATCCACGTGAGACCCGCATCATTGGAGACGGCGAAGATGTCGAGTTCCGGCTGGCCACCACCCACGCTCTTGTACGTCATGTACAACGTGTCGTCGTCGACCGTGTGGATCCACGGCCGGTCCACGCCGCCGACGAACGCGTACGCCGTGACCGGATTCACCGACCACGATGCGCTTTTGTCCGTCGAGACCGCGACGGTGGCCGAGGCGACCGTGTCGTATACGATGCTCCACGTGCCGTCCACCGCGATGGAAACGTCGCAGTCGCCGTTGAACGGTTGGTTCGGCTCCGGCGTCACTTGTGTGAACTTCGCGCCGCCGTCCGTGGAGACCCACAGCGGCGAGGGTTGGGTGAAGCCGCCGTGGGAACAGATCAGGATGGTCTGGCCATCCGGGCTCACGTCGATCGAGGACTCGGCGTCGGCGCCGGTGCCCACAGTGATGGCTTCGGGCAGAAGCCAATCGATCATGCCCGTTCCGGGACTCGGCAAAACGTTCTCCGGCTGCTCCTGATTCCCCAAGCAACCAGCGCCCAGGACCAGGAGAACCGCGAAAATCTTCTTCGTCACTGTCTCCGATGACAGCGGCACCACTCTTAACCCTGGGCCCTCGGAGGTTGGGACCGACGTCATACGTTCGAGACGCGAAGGGCCAAGGAATTAGATGGGACCCGAGTCCCAGGGACGCACGTCGAACACGACAAGGTCACCTTCGTCGACGACGATGATCAGCTTCCAATCGCCGATCACGAACACGTGCAGCCGCAGGCCGTCCGGCGCCTCCTCCACGACCACGCCATGCGGATGACGCTCGAGCGCTCCGGGTTCCTTCGCAAGTTCCCGCACGACCTTCCGGATGATGCGTTGGTCGATCCCCGGCAGTTTGGTGATGATCGCGGCGGCGATCTGACTGTAACGGATGCTCAGCGCCATTCGATCGCGGACTCCGGCAACAATCGTTTCTTGTCGCGAGCGGTCGCGAAGGCGCGCTCGATGTATTGCTGCCGTTCTTCAAGGTCGAGGAGACGATTCAGGGCGTCCACGTAGGTTTCGCCCTTCTTGACGTGCGCCCTGAGCCGCTTCAGCACCGGCCGCGGCAGCTGCAAGGTAGTTCGGTCTTCCATCAACTGATATGTATACACTACATATGATAAGAGACTGTCGGACGAAGAGGCCTGATCTACGGTCGTCGCGCCCTTTCACCGGTCGCGGAACAGGATCAGTGTTTTCCCCGCGCGGATCAGGCTCCCCGCCTGCAACGGCACGCTGCCTCCACGAGGCACCAGGGTCCAATCCGCATAGGTGCCGTTGCTGCTCAACGCATCCACGAGCTCGAACCCGTTTGCGGTCCGCCGGATCTCGGCTTGGCGATGGCTCACGTAAGGATCGTAGTCGAGGCACAACGTGGCTGCCGCGTCGCGTCCAAGAAGCCACGGTCCAGTCCCAGCCAGCGGGATCGTGTGCCCCACGCGCATGCCGTGTACGATGACGAGGCGCGGCATGTTCGCGGCCTTCGGCGGGGTTGGCGACGTGGAGAGCCGCGTCGTCGGCGCATGCAACGTGACGTTCTCGTTGAGTTCCCCAAGCACGCCGAGTTCGCTCCCGAGCCGGTCATAGACGTCGAACACGCGCGACACGGCGACGATGTACTGCGTGATCGGGCCGTGGTCGCCCTTTCCTCGTTGGGGCGTGACGAACCCGTTCTCGAGCAGTTGGTCCAAGTGTTCTTGGGCCGTCTGTCGTGCGATCTTGAGGTGCCGTGCAATCTCATCGAGCGAGCGTGGCTCCGTCACGAATCGAAGCAGCTTCAATCGCTTCGTGTGCGCAAGCGCCTTCAAGGCCGCCGCCGGGCCGTCTTCCGTTGCGTCCGGTTGTTTGGTTTCCACGACTGCACGTTCCATGGCCATCATCACGCAATCGGTCCCGGGATCCCTCCCGGCTGGGGGTCCTCGTAGGTCACTGTCATGTCAAGCGGCAGGACCAGCGAGGCGCCTTCAAGGTCGATCGTGATGGTGCCGCCCTCGGACGGCGGCAGCATGTCGGGACCCGAGACGCTTGCCGCAAACGGCACTGAGACTCCGCTGTCGTGCACAAAGTTCCCCGCTGCGACAAGGACCAGGCGACTGCCGGCACGCACCACATCGTCCTGCGGGAAGAAACGGACGCGCACCTGTTGTTCCTTACCGCTGATGTCCGTTGCGCCGGCCTCGAGGGAGGAAACATGGTTGAGACTCATGGCCGCGTAATTGATGGCACGATCACCCGCGTCGCTGCGCTCGATGAGCGTCAGCATGAGGGCCGAGCGTTTGGCCGTCGCGGTGACGGAACCTTCGAACACAGGTTGCCCACTGACGTGCCAATCTTCCGTCAAGACGTCGGATTGCCACACGACCATGTCGCGCGGGGCATTGTCGAGTTCACCCTGGGTGCCATACGGGTCGAGATCCGAGTACGTCGCCGACCCCGATCCTGATTTTTTCGTGAGGGATCCGTCGTCGTCGGGATGCATGACGAGCGACTCGGTCTGAAAGGGGGGCCATCGGGTCTCGTGCCGCCAGTTGCCCTGGTCGTCCTGGACTTGGACCGCGGGTGCATCGAGGATTCCCGTGTCGATTCCCTTGAGGAACTGGTCGAACCAAGCCACGGAGGCTTCGAGCGTCCAGTCGTCGCGCAACGGGTACGAATGGTCCCACTGCCCGAGCCACATCTTCATCGGAACTCCCGTTTCCCAGACCGCGTCGATCCAATCCTCCATGTTGTGGGGCTTCACGTTCCAGTCTTCGAGGCCGTGGATGTAGAACACGCTTGCTCGCGTCTTGTCCGGCTCGTGACCGAGTTCGGCGCGGAAGTCGCGTTCCTTCCAATACGCGTCCTTGTTTCCGTCGAGGGCGGAACTCGCGCCCGCTTCTTGCACTTCGATCTGCTCTTCGCACGCTTCACTAGCGGTGGCCGTCGCCATGGATGCGGGGTCCAGGGCGCCGATGCTGAGGTGGCCGCTTGTGCCGCCGAGGAGAGGCGCGGCGCCGAACAGTGCCCAGTAGTACGTGTTGAAGCTCTGCCCGCTGGTCATGAAGGGAACGCCGTTGGCGAAGTTGTACTTGTAAAGGTCCGAGATGCCCGAGATCGGGACGACGGTCTTCAACGCCGGAGGTGCTTCCACCCAGACGTCCTGGGCCGTCGTACCGTCGTAGCTCAGGCCGATGACGCCCACGTTGCCGTTCGACCATGGCTGCGCAGCAAGCTCTTGGATCACGACGGCCGAGTCCTTGGCTTCCGAGGGGCCGCCGATTGTGAAACATCCTTCGGAGTTGCCCGTCCCACGTAGGCTGCTGATCGCGACCGCGTAGCCGCGCGGCACGAAGACATTGCCGAAGCTGAACGAGTCTGCGCCCGTCGTGCCCTCTGGGCCCGTTCCCGCTGGAGGTCCGCCGCCGTAATAGGGGGTGAGTGCAAGGATGATCGGAACGGGCTCGGCGATGTCAGGCCGCGCGACCCACGTGTCCAAGTGGATCCCCTGCGCCACGCGGATGCGGTACTGTTCCACGATGGCGTTCTCCAACGTGACGCCCTCGATGGGGACGGAAAGGTCGTGGAGATAACTCACGAGCGGGGCGTTGGGACGCCGCAGTTCAAATTCCGGGATGGCTTCGAATGTGGCGTCGAACACGAACCCGACCCGCGGTTCGACGAGGATCGTGTACTCGTCCGGAAACATGAGGACCTTCTCGACCTCGATGCTCTGCTGGCCATTTGGCGACCAGTACGCGACCACCTCGCTTCCGCGGATCAACCCGAGATACGTCCGGGTGCTGCGCTCCTCCCACGAGAGTTTCATCCGCACCCGCAACGGCTCTTTGACGACAAACGGGTACTCGAAGCACATGAGTGCGCCTTGGCCGGAGTCGCAATCAAGCGTCGCGGCCGAAAGGACCTCCTCCGTCGATCGCTCGTCGTGGACCGCGGGAGGCACGTCGCCGGCAGGGGCCGATGTGCCGGGTTCTACCTGGCCGGGCACACTGGTGCAGCCGGCAACAGCGATCATGACCGCGAGACACAGGGGGACGATTTGCTTCATGTTGGGTCCATTGGGGCCAAGGTGATTTCAAGATTCCAAGGAGCGCGGCGTCGTCGTGCAGCCGGTTTCCTGGACCGGCCCGCCGTGTCCGTGCAACCCCTCAACAGGATGCCTAGGAACCGAACCGCGCTTGAAGTTTTGTAGGAACCTGGCGGCACTGTGCAGGAACCTGGCTGCATCCAGGCTCCAATTGTTTATGAGTCCCCCGGGAGACTGGGGCGTGTGGCCCTGGCCGAGTTCCTCCCCGTCCTGCTCGGAGGAATGACGGCCACCGTCGGCCTGTACCTTCTCTCCTTCCGCGCCTGGGACCGCCGGCGCATCCTCCTTGGACTCTCCATCGCGCTCTTGGGCGTCTACGCGTTGTTCTGGCGGACGTCCGCGACCGAGACCGTCGAGGCGATGCTGGCGTTGGTCGCGATGCTCCTGACGGTCGCGTTCTTCGTCGCGCATCCAAGCCCGGTCCGTCTGCGAAGCTGGACGACTGCTTGGGTCGCCGTGATCATGGTCTGGGCCGTTGCATCGGTTCTCCGGACCGTGACCACGTCTGAACAGGGCACCCTTGTCGTGACGGGCACCTTGGATTACGCCCTCATGCCCAACTCCCTCGGCGCTTCGAGTCTCCTCGCCATCCTCGGCTTCATCCGACTACGAGACCTCGCCCCGACACTCGACGACCGGGGCCGCGCCTCGCGCATGTTCTATCTTCTTGCCGCGCCCTTCACGATCGTAGGCGGCGGGTTCACCGCGACGCGCTGCATCGCCTCCATCCTTGGCGCGGCCGAGCCGCCCATCTGGTTGCTGCGCGGCGCGGACCCTTGGCTCGTCGCCCTGGCGGTCGTCACCTGGTGGGTCGCACCCGGGGCCTTCATCGTCTACAGCCTCGCCCGGTGGCGCTGGAGACTTCCCCTCTTCATGTTCGCCGCGGGAGCCTTGAGCTACCTGCCGCTCCTCGTCAGGCCCGACCTCGACATCTTTGCGGTCGTCATGCTGCGAAGCTGGGGCGTGCTCCTCGTCCCCGCCCTCATCCTCTATGCCCAAGCCCGTTGGGCCCCGTTCCAAGGAGAACCGGCACGGATGGCCCCGACCATCCTGTTGACCGTCGCGGCCGGCGGCTTCGCGTACGTGTTCGTGTTCATCGCGATCGTGGTGGTCTCGCCGAACGAAGCCTTCGCGTTCGGATTCGCGCCGGTGGCCGGGCTCGCGGTCGCGATCGGCATTGGGTTCCTGGTGCTTCCACGAGCACGACGAATGGCGATGCGTCGCTTGTTCGTCGGCGCGTCATCGCCGTGGGCCGCGCCGCTCCAACCGGGAGCCATCGTGCTCGGACGGTACCGTGTGGTGCGACTCCTGGGCGAGGGAGGACAAGGACGCGTGTACGAAGCCCACGATCGCAAACGCCAGGGTCGCCCGGTCGTCCTTAAAGCGGTGATGGCCGACATCGCTGCCCAAGAGGCCGAGCTCCTTCGCCGCATCGACCATCCCAACATCGTCCGGTTCGTCGACATCATCGAAGTCACCGGGGTCACACTCCTCGTGCTCGAATTCGAGACCGGCGGGGATGTACGCCGACTCCTTTCCCGCACTGGAGGCAAACTTCCCGCTCCGCAAGCGTTCGAGATCGCCGCCGGCATCCTCGCTGGCCTTGCCGAATTGCATTCGAAGGGAATCGCTCACCGGGACGTCAAACCCGAGAACATCCTCCTCACGAACGAGGGCGTGCCGCGACTTGCCGACTTCGGCGCGGCTCGTCCCGCAGCGGGCGGCGCGACCGCGCGCGTACGCGACTTGGGCACGCTCGCCTACATGGCGCCGGAACAACTCCGGGGAGACGCGGGCGACGCACGCGCGGACGTGTACGCGGCCGCCGCGCTCATCCACGAACTGTTCTCTGGCGTCGGACCCATCCGCACCACGGATCGAGACGATTTTGCCGTCCGACGCGCAATCCTCCAAGAGACTCCGCGACTTTCCTTGCCGCCTGCGGCCCGGAACCTCAAGCCGATGCTTTCACGCGCGTTGCAGAAAGACCCTGCCGCTCGGTTCGAAGACGCGAGGGAGATGCTTCGGGTGTTCCAGGCGACCCGATTGACGATTCAACCTGCTCCACGAAGGACCGGGATTGTGTCGGCCGAAGGCCAGCGGAAACCTGTGCGATCCGCGAAACCGACCTCGTGAGGTTTGCCCGCCGGTTCACGATTGCTGGGCGACTTGGTCGTCAAGGATCTCAAGCCGGAACAGTTTGACGTCGAGCCATTTCTCGTTGCGGTGCTCGCGGTTCACCAACGTTTGTATCCCCATGGTTTGCTCCAACGCCCCGCCCGTCCGCCCATCTTCGCCTACGCCGGCCTTCCGGGGGACGATTTGGCCGCGACGCCTGGTTGGGTCGCGACGCCAAACGCTCGGATCGGGAACGACGCCCCGCGACGGATCCGAGGTGCGACCGCGAAAAACCGGTGCGCCGGGGTCAGTGCGCTGAGGTTCGTCATGTGTTCCACGATCGGGATGTCGCTTCCAAGCAGCGTGGTGTGGATGGGACGTGAAGGGTCGGTCGTGTCGTCGACGTTCCAGAAGTCGACGCCCACAAGCCGCGCCCCGGCCTTGACGAGATCCTGGGCAGTCGGGGTGGAGAGGAACGGGCCCGGCTGCAAGTAGTCCTTCGTCCCCCAGCGCCTGTCCCACCCCGTCCGTACGATGACCGCTTTTCCTGAAACAGAATCCTTCGCCACTGGGAACTTGATCTCCCGTGAATCGCCGGGTTTCGCGTCGACGATGTGGACCGGCAGGTCCGCGATGGAGCTCAAGGGAACGTCCGCGAGATCCGCGCGCGTCTTATGCCGGTGGAACGGGGCATCGATGTAGGTGCCGACGTTCGTGGGCATGTCGACGAACCCGAGGTAGAATTCGGCTTTGTCGTTGTACTTGGGTCGCGAGGTCGCGTGATCCAGGATCGCCCCGATTTTCACGCTGGGAAGACCCGGGTACGGCGTCATTCCATCCTCGACCACGTGGCTCAGCTCCACGAACCGCTCCATGAAGTCGCCCATCGCAACGCGCGCCATGAAGGTATCCGGCTCTCTCGAAGTCAGCGGGAACGAGGGGCAAGGCCCATCCAGTGTACGGGATCACGTCGGGCTGAACCGGGCGAAGACCGTCCTAGCTGACGCGTCGGAGTTTCTTGGTCTCCTGGTCGATGAGGCGGAAGATCTCCTGCAGCCGGTCGACCCGGATCGGTTTCTGGATGACGTCGTAGGCGCCCGCGCTCACGAGCGATTCGACCTCGGGGGCCGTGCGTTGGAGACCCGTGATGACGACGAGACGGAGTTTCGGACGGACCTTGAGCATCTGGAGCGCGGCCTTCTCTCCGTCCGTGGGGGGCATCTTCATGTCGATGAATACGAGGTCAGGCTCGTGTTCGTGGAAGAGCCTCATGCCGTCCTTCGGGTTGGTCGCCGAGTAGATCTTGAGGTCCTCGTCCGACATGTGCTGGAGGATGTCCGTGAGGGACTCGATGATCGCAGGGGAATCGTCGACGAGCAGGACTTTCATGGCGGCTCAGGGTGACTGGCGTTTTCCAGTATAAGGCTACTGGGATACCTCGGGGCTTCTGGGCTGCTAACGCGGACGATCCGGGGCCCAGATCGCAGCGTTCCGGCTCAGCCTGAAGGGCAAAGCATTAGGCTGGGCACGCCAACTCAAGGTCCCCCCAGGGCGCTCCTGCGGGCCCTTGGACGGTTGTGGTCAATATGCATGCCTCTCGCCTTCTTTCGTCGTCTACGATCGTCGCGCTCTGCGCTTTGCTCGTCACCTCGGGATGCTTGTCCGCGACCACGAATGCGCTCGACGATGCGGACGCGTTGGCGTCGACGCTCACGGACCCGATCTGCCACGGCACCCTGGTTGGCCTCGATCTTCGCACCGCCACCATCAGCGATCTCCAAGCGGGGCTCGAAGCTGGGACCTTCACGAGCGTCGACCTCGTCAACGCGTACATCCAACGCATCGAGACCCTCGACAACCACGGCGACATCGCGACCCAGCTCAACGGCGTCCGCATGATCAACCCGCACGCGCTCGAGTACGCGGCCGCGATGGACACGGAGCGCGCCGCCGGCAAGGTCCGGGGTCCGATGCACGGGATCCCCCTCATGATGAAGGACAACATCAACACGTTCGACATGCCGACCACGGGCGGCTCCATCGCGTTGGAGTCCAACATGGCTCCGAAAGACGCCGGACTTGTGGTGAACCTGCGCGAGAACGGCGCGGTCATCCTCGGCAAGCTCGAACTCCTCGAATGGGCGAATTGGGGCGCGCCGTCCAACGGCAGCAGCATCGGCGGCCCGCAGCACAACGGCTACAACGGCGGCAGTGCAAGCGCATCCAGCTCCGGTCCAGGTGTCGCTGGTTCGATGGCCTACGGCGCGGTCGCCCTCGGATCCGAAACATCCGGAAGCATCCTGGGACCCACGCAGACCAACGGCATCGCCGGACTCAAGACCTCCCACGGACTCGTGAGTGGAGCCGGCGTGATCCCGATCGGACACTACTTCGACGTCGTCGGTCCGATGGGTCGAAGCGTCTACGACCTGGCCGTCACCCTCAGCGCGATGGCCGGCAGCGACCCAGACGACCGGTTGTCGGTCGACGCTGATTCCCATCTTCCGCCCAATGGCGATTACACGGAGTTCCTCCGCACCGACGCCCTCAAAGGCGTGCGGCTCGGCTATGACCCAGCACAGACTGGCGAATTGTTCACCCAGGCCAAAGAGGTCCTCACCGCGCAAGGTGCGATCCTCGTGCCCATGGAAACCGGCTCGCAATACGGCAGCGTCGGTCTCGTGACCGAGATCCCGGTGCTTCCGAACGAGTTCCACTTCGAGCTCAACGAATATTTGCAGAAGGAGGCCGACCCGTCGTTGCCGTTCAAGACGTGGCACCAACTCATGCTCTACAACAACCAGAACAACCCGGACGCCCACGGCCCCGCGGGCGCCTCCGGGTTCGCCCTTGCGTCGGCCGCGACGCCGGGTAACGGCGAACTCGTCGACCTGCACGCACCCCTCGCGATCGCCGCTTCGCGAAACGTCGCGGACCGGATCTTCTCCGAGAACCAGATCGCCGCCGTCGTCGCCCAGGGTTCTCCCAACACGGGCCTCGGCGCAGCCGCAGGTTACCCGACCGTCATGATCCCGCTCGGTTACAACGGCAAAAGCGCGGTCGGCATCTCGTTCTTCGGGAAACAGTTCACCGATGGAAACCTGCTCGGCTACGCGTACGCGTATGAGCAAGCGACGGGAAACAAGAACCGGATCCCGCCCGAACTCTTCAACCCGACATTGCTCGAAGGGTTGTGCGAGGAGATCGCTCCGGCCGTCGTGCCGCCCGGATTCCAAAACGAATACGACCCTCTCGTGGCGGAGCAGACCCGCATCGAAGGCCTCGAGGGCCTTCGCCACCTCATCTAGGCGTGAGTCTTACCGCTTGGCGGCGCGCTTCACGCGGCTCTTCGCGCGGGCCACTTTGACGCGTCGGCGACCCTTCGTCACGGTTCGCTTGACGGCGCCTTTGGCCTTGTTGAGTTTGCCTTTTGCTTGCAGTCGCCGGTTCTTGGTGGCTTTTCCGACGATGTCCTGCGCAGTACCTGTAGTCCGTTCGAACGCGGCGACCATGGGCCCCCGGACCCTGGGTGACCATGAATAATGTCTTCGGAACAAGCATGCAGAAGATCGCGCCGCGTCTCAGCCTTTGAACGTCTTCGTGCGCAGAGGCTTTCCCGCGGCGTCGTAGAACTTCCATTCGCCGACGCGTTTCCCGTCAGCGTAGCGTCCTTCGTCCATCAGTTTACCGTTCGGATGGTAACGCTTCCAGACGCCGGTTTGTTTGTTCGCGTCGAACCGTCCCGTCTGCCACAGCATACCGTTCTCACGTCGCCACTTCCACGGCCCGACCATGAAACCGTCCTCGAATCGACCTTCGGCGCGGACGATCCGGTTCTTGAGGTAATGTTTCCAAGGGCCGTGCTTCTTGCCGTCCTTGTACGATCCTTCGCTTTCGACGGAGCCGTCTCTGAAGAGTTCTTGGTGCCGTCCGTCGCGTGGCGGCGTGGGCGCGCTTTTCTTCATCGGCTGGGACCGGACGCGCTGCTGAGTTCTTGGGCTTGATGGTGATGTTGAAAAAGAAGTTGGAAGGAAGGCGTCGCGGGCGCCCTCCCTGGAAAAGATGCGTCGTTGAGTGATCTAGTATCGGCGGTCGTTGCCGCGGAACGGCGCGCGCTCGCGGGGGGCTTCGGCCATCAACGGCTTGCCGCACGTGGAACAGGCTGAGCCGACGCGATTGTTCCGTTCGCCCATCGGGACGGCGTTCGCATGGTCTTTCTCGCATCGAAGGTAAACGTTGGTTTCAAGCATCGCAATCCCCATTGCCTGAGTGGGCAAGGTAGTTAGTCTTTCCGTACGCCGTCGGCAGCATTGTGTCGTCTTGTCACGCCGCCGAAGTCGTGCGCTCGGCATCACGCCGTTCTTGGGGCAGCCCTGGCAGCGCCGCTCGATTCGCGGCCAACGTTGTTGCTTTCACCACTTGCCTTCCGTTTTCCGCGTGTGCGTTGTTGGCCCATGCGAACCACAATAATATGGGTTGGAGCGGTGAGCGAGTGGGTGAACGCGGTGCGCGTGGAGCGCAACAAATTCTTAGTCAAGGCGTCGAAGCGTGGAATGGTCCTCGGTCTTGTGGGACTCCTGATGATCGCGACGATTGGAAGCGCTGAGCCCGCGGGGGAAATCATCGCCTGCGCGAACAACACCAATGGAAACCTTCGACTCTCTTCCGACGGAACCTGTCGAACGCACGAGTCCACGGTGTCGTGGGCGGGCGGCGGCGCGACAGGCCCCGCAGGTCCCCCCGGACCGCAAGGGGAAATGGGTGTGCCGGGTCCGGCAGGCGAACCGGGGCCTGCGGGTTCTGCGGGGCCTCAAGGCGAAACCGGCGCCACCGGTCCGATGGGTCTGCCTGGGCCTCAAGGTGAAACCGGCGCCACCGGCCCAATGGGTCTGCCTGGGCCTCAAGGTGAAACCGGCGCCACCGGCCCAATGGGTCCGTCTGGACCTCAAGGTGGAACCGGAGCGACGGGGCCGATGGGACCCCCGGGCCCGCCTGGGCCCAGCGGTTCCGGCGAAGGAAGCGCGTTTCATGGCACCCAGTTCGTAGCGCGGTTCTTCAACAGCCCACTCGAATGGACGGTTCCGATGGGAGTCACGAGCGTGTACGCTGAACTCGTGGGAGGCGGCGGTGGAGGTGGCTGCTCCGGCGGTGCCGGGGCCGCTGGCGGCGGCGGAGGCGGTGGTGGCGGAATCGTAAAGGTCGTCATCCCCGTGACTGGGGGCCAGGCCTTGCGGATCCTCGGCGGCGCCGCCGGAATCTCGTGCGGGGACTCGGGCGCAGCGACGGCGGCGCAGGGAGGGGCCGCCCAGATCCTCGACGTGGCGACCGGCGTCATCTTGGCAGAAGCCCGAGGTGGGCAACCCGGCTCGAACGCGATCGGATCCACCCCCGGCAACGGTGGATTCGGCGGAGGCGGGAACATCCCCTGGACCGCGGTCGGCTATTTCCTCCAAGGATTCCCCGGCGGCCCCGGCGGCCCTCCCCACTCGTGCACGGGTTCAACGTGCGGAACAGGCTTCTACGGAGCCGGCGGGATTCCCCAACTCGCAGTCTACCAGACGCCCGGAGGATTCTCCCGGGGAGAAGGCGCAACCGGTGGTGGAGGCTACCCGCCGTCGCCTGGAACCGGTGCCTCCTTCTTCAATTTCCCAGCCGGGTTCGCGCCGCAAGGGTACGTGACGTTGCTCTGGTAGCCGCGAACATGGGCCCGCAGAACGCGGGCCCGTTTCTCTCTCCATTAGCCCTCGTACGGTCCGTTCGGATCCGCGTCGTCCCACAAACTCGGCGCCCCGAAGATGGTCGCGCCTGCCACCTTGTTCCGGTCCATGACGCTCATCCACGGTTGGCCGTTGGGACCGATCTTCATCGTGATGAAATCGGCTTGGCCCGAGCAGGTGCCGCCGCAGGCTCCCGGTGCGATGGGTCGTTCGGGCGGGTTCGAGAACACGGTCTGGAACACGGGTCGGTCCGTGTCGACGCTGTAGCCGACGGTGACGATGGCGTGGACGCCCGTCGTCGCTTCGCTCTCGAGGTTCGCACCATACGTGATCGCGACCTTCCCAGCTCCGCCCGCAGCGAGGTTCGGGCTGCTTGCGCGCGCGACGCCCGGGGGCGCGATGTCCCTCGGTTCGCTCCACGTGACCCCATCGTCCTTCGAGACGGACAGCATGGGTCGCTGCTGGTTGTTGACGAAGAAATAGTACGCGACGCCGTTGGAGTCGACGCCGACGCCTGTGTCGTGGCCGGCGATGCCGCCCTCGACGTCTGCGACCTGGTACTGCGTCCACGTGGCCCCTTCGTCCTTGCTCACGGAGACCCACGGGTTCCCGTCACACCAGCCGCGCGGGAGCCAGACCCAGCCGCGGTGATCGACCGACACGTGGTGCGCGGCGCCGTTACAGGTCGACGGTACGTAGGGCGTGCCGCTGGGATCGCCGCCGAAGTAGGCGGGTTCGCCGGGCGGTTGCCAGATCATGCCCCCATCGAGGCTCTTCTGACACCCGGTGGCTTCCGAGATGAGGGTGGTCGCGATGTATGTGATCGCGCAGCGGTACACGATCGACGGGTAGCCGCCGCTCGTCGTGCTCGTGATGGGTTTGCCGGAGCCGAAGCTCACATGGTCCCAAACCGCGCAGCCCCCGAGCGTCTGCGTCCAGGTCTCGCCCTCGTCGTCGCTGAAGCTTAGGTTCGAGCAGTTGAACGGAGGCACCATGAGATCCTCCATGAAGACGCGGTCGCTGAACGGATCGACGAACATGAACGGGTCTGCCGTGTAGGGATGATAATTGACGGGTCCGACCTCGGAGAAGAGCCGGTCCCAGGTCGCGCCTTGGTCCTTCGAGCGCGCCATGCCGAGGCCGGTGAACTGTTCCGCGCCCTCGAGCTGGGCGACGGGGGCGAGGTACGCCGGATACAGGAACAGGTTGCCGCTCGACGTGAGCCCGACGGACGGTTCGCCGGCTCCCCACAGGGTCGTCACGATGCACGGCACACCCAACTGGACACGGTCGCCAACGATTTCGGCGTCGAACGTGTGCACAACGGCCGGACGCACCGCGTCACAACCCGCCGGGAGGGGGCCGTCCACGGCGGGATCGAACGCGCCCAGGCGTTGACCCCCGGCCCGTCGCAGAGTGGCTTCGGGATCCGAAACCGGCTCGGCTCCGTCCATGCACGCCGACATCATCAGTAGCACGGCCACACCCAATAGAAGACGCATCGCGGCTTCGAGGGCACATGTCGGCTTAAATCCTGCAGTGCTAACAACCACGGCGCGCTTTTGAAAAAGTCCCGCTGCACGTGAATCGTGTCACGGCCCACTGGCACTGCGTGCAACGGCATCCTTCAGCATCGACGCGTCGATCGAGCGGCCCGTGACGACGAGCAACACCTGCTTCGTCTTGGGAAAACGCAGCCGCTCCAAAATCGCAAGGGGTGCCGCGGCCGACGGTTCGGCCACGACTCCGTCCATCATGGCGAGGCGTCCGACCGCCCGAAGCATCTGCGCGTCGGAGACGAGATGCATGTTGTCGACGCGTCGGCGCATGATCTCAAACGAGAACGGCACGGGTCCTGCGGTGGCGATGCCCCCGGCGATGGTATGGACCGGACGCGCCAGCACACGATCGGCCTTCCAGGAGTCGTAAGCGCCCCGGGCGGTGCGAGATTGGACCCCGACGAGCTTCGCGTCGCATCCTGCGGCAGCGAGTCCGCAAGCAACAGCCGCAATGAGATTGCCTCCGCCGACGGGAGCGACGACAGCATCCACGTCCGGAAGTTGTTTTGCGATTTCCCAACCCAGCGTCGCGGTGCCGGCCATGAGGATCGGGTCCTCGCCGTCCTCGATGGGCGTCGAACCTTCGCGTTCTGCGATGGCGCGCGCAAGGAGCAACGAGTCGTTCCACGTTTTGCCGCGCACGATGACGCTCGCGCCGGTGCGTTGGATTCGATTGCGTTTGAAGGCGGGCGTGCCCCGCGGCACGACGACGGTGGCCGGCGCCCCTAATTTGGCCGCCGCCCAGCCGACGGCGAACCCGTGGTTGCCGGTGGATGCCGTGACGACTCCTTCACGCAACTGGCGTCGCGGAAGTTTTAGCATCCGGTACAGGACGCCGCGCCACTTGAACGAGCCCGTGGGTGAAAACGTCTCGAGTTTCAGGAACACGTTGCCGCGGCCGGCCGAGCTTGGGACCAATGGTGTGGGCAACGAATAGGGTCGAAGGATGCGTTGTGCCGCGTCGATGTCGCGACGACGGGGAGCGGCGTCGGGCAGGGCGCGGCGTCGCATGGGCGCGGCATCTGGGCCTGTGGTTATGAGGGCCGCAGGTCCGGGTCTACACCTAGCGGGACGCGATGGTTTCCGTCGGTGATTCTTGGAAGGCTGGTGGACGGAGCGCCGCGATGGTCTGTTAGATGAGATTTTCCTGCTTGACCATCTTGTCCACGAAGGTCGACGCACCAGGGGCGAGGCACTCCGTCTCGGTGGGGTTGCCTTGGAGCATCGACAACACGACCACCCGGCTGACGGGGGACGTTTTGCGAAGCAATGGGAGCGCCTGGAACCCGTTCATGACGGGCATCATGAGGTCGAGAAGGATCAAATCTGGTTGAAGCAAGGCGGCGCGGTTCCCCGACGGGCCCACGTGGACTATGCGCCGGTCGCGGCGACCAACGTTGCAAGGTTCGGCGTCGGCGTGTAGATCCGGTGCCGCGCTTCGAAGCGACTGGCGACAAGTCCTAGCTGTTCGAAGCGTCCAAGGTGCTTCGATGCGGCCGGGTTGCGCAACCCCAAGGCGAGGCAGACCGTCTTTTGGTCCGTGCCTGGGTGATCGTGGACGAAACGGGCGATCTTCCGCGCGGTTTCACTGGAGGTCGCGGCCCAGGCTTCGCGCACATTGGAGACGGTGGAGTTGATGGGGAAATACAAGCGTCCAGCCCGGCCGCGCTGGGACAAGACGAGTCGCCCGCGCTCCAACCGTCGAAGGTGATGGACCGTGGTGCCCCATGACGCGCCGATTCGGAGGCACAGTTCGCCAACAGGTAGACCCGGGTTTTCCAGGATGGTCTGTTGGAGTCGGGAACGAAGGGGATGGTCGAGGAGTTTGTCGTCGTCGATCCGGCTGAAGAATCCCCAACCGAACGCTTGACGGCCCCATTCCAGGCCTCCCAAGGCGTAGGCCAACACCATCAAGAGGACCGAGCCGCCGGCTGCGGCGGCGGGGACGACCAGGTCGTCGGGGATCCCGGCCACGTTCTGGGCCGAAGATTGGGCCGCGGTTTCCGATCCGATGAGAAGAGATTCTTGGTTCGCGCGAAGGGCAAGGTCCGCCACTTCGGCGTGGACATTCGGAAGCGCAACGGGCGCTTCGAGTTCCGGCAAGGGGACTTCGAGTTCCGCAGCCGGGGCGTCGATTTCCACCGGGAGTCGCGGATCCGCGTCGAGCGACAACGCGGCGACCGAAGGTACGAGCGCCAAGGCCAATGCCCCGAGGAGCAACCGCACGAACCCTGTCTTCTCGGCTTCCCCTATTTACGCGCTCGGAAGGACCCATCCTGGACACAGCGTAGCCGAAGCCGACGTATTCCGCGCGTATCGCGTCTCCTTAAGTTTCTCCATCCTGAAAGAGCCGTTTCGGTCGCAAACATGGTCGCCCCCAACAACCAAACCCAACCGAAGAACGAACGCCGCTCTCGAATGCTCGGCTTCACGCTGCTCCTCGGCGTCGCCGTATTCGCAATGGCCCCCTTCTCCTCTGCGGACCATATCTACGTCCCTACTCCGGTCGGAAGCGCGAGCGCACACCACGACGGCGCAACCGGCGCACAAGCAAGCGCCAACCTCGCAGCATCGACCGCCATGGCCCCCGTCTCCCTTCCTGTCTCCGCCGGCGCCTCCTCCTCGCTCTCGATCGACGCGAGCGAAAAAGGCATCTCGGCAAGCGCGGGCCCCGCGGTCTACGCGGCCGACCAGAGCGCTTCGGCTTCCGCATCCGCCAACGCGTCCGCCGACGGCTCCGGATCCGCCCAAGCCAAAGGCCTCGGACTCTTCGACGCCGCGGTGAAATGGTTCACCGGGTTGTTCTAAACGCATCAAGCAACCCCCGGCCGACGGACCACCATCGTCGGCCGGACCTCCTTTTCCCCATATCCTCTCGCGAGACCGCCAACCTCTTAGGGATGAGGCTTCTCGGCGGCCCCGTTGCCCCCTCCGCTCGTGCGGTTCGTCGAGGTCGACAAGGCCTACGGCGGACACCGACTCTTTGAGAACGCGTCGTTCCAGATCCAGCGCGGCGACCACATCGCCATCGTCGGACCCAACGGAACGGGCAAATCCACCCTCCTCAAGATCCTCACCGGACGCGACAAGCCCGACCACGGACTCGTCGAGGTCGACCAAAGCGTGCGCACCCATTGGTTCGACCAGCACCCAAAAATCCCCAAAGAAGCCACCGTACGCGAAATCATCCTCGCCGACACGCCCGTCCCCCCCGCGATCGCCGCGGAACTCGCCGAAGTCGAAGAACGGATCAACGATCCCGAACTCTACACCCAGCCCGGCTACGAAACTGTCTTGGAGCGTTACGCCGAACTCCAACAGAGGGCAAAACGAGAACAGACCGTGCCGGGCGGCATCGAGGACAACCCGATCCTCGACGCCCTCGGCATCAACGAATCATTCATGGATCGCGTCATGGGCGAACTCTCCGGAGGCCAACGCACCCGCGTGCTCCTTGCACGCCTCCTCGCGTCCGTGAAAGACGAAGAGATGATGGTCCTCGACGAACCCACCAACCACCTCGACGTCGAGACCATCGAATGGTTGGAAGACTACATCCGCAAATACGACGGCAACGTCCTCATCGTAGCCCACGACCGCGCGTTCCTCGACAACGTCGCCGAACGCGTGTTCGAGATCGAACACAGCAAGATCACGACCTACCCGGGCAACTACGAAGACTACGTTTCCTTGCGCGACCAGAACCGCGACCGATTGGCACGCGAGCGCGAACGCATGGAACGCGAAACCGCCCAAGCACAGGCCATCGTCCAACAGTTCCGTCACCAGAAACGGTTCGACGGACAGATGGCAAGCCGCATCAAGGTCCTCGAAAAGTACCAGTCCGCGCTCGCGCGCACACCCGACCCCATCATTGCCAAACATGCGTTCGACCTCCGCTTTGACGCCCCGGGCGGCGCTACGCAGGTGATCATCGCCGTCCAAGGCCTGCGAAAAGCCTTCGGCGACCAACCCGTCCTCCTCGGGGCCGACTTCGACCTCAACAAAGGCGAACGCATCGGACTCGTCGGACCCAACGGCAGCGGAAAATCCACCTTCCTCAAGATCTTGAGTGGAAAATTGTCCAAAGACGATGGACTCGTCCGCATCCCGCCCGGCGTGCGTGCCGCCTACTATTCCCAAGACCGCGACGATTTGGACATCAACCGCACGTTGCGCGAAGAGATTCTCCTTGCCCGGCCCAAGCTCGAGGACGAAGACGTCAAGGCATTGCTCGGACGGTTCCGGTTCCAGCCCGATTCCGACCTTCACCGCAAAGTCGGCACACTGTCCGGAGGGGAACGCGCACGCATCGCGCTCCTCAAAACCGTCCTCAAGCCGGCGAACCTCCTCTTGCTCGACGAACCAACGAACCACTTGGACCTAGAATCCCGCGCCGTCTTGGCGGGCGCGTTGAACGCGTTCAAAGGCGCCATCCTCATCTCGAGCCACGACCGCTGGCTCCTCGACTCCGTCACCTCAAAGACCGCCGTCCTCGACCGCGGACTGATCCAAGTCCACCCCGGCTCCTTCACGGACACCCGCAAAGTGAGCTCCGCCGCGCGACCACTCGGTCCACACAAGGACAAGTACATCGTGCGCGAACAGTTCCGCGACCCCGCCACCGGCAAACGCTACATCTTCGGCGAAGAGCTCGAACTCTCCGAGAACGAGATCGGCATGGACGCGATCCTACGACGCGCTTTGTCCTTCGGGCGACTTGAGCGAGTGAAGTGACAATCCATCCGCACCTCGTCAGTGGACCCGCGAGGGAATGCACATTAAGGCAAATCCTCCATTAATGAAGGCAGGGGCGACGTCAATGTCCGCACGACCCTCCCCGAGGCCCTCTACCAGTCCCTATCGCGCTACGTACGGGCCGAGAAAAAACGTTGAAGGCCGTCGTTCGCGAGGCGATTGAAGCTTACCTACAACGCGCATTGCCCGTGGACAACGATCCGTTGGTTTCGTTCGTCGGCCGGGGCCGCCTGAACGAGTCCCATTTGTCAGAACGAAAGGATTGGCGGGCCTAACACAGGCCTATTTTCTCTGCCGGCTGTTTGTTGGCTACGATGCCGTACGAGGGATGCCGTGGATCTCGAACACGGGCGGCGGTGCCGGGTTCGTTGCGTCGAAGCGGACCACGTACAATCCGGACTGCGCATCCCACACGGTGAGGTACCCGTCGCTCGAGATCGCGAGATCCATGACGACCGGATGGTCGGCAAGCGGCGCACCGGCGACGGTGTCGAGCAACGCGTTGCTTGCAAAGGACCGGGGCGGGGTGCCGAACGGCTTCGGCGATTGGATCGATGGGACGAAGACGCCGATCGTCGGCATCGTGCGGACCGCTTCGGGCGTGCTCAGGTCGACGGCCCACAAGCCGCCGTGGTAGGTGGAGATGAAGAGCGTGCGGTTGTAAACGTCGAAGTAGTGCATCGAGAACTCCAATCCTTCGCGCCAGTCCACGGGCGATGGCAGGGTCCATGCGGAAACGAACGTCGGGTTCGCGGGGTCGGTCGTGTCGACCATCATCACCAAGCAACTGGGGTTGCCGCGGCTCGGGCCGCCGCATTCTTCGCCCAGGATCGTGTAGTGGCGGCCATCCCACGTCTCCGGGAGGACGACGATGGAGTGGGCGCCCATCGAGAACGGTTTGAACTGCGCCAAGAACTGGGGGTTCGCGGGGTCGTCCATGTCGACGATGATCATGCCGAGTCCACGGAACGCCAAGAACGCGAGCCGTTGCTCCGTGATCGGGTGAAGGTACAGTCCGCCGTCCATGTGGATCCCGACGGACGTGGCGTTCGCTTGGTTCTGGGGCACGTGGTGGTAGGTGGAGATCGGCACCAGTTTCGGACCGGCCGGTGTCGGCGTGATCTCGAGGAACATGTAGTAACTCGCCGGAGCGGCGGCGTTGTCGACGGAGGCCGTGATGATGGTCTCTCCTTTGACTTCGTTGACCCGGACGCTGTGGCTGCCGATGACGGGCAATTGGCGGAAGTCGACGACGAGCGGGTTGCGCGGGTTCGAGATGTCCACCAAGACGATGCCGCTCGAGAACGGCAAACCGGATTCCGGCCCCTGGAGGGGTCGCTCATTCCCGCAACCGTCTCCCCACATTCCCCACGGCGCCGTCGCGGGTTCGCGGGGCGGGACGCCTTCGGGTTGGTCGGGGCCGCTGTCGAATGGGCTCGTCGACATGACGACGAACTGTTGGTCCGGCGTCATGGATACGTCGTACACTTGCGTGTTGGCCATGGCGAGTTCGCCGATCTTCTGGGGGTTCGTCGGGTCGGTGACGTCCGCGAGGACGAAGGCGACGTCGCTGCCCCAGGAGTGGACGACGCTCAAGATGCGTCCGTCGAGTTCGCGTTGATCCCCGCAGAAATAGTCCCCCGCGGTGCGGCCGTAATAGTCCGTGATGAGCGGATCATAGCCGACGATGTTGAAGTTCAACGTGCTGAGGTTTTCGTGGTGCGACGCGTCCCGGTGGTTGTGCTCCGCGCCGGTCGGGAGTGCGATCTCGAACCAGTCGATCGGGATGGCGGGATCGTAGGTGACCATGCCGGGTGCGCGGACGCCGCGCGTGCCGCCGGGATTGGAGCTTCCTTGTTGGTCGATGCAGGCCGAAGCTGCAACGAGGACGATGAGGCACGAGGCGAAAACGATGCGCACAGAGTGAAGGACTCGTATCTCCCTCATAACGAGTCGGCCTATTTGCTTCGAAAAGGGACCCGTTCCTGCCGACGCTCGAAGGGAATTGCTATTTATGCGAGGCAACGCACTGAAACGGTGTTCATGGTCCGTTCCGCAGCGATCGTCGTCTTGGCCGTCCTTATGGGCGGATGCCTCGACGACGGCGCCGACCCGACGCCCCAAGCGACCGATCCGGGGCCCGACATCGTTGGCCCGGCCGTGGTTTCGGAGACCCAGGGCGGCATCGAAGGCACCGTGATCGACGCGTCCCTCCTCCCAGTCCCAGGCGTCCTGGTCCATTTGCGGGAATCAAGCGGCGACGCTCCCGCTCTCAAGAACACTTCGAGCGGCATCGACGGACGCTTCATCTTCGAACTCGTCGACCCGGGGAC
>CAYOZB010000017.1:0-32590 GCA_964408365.1 uncultured Halobacteriales archaeon | reverse complement strand
CTCGTGGAACAACCCACGCGCCATCACGTACCGGAAAGAGTACAAGATCAGCGACGCGCTCGGCACCGCCGTCAGCATCCAGACCATGGTGTTCGGCAACCGCGGAGAGGACTCGGCCTCCGGCGTCGCGTTCACCCGCAACCCCTCGACGGGCTTCCACGAAGTTACCGGCGAATTCCTCCCGAACTCCCAAGGCGAGGACGTCGTCGCCGGGATCCGCACACCGCTTCCCATCTCGGAACTCAAAGACAAGATGCCACTCGCGTGGCGCGAGTTCAAGCGGACCTGCGAACTCTTGGAAAAACACTACCGTGACATGCAGGACGTCGAGTTCACCGTCCAAGACAGCACCTTGTACATGTTGCAGACGCGCAACGCCAAGCGGACAGCGCAGGCCGCGTTGAAGACCGCCGTCGATATGGTCAACGAAGGACTCATCACGAAAGAAGAGGCCGTCTCGCGGATCGAACCACAACAACTCGAGCAACTGCTCCACAAACAGATCGACCCGAAGGTCAAGGTCACCCACATCGCCAAAGGCCTGAACGCTTCCCCGGGCGCGGCGAGCGGAAAAGTTGTGTTCGACGCCGACGACGCCGAGGTGTGGCGCGACCGCGGCGACAAAGTCATCCTTGTACGCATCGAGACCAACCCCGAGGACATCCACGGTTTCTTCGCGGCACAAGGCATCCTCACCGCACGCGGCGGCATGTCCAGCCACGCAGCCGTCGTCGCCCGCGGAATGGGCAAACCCTGCGTCTCCGGCTGCGAAGAACTCAAGATCGACTACGCCCGCAAACAGTTCGCTGTCAGCGGCAAAGTCGTGAAAGAAGGCGACGTCATCACGATCGACGGCTCCACCGGCAAAGTCATGTTGGGCGAGGTTCCGGTGATCGAACCCGAACTCACCAACGATTTCCGACAACTCCTCACCTGGGCCGACGGGTTTGCACGCATGTCCGTGCGCGCGAACGCGGACACACCCAAGAACGCGCAACGCGCGCGCGAATTCGGCGCCGTGGGCATCGGGTTGTGCCGCACGGAACGCATGTTCAACGACCTCGACCGACTCCCCATCGTGCGAGAAATGATCTTGGCCAAATCGTTGGAAGAACGCCAAGCCGCACTCGACAAATTGATGCCGTTCCAAAAATCGGACTTCCGCGCCATCTTCCAAGCGATGGACGGATTCCCCGTCACGATCCGCCTCATCGACCCGCCCCTCCACGAATTCTTGCCCATGAAAGACGGCCTGCTCGTCGAAGTCACGACGATGCGACTCCAAGGCAAGACCGGGAAAGAATTCGAAGAAAAGGAGCGGTTCCTCGAGAAGGTCATGGAACTCAGCGAACAGAACCCCATGCTCGGATTGCGCGGGTGCCGCTTGTCCATCCTCCACCCCGAGATCGTCCGCATGCAAGCGCGCGCCATCACCGAAGCCGCCTGCGAATTGACCAAAGAAGGCGTCAAAGTCCTGCCCGAGATCATGGTCCCCCTCGTCGGACACCCCAACGAGTTGCGTGAAGTGCGCAAAGTCCTCGAAGCCGAGATCCAGAACGTCATGGGCGAGTTCGGCATCAAGTTCGGCTACACCATCGGCACCATGGTGGAGCTCCCCCGCGCCTGCTTGACCGCGGACCAGATCGCCGAACACGCCGAGTTCTTCAGCTTCGGAACCAACGACCTGACACAGACCACGTTCGGCTACAGCCGCGACGACGCCGAAGCACGGTTCTTCCAATTCTACCACGAAAAAGGCGTCCTCAAGTACAACCCGTTCGAAGTCTTGGACCGCGACGGCGTCGGAAGCCTCGTCAAGATGGCCGTCGAGAAGGGACGCTCCAAGAAACCCAAACTCAAGATCGGCATCTGCGGCGAACACGGCGGCGAACCCTCCTCGATCGAGTTCTTCCACGGAGCCGGACTCGACTACGTGTCCTGCAGCGCGTTCCGCGTACCCGTCGCGCGACTCGCCGCGGCGCACGCGTCGCTCAAGGAGAAAGGAAAAAAGATCGTGAGCGCGACGGTCTAGGCTTCAGGCGAATCCGCTTCGAGCGGCTGGGTGCCGCCAGCCCGACACAGTGCACGTATCCGGATGACGACACCCTTGTCGAAGCTGTAGTTCGGCTGATGGCGAGGAAAAACCGGCCGCGCCATCGCGTGGGAATGCTTCGCGCCGACAACGGCTTTCCATGCGACAATATCTCCGTTGTCATCGAGGAGAACCCATTGAGCGGCCATTATACGACCTCGATGGCGCCCTTGTCTTCGAGTTCCCCGAGCACCTTCCACATGACTTCGTGCGGATAACCGGTTTCGCGAAGGAAATCCAAGTAGTTGGCGGATCCATCGCGACGCATTCGTTCCAGGAATTCGCGTCGCACGCGGGCAACCGTGATTCGACCTTTCGGTTTTGGCGGCTCCCGAGGCACTAAGGCTCGCTTGAGGGTCCGCACTTCCCGTTCCAGCCGCGTAACGCGCGTAGTAATAGGCATCCTTTGGGCCTTGGCTGGCAACCCTTAATGATGAGTTTGGCAACCACTTTTACCTTTCGGCAAAACCGGGCCCACCTCAGCAGTTGGCTCAATCCCGGCGCCGTCCGCGTGCGGGTGGCGCGGCTCGCCGCGGCGCACGGTTCGCTCATAGGAAAAGGAAAGAAGATCGGGAGCGCGACGGTTTAGTGGGTCTTCCGCCGACCATACTCCGAGGCAAGGTCGACGTTGCCGGTTACCCGGTATGGCGACTTGATTCGGATGATGACGCCCTTATCGAAGTCGTAATTCGGCTGGTGATCGGGGAACACGGGCTTTGCGAGGCGATGAGAGGATTTGCCGCCGACCACGGCTTTCCATGCGCGGAAATTCCCTTCCTCGTCGACGGTGACCGGAATTTCTCTCAAGGAATCATTCCGCCCGTTCGATGGCGCCCCGTTTTACCAGCGCTGAAAGGAACGTTTCGACGGAGGGGTAATGCAGGTTGTGGTCAAGGGCGAATGACCAAGCCTCGATGTGATTCTTCTTTCGGAGCTCATCCAGAACGACCTTCCGAATGATGGCCGGGTCGCGGGCCTGTGCGCCAATGGCGCGGGCGCGTTCCTGCCGCGGGGTTCCTGGCACCCCACGACCTTGACGAAGCGCCCTTACCTCTTTCTCGAGCCGCTCAACGCGCACGGCCAGTGCCATCTTAGGTTTCGTCGCGGCCAACAGGACACGATGAGTGTGGCAACGGCTTTTACTTTCCGGTGAAATCATGCTTCAACACTCCCTTTCTTTGACCTGGTCGCAAAGGAATCTCGCACTCTCACCGCTTTTCGAGATCATCGTCGGCCCCATCGTCCGACGTCCGAACCCTCATGAGAACCAAGCCGCCCACCGCTACGATGACAGCCCCGACCATCCAGATGATGATCCTGGCTCGGTCGCCTGCAAGGATCCCTTCGAGACCCCGAAGGAAGAACATCAACGAATACACGCCGCCGATAAATCCCACGAGAAGCTGGTAGTCATTCACCATGACGAGCCCTTGCCCGGTCAGAGGGATGAAGAGTTTGGTAACGACGTTTACCTGAGGTGCGATCGGTTACCGGGGCACCGAATCAGCATCCTCGATGAGTCGCCGCTCCTCGAGTTCGCGGACAACCTGCTCGACCAGCGCCCAGGGGTATCGGGTTTCGCGCCAAAATTCGAGGTAGTCAATGACCCCGTCGCGGTTCACACGCTGCACGAACGCCCGTCGGACCTCCCCGATGGTAGCCTTTCTTTCGGCACCGGACCCAGCGTGCCTCTCCAACTTGGCGATTCGCCGTTCGAGCTGGGCTAATTTCAGACCCGAGGTCATCCTCTTCGCCATCGACGATCCAACCTGATGATGAGTTTGGCAACCGCTTTTACCTTTCGGCCACGTTTCGGTGGAACGGTCAGAGGATTCGCGGGGGCGGCGTGCGAATCAGCCAGATCCCTCCACCGATGAGGATGAGGCACCCGAGGATTACCCAAAAGAGGCCGGCGGTGCGCCCGGGTTCGTCGGAAAGCGGCGCGGCTAACCAAAACGCGAGAAACAAACCCGCGAGGCCGAGCGCAATGACGATCCATCCGTCGCGTCGACGGCGATTCATAGCCTACCCCGTGTCTTCGTCGAGGTATTCTTCGTGCTGCTCCGCGAGTTCCTGCTGCATGGCATGGAACTTTTCGCGCGACACGTATTCGTCGCAGACGTAGTCGCGGTCGGTGAGTTTCTCCCAACGGTCACAGTAGCCGGAGCGGTCGTCGACGCCGTATTCGGTGGCGATGGACCAGTGTCCGCAGGAGCCGCAACGGGGCTTCACGGGAGCCGGTTTTGAAGCCGGTTTTCGGGCTGGGATGGGCGCTTTGGCGACGGGGGAGGGCTTCTTCTTGGGCGTCGGCGCTTTCGCTGCTTTCTTCAAAACCACTCGCACTTGCCCCGACGTTCCGGCTATATGGGCGCTCCCACATAAGCCGTTCCCATCGTGTATCTTGCACATCTCTCGGTGATGGGCTTGCCGTCCGACGGAGCCTCGATCGGACGCTACGTGCGCAGGGCCGTCGAGGTCCTCAAGGCGAGCGGATTGAAGCACGAAGTGCACGCCATGGGGACCGAGATCGAAGCCGAGAAGCTGGAACAGATATTCGATGTCGTGAAACGGATGGACGACGCGCTCGGCACGTTAGGCGCCAAACGTGTGACCATTTCCTTGAAAGTGGACCATCGCCGCGACAAGAGAACGGATCTCAAGTCGAAGGTGCGTTCCGCTCTCACACGGTAACCGGTGGACGTGGCCCTGCACGGTGGCCTCAAGACCCTTCCGCGGGTGCTTTAATAGAGGGGAACAAGGTGAGTAGTGTTCGGCGCCTAAACGCGCTGAACATAGGTGGGGACACTGTCAACCAGACGCAGTTCTACATGGGTCGCTTTCGCCGTCACGGCCGCGTTCTTCGCCCTGGCGACCGGGGCCGCTGGCCAGAGTACAACCGGTTATACGGTCAAGATCTACGTCCAAGGCACGTACTGTGTCGGCGAGACACTCACCTACGAAGGGTCCCTGTCACCAGATCGCCCGGACACGCAATTCAGATGGTTCCTCGACCAGCCCGACGGCACCCAAGTTCAATCCAACGAGATGCGTTTCCAGAACGTAGCGCGCCTCGTGGGCACCTACACCGCGACGCTCATCGTCAACGATGGCAACGGAAACAAACTCGGCAGCGAGACGCGCGCCGTGGAGATCGCGCGGTGCGAAGTCACGCCCGCCTCCCCGGGCCCCACGGCCACCGAGCCGCACCGCGACTGCTACCAGGAAGGGTACGGTTTCTACGACTGCAACTATCCGCCGCCGACGACCCAAGGCTGCTACTATGTGCGCGACGACCAGACCGGCGAAGCGTACCAGAAATGTGATCCGACCACGACCCAGGAACCATCCAACTACAACGCGGACACGTGCCGACAGCTCAGCGACGCCCAGAACCAGTTCTACAGCCAATGGAAGTACGACTACAACGCGTACTACGAACGGATGGGAACCGAACCCGGCTCCGACTTCCAGTTCGAAGAAGACATGCGGATCCAACGGGAACAGTTCGACCAAGACTGGCAACGCAAATGGAACGACTACGATTGCGACCGTCCCTACTCCAACCCCGATTGCGCCGTACGTTGGGAGAACGCGCAACAAGCGATGAACTCACTCAAAGAACAATGGTCGCAGACCTGGAACGAGTTCTACCGCGCCATGGAGAACGCCCGCGCCTCCTGGTCCACGTACTCCGAAGACGAACGCGCCACCCTCGAGGAAAAGTGGCGCGCCCGCGCCGCCGAACTTTCGGCCCAATACGACCGTGAAATGTCCTCCATCGCGGACCGCTACCTGTTGTGGGAATGCGGCTACTACGCCGAAAACGCTCCCATCGAGCCAAGGTACCAGATCTCCGCCGCACCGTCCCAAGAAAGCGCGTTGCGCGTGATCCGCTCCGACTGCGACCAACGCATGGCCGCCGCGAAGGAACTGTACCTCGGCGAATTCGAGACGCTGCGCAGCAAACTCGAAGCCGCGACCCCAGGCACCGCGGACTACGATGCGCTCCGACAACGGTTGGCCGACCTGGAACAAAAAGTCGCGACGGAGGTCGAGGCCATCCTCGCCGCCTGCCGAAACGACTACAAGGACGAGTACAACGCGCCCGAGAACTTCCGCGACGGATTGGGCTCGCTCCAATGCTACTACGACGACGCAACGTCGAAGATCCAATGCCGCGGAACCTACGTCACGTTCGTCGGCGACCCCCAAAGCCAGTTCCTGTCCCGATTCACGTGCGGCGGACAACCCGTCTTCGACGACCTCTACGCCAACCGCGTCTTCGAAGACTTCCAGTTCATCGAGGACCAACAATCCGCCTCACTCCTCATCCGCAGCGAGAACCTCAAACTCCTCTTCCACGACGGACCCCGCGGCGTCATCAACTTCGGCGCCGTCGGCGACGCCGAACTCTACCTCGTGCCCAGCCCACACCTCAGCGTCACCGCGACCTCCAACGGACTCGAGATGACGGCCTCGAGCGGTTGGACGAGCGTCCTCATCGGCGACGGCAATGGCGACGCCATCACCTACGACGCGATCAAAGGAGTCATCATCGTCCGCGGCGAAGCCACCTGGCTCGCCCAGACGTGCCGACCCGACGGCGTCGACCCCGACGGCGATGTCGGGGCGGAATACTACGACGCGATCAAAACGCGCCGACTCGGCGCGCAGGTCACCATCAGCTTCGACGGCGACGAGTCGCAAAGCGACGAGGAAGACTACACCGACATGGACATCGACGTCGAACACCAAGGCGGCAAGAAGTTCCTCGCCACGATCGACTCCACCGACGGCGCCTGCAAGACCGTCGTGCTGAAGTTCAACGCGGGCATCTTCGAGACCATCAAACTCGAGGTGCTCATGAGCGACGACGAGGGCAACTCCATCCGGGTCCGCGAAGCCGACAACCTCGAAGACATCCTCGACCCGTGCAATGACGGCGAAGAGGGCTTCGAATACTGGATCGTCCAAGACCGGCACGGCACGCAGGTGCTCGTGAGTTTCGCCCATTTCAGCGAAAAACGCGTGAGCGTCGAAGCCGCCTCGGTCGGGAACGTCATCGTCCCCGGCTTTGACGGCATCACCGCAACGTTAGCCGTCGCATTCGCCGCATTGGTCTTCGTGGGGATCCGCCGCCGCCTCACTCGGTAGCCGGCTCCGGCGCCTTCGCGTCGTCCCGCTTGCGGGCCTCTGCGGATTCAAGCGGCCGCGCCGTGGCCGCCGCGACGGTCGCCTCGGACTGCTTGACGGAAACGGCCTGGTTCGACGCTGCCAGGCTCTGGCCGACCATCGGGGCGTGACTCAAGGGCACAGCGTTCGGCGAGGTGCGGTGCTCCATGAATTTCTCCACCAGCGCCAGCGGGGCCTTTTCCAAGCGCACCAAGTGTGCGATCGGGTTGCCGGGGTTCACAAGGGGGAGTGTAACACGGCCGATGACGAGCCCGTTGAAGGGGGCTTTGAGGGCGTCCTTCTCGCGACCGAAGGGGTTCGTGATGACGGCGATCTCATCCCCTTCGTAGACGACGTCGCCCGGGCGCACGTACACGTCGAGCAGGCCTCCGCGGTCGGCGCGCACCCACGACGACTGCTTTACGATGACTTGGTACTGGGGAGGTTGGACATCGATTTCCACCATGCCGAGGGAACGCATCACTTGCAAGACGCCGCGTTTGCCGTGAGCGACGACGTCGCGTTCGAACTTGAAGGTCTCACCCGCCTCGTAGATGATCGTCGGAATCCCCGCATCGGTGGCGCTTCGGCGAAGGGTTCCTTTTCCGCCAGGATGGTGAAGGATGACGGCGGCCCCGAACGCTTGGGCCATCCGCTTCGCCTCATCGTGCTTGATGTCGCAACGGACTTGGGGCATGTTCGTGCGCGACGCCCCGGCGGTGTGAAGGTCGATGCCGTGCGTGCATTTTCGGATGATCTCCTCGAACACGCGGTGGGCGTACCGCGCGGCGAGGCTGCCGTTCGAACTCCCGGGGAAGGAACGGTTGAGGTCCCGGTTGTCCGGCATGTCCCGCTGATGCGTGTTGAACCCGAACCGGTTCACCACGGGGACGCCGACGAAGGTGCCGTTGATGTCCCGGTCCCGGAGTTCGATGATCAGGTTGCGGACGATCTGCACGCCGTTGATCTCGTCGCCATGGACTGCGGCGGTGACGAACAGGATCGGGCCGTCTTTGGCGCCGCGTTTGACGAACAACGGGATGCTCGCGGGTTGAGAAGTGTAGAACTCGCTGACCTTGAGCGAGAGTTCCCGGTACTCGCCCGGCTCGATCTTTGTTCCCGCGATCTCGAAAGGCCGATGCGACATCGTGTTCACTCACGAGTCAGCAAGCAGCAACGTACCGGCTGCCGTTGACTCGGACCACTTTTGCGCATATTGGACGGCGTATTCAATAAACTGCCGTGCCACGTTCTTGTTCGTCGCCTGCTCCAACCCTTCGAATCCGGGACTCGCATTGACCTCGATGACCTTCGGCCCGTCCTTTCCTTCCAAGATGTCGACGCCCGCGACCTGCAACCCCATGATCCGCGTCGCCATCAACGCCGCCTTCTCGTATTCCGGGCTCAAGTTCACAGGTCGCCCGACGCCTCCACGATGGATGTTCGAACGGAACTCGCCGACCTGGGCTTGACGACGCATCGCACCGACGACCTTGTTGCCGATGACGAACGCGCGGATGTCCTTGCCTTTGCTTTCTTTGATGAATTCTTGGATGATGATGTCCTGGCCCATCGCCCAGAACGTTTCCAGCATGGCCTCGAGGCTCTTGACCGACTCCGCGATCATCACCCCGACGCCTTGGGTGCCTTGTGTCAGTTTCGTGATGACGGGGCAACCTCCGACCAGTTCGACCGCCAACGCGACCTGGTCGGGATCCCGAAGGAACACGGTGCGCGGCGTGTCGATCCCATGACGCGCAAGCAGTTGCGACGCGCGTAGCTTGTCGCGCGCCCGGGCGATCGCCTGCGACCGGTTCACGATGGCAATGCCCATGACTTCCAACTGGTTGACGACGGCCAGGCCATACGACGTGATGGATGCACCGATCCGCGGCAACACCACGTCGGGCGTCGCGAGACGCTTTCCCTGGTAATGGATGAGCGGTTCCTCCGCGTCGATGGTGAGTTGGCAACGCAATGGATCGATGATCTTGAACTCGTGACCGAGCGCCTTCGTCTCGGCCGCCAAGCGTCGCGTGGAATACAGGTTGGCGTTTCGGGAGAGCGCGAGAATCTTAACCAGGCGAAGCCACCCAGGGGGTCCTGCCAAACTTAGGGTATCGTGATATAGGCTTCGACGGGTCGACCCGTTCGAACAAGCCGATGGCGGACCTGTTCTTCGTGTGGTACGCAGTCGCGGCGCTCTTCGTGTTCCTTCTCGTGGGACTCGAAGAAGTGCCTTGGAAGATCAACGTCTTGCGCGTCGCGAGACGCGCACGGATCTCGGCCCGCCGACGAAAGACCACGCCCCAGGAAGCGCTCGACCGGATCCGACGACAGACCCATTGGGGCGGACGGGTGCTTGCCGTCTTCGGCGTCGCCTCCGCCCTCTGGTTCCTCCTCGCCGCCTTGCAGGGACGGTTCATCGACCCGGGCGCCCTCGTTCTTGCCGCTACGCTTGCCGCCGGGCTCTGTTTCCTCTCGGTCATGTTCTTGGTCTGGGCTCCCCGGCTGTTCCGCGCGGTCGAGGAATCCTTGGAAACGGCAAGCGCAACGGCTAATTCCCACGCGTCGGATGCGGAGCTTCCCCATGGTGCAGGTCCGTGACTTCCGCGAATCGGATGGCCCCGCCGTCCGCGAGATGATGAAGACCCTCGCCACGCAGCGCAAGGAGTCGGACCACCATCTCGTGTTGAAGGACGAATACGCGCGGTTCTTCGGCAATTACATGATGAGTTTTCTCAAGAACCCGGACGCAGTGGTCAAGGTCGCCGAGGACAACGCAGAGGTCGTCGGATACGCGGTCGCAACCCGCGGCCGCGAGGCGGCGTTCTTCAAGTATTCCCAAATCGCGATCCTCTCCGACATCTTCGTGCGACCGGACCAGCGCGGCAAACGCGTCGCGAGCCTGTTGCTGGAAGCCCTCACCCAGTGGGCCAAAGCGCAGAAACTGCAAGCCATCGAAGTGAACGTGTTCCCGGATCACGAGGAAGAGATCGCATCGCTCAAGGCGCTCGGCTTCTTCGCGTCGCGGATCAAGATGCTGCGTCCCTTGGCCGACCCCAAACCGAAACGATGAGCTTCTTCGCGGTAGGTTTATCGCGCCCGGACGAGTCAACCGAACCGGATGAGGCACGCGTGGATCATCGTCGCCCTTCTCCTCAGCGGCTGCCTCGCGGCAACGGAACGAAGGCCGGCGGACGATGAGTACCCGACCGCGTGGTCGGAATGGGCCTTGCCGTTTGGCGACGACCACGATCACTTCGACTATGCGCAGCATCAGAACCTCACCACGCCGAACTTCAAGATCATCGGCTACGACCCACTCCTGAGCACCACGGTCGGAGGCACCGTCGGGGGCCATCATTGCGGCGACGCCCAAGACATGCCGGATGGTCGCCGGATCGCCGCCGTCGAAGCGCGTTACCTCGGCGGGTTCGCGATCGCCGACGTCACCGATCCCGCCGCGCCGAAATGGTTGGGCGAGTTCGTGATGCGCCAGACCCGCGTGTACGACGTCGGCGTCGTCCCGGACGGTAAACACGTGCTCCTCGTCACGACCAGTCAAAACCCCTACGCGGCGGTCCCAGGGATTCCGCCAGCATTGCCACCTCTTGCTCCACACGACACCGGCATCGACTGGCGAAACGCGTGCACGGGCGAAGTCTCACCGCTCTTGGCCGCGACCGAAGACCCGGTGACGCGGCCTTTCAGCCTCGTCTTGGTCGACATCTCCGACCCCGCCGCACCAGAACTCGTCGACCAGCGACCCATTCCGATGGACGGCCACAGCGTCTTCGCCACCTACGTCGACGGTGAGCTCCTCATCTTGGTGAGCGTGTACGGGCCGGCCGACTACGACTACTACCAAGTGTACACGATCATAGACAGCGAAGCCGGCGGGAAACTCGAACACCTCTCCACCATCGCGGTGCAGAACACCGGTCCGCCGGTCGCGAAGGTCGCCTCCCACGACGGTTGGATCGCGAAACACCCGAAGACCGGCCAGACGCTTGCCTACATGTCTGGTGGCACGGACTTCCTCATCGCGGACATCACCAACCCGCGCTCACCCGAGATGCTGTCGCGTTGGACCGATTACGATCCCGCGGCCTCCGCATACACGGGAAGTCTGCATTCGGTGTTCCCGCTTGACGAACTGTGGGACGATCGCCACTACACCGTCTTGGGTCCCGAGTGGGCGGGTCATCCGGGTCCGCGTCCGAGCGGCACCATCTGGGTCCTCGACACGACTGATCCGCGCGCGCCGCATGAGGTCGCCGCGTGGACGTTGCCGCATGACGTCGAGTGGAACGGGACGTACATGTTCTCGAACCACTACTTCGGCGTCTGGAACGAAACCCTGTTCGTTTCCATGTACCACGGCGGCGTGTGGGCGGTCGATCTCTCCAACATCTCGTCGGACACGTTCACGTTGCTTCCTTCCATCGGTGTCTTCATGCCGGATCAGCCGTCGCCGAGGCCGCCCGCCCAGATCCTTCGCTGGACGCCCACGTTGCAGGAGATCCTGCCGTTCAAGGACGGCGTGCTCGTCACGTTCGATGGAGCGAGCGGCATCTACACGTTGCGTTTTGACGAGTCGAGCCCGATGCCGGCTCCGGAACCATGGCCGATCGAACTGGTCTCGCGTTAACGTTTGAACGTGCCCATCAGTTCGCCCCACGCGAGGACCTTGCCGCTCATGGCGGCTTCGAGTTCCTTCAAACTGGAGCCGTTCGGAAGTTCGAGGGCCGCGTTGAGTGCGTAGATCTTGAAGAAGTAGCGATGCGGCTTGCCGGGCGGGGGGCACGGACCGCCGTAGCCGACGGTCTTGTTGTCGGTCATGCCTTCGCGGTGGGTGCCTTCATTGTTTTGGGCGCCTTCGCGCAGGGTCTTCAGGGTCGGCGGCATGTTCCAGGCGGTCCAGTGGAGCCAAGTGCCCCGGGGCGCGTCGGGATCGTCGCAGATCAAGGCGAGGCACTTCGCGTTCGGAGGAATGTCTCCCATCGCCAGCGGCGGCGAAACGTCGGCGCCCGAGCACGTGTACTTGGTGGGAATGGGTTGCCCTTGTTGGAACGCGGTCGACGTCACCGTCAGGGTCTTTGTTCCGCCAAGGTCGGGCATGCAACGGGCAATGCGGCGACGCTACTTGAACCGTTTAGGCGCCCGTGCAGCCGAGGACCTGCGCGTCGGCTCCGAAGTACGTTGCGAACTGTTCGATGAGTCCGGGCTTGGCTTCGCCGCCCGTGAGCGCGCACGGGGTGCCGAGGATCTGGAAGATGAGCAGGATGCCGAGGACGGCGGGCAGGACGTACCGCATCATCGGGAGCACGAACTTGCCGATGCGCCAACCCTTGTCCGATTCGTCCATCCGTTGGATGGCGATGGCGGCGGGGGAGAACCAGCCAACGTACACGGCGATGAGGACGCCGCCGATCATGATGGACGCGTCGGTGAGCGCGCCGCCCGCGAGGTCAAGGAGCGGTCCCGAGAAAACGTAGAACAGGCCGGAGAGGTAGATCAGGCCGCAGATGACGACGGCGGCCCGTCGTCGGTCGATGCCGTGTTCTTCGACGATGTAGGCGATGCCGGGCTCCGCGAGCGAGATCGCGCTCGTGAACGCAGCGAAGAACGTCGCGGTGAAGAACAGGACTCCGACGATGTTGCCGACCGGTTGCCCCATCGCCGCGAACGTCGCAGATAGGGGACCGAAGATGAGACCCAATCCGGCGGGCGTATCGGGGCTGAGCGCGAACCCGAAGCTCGCTAGGAGGGGGAAGATCATGAAACCACACATCGTGGCGAACGTGAGGGTCGAGCCCGAGACCATCGCGGCGTTGCTCGCGAGCGACGTCGACTTCGGGATGTACGACGAATAGGTCATCATGGCGCCTTGGGCGAGCGAGAGCGAAAAGAATGCCTGACCGACGGCAGCGGTGAAGACCGGCAGCGTGAAGGCGGTCATGTCGGGCGTGAGGTAGTAGGAGTATCCCGGACCCACGTTCGGGAGCGTTGCCGCGTAGACGGCGAGCCCGATGATGATGGCGAACAGCGTCGGCATCATGATGAAATTGACTTTCTCGATTCCTTTTGAGATCCGTCCGAAGAGGGTGACGCAGACGAGCACCATCACGATGGCGAACCAAAGGAGCGCGACGGGGCCCTCGGCGGTTCGAGCGAAGTACGAGTCAGAGTCGGCGAAGTACGCGCCCGTGAAGCTGCCAAACAGGTAGCGTAGGGTCCAACCTGTGAGGATTCCGTAGTAGCTCAGGATGAACGCGGCGAGGATGAAAAACAGAAACCCCGAGTACCGCCACTTTGTCTTGGGATCGCCCGTGAGGACGCCGAAGGCGCCGACGGTGTTCTTTTGGGCGCTGCGTCCGAGGGAGAACTCGGCGACCATCATCGGGATGCCGATGAGGAGCATGATGCCGAGGTACATTAGGAGGAACATGGCGCCGCCGTTGTTGGCGGCGTTCATCGGGAAGCGGGCGATGCTTCCGAACCCGACGGCGGACCCGACGGCTGCGAGGATGAATCCGAGACGGGAACCGAATCCTTGGCGGTCGCCCTCATCGATCTTGTCGGGAAGCTCGGCGGGTGCGGGCGCGTTTTCGGCAACCGGGATGTGCAGGGCTTCCTGGACGGCATCCGTCCGGGGTTTGGGTGCTGGGGCGGGTTTCTTGGTGGTCTTTCGTGACGCCGTGGATTTCTTTGCAGCCATCGAGAATCCCCTCCTTAGCGGTTGATGTCCGGTGTGGACAATTCGAGCGTGGGTCGGTACGTCGTTGCTTGTCCGGAGACAGTCACGGTGAACGCTTCGCCGGCTGCCCCGAGAGGACCGAGGCCGGAACCGGAAATCGTGACGACGACCTTCCAGGTGCCAGAGCCTGTCTCAGTGCGGTGGGTCGAGTTGAGTTCTCCGCGCGTCGCGTTTTCGTCTGCGCCGGAAGCCGTCGTGACGGTCGGCAAATCCTGGATTTTCACGGTGAAACTAGTCTGTTGGCTTGCGGCTTGGCCCGGGGCGAGGGTGACCGACTTTCCCGCCGGCTTCGTGGCGTTGATCGGAGTCAGATCCACGCTCGCCGTGACGGCCTGGGCGCGGGGGCCCGGGCCTGCGACGGTCACAGTGATCGTGACTTCCGTGATGTTGTCGAGGTCGATGGGATAGTCGATGCTCACATCACCGTTGCCGGTGCGCGTCCCGGCCTTCGAGGCGAGCTGGTTGTTGTCGGTGCCCCAAGTGACGTCGTAGTCCACGCCTTGAGGTCCGCCTTCGTACGTGGCGACACCGATGCCGGAGAACACGACGGCCGCTACAAGGACGATGATGATGCCGATGTCAATCTTGCGCAAAGTACCACCCGAACGTGGCTCCGGAGAAAAACAGGGCTGATGAAGCTTTTCGTCAAACCGTTTTTGTGTTCGCGCCTCGCAGGGGTCGCAGGGCTCGTTCTTCGATGTGTTTGCGATGCAGCAGACTCCAGGCGCCGAGGGGAATCGTGATGGCCGCGGTGATCCAGAGTCCGAACGCGAGCGGCACCGCGACGTATTCGAGGAAGACAGCGAGGTAGTTGGGATGCTTCAGGAACCGGTACGGTCCGAGCTTCACCAAGGGTTCGGCGGGGAGGATCCAGACGCGGAACACCCAGCGGTCGCCGAGCGTTGCAACGCACCAGTGTCGGAGCGCGAGTGCGAGTACGGCGAGGCCCAAGAGCGGCCAGGTGCCGAGCCAGAGGATGGCGCCATGAGTAGGCAGAAGGAACCCTTCGACGACGAGACCAAGGAGGGCCAACGCTTGCACGGCGGCGATGCCGTAGAATCCATCGGGTCGGACGGGGACCGCGTTGCGGGCCATGATGCGAGTTGTGTGCCGTTTGTTGAAGATGGATTCGACGATGCGCACGAGGACATAGAACGCGATGACGACCGTGAGGACCACGCGTGCTTCCATGCGGCTTCGTCAGCCCTCGAGAAGAAGCAGTTCGCTTGCGAAGCCGGGTCCGAGCGCCGCGAGGAGCGCAGTCTCTTTCTTCCGAAGCGGGGTGCGCAAGGATTCGGCGAGCGCGAAGAGGACGGTTGGACTGGACATGTTCCCGTAGTCTCGAAGGATGGTCCGGGCGGTTTCGAGTTGTTCGCTCTTGATGCCGAGTGCTTTTTCGTACGCTTGGAGGACCTTGGTGCCGCCGGGGTGGAACACGTACCGGTCGGGACTGTTGCCGTTTTGCCCAGCGTAGGCGTGGACGACGGGGGCGAATTTTTCTTCGACGATCTGGGGGATCTTGCGGGAGAAGACGACGCTTAGTCCCTCGTCGAGGACGTTCCAGCCCATCACGTCTTCGGAGGCTTTCCATTCGTGAGAATTTCCGGCGCGCAGTTGGGCTTTTGCCATTCCGTTGACTTGGTCTCCGCGGACGATGGCGGCTGCCGCGCCGTCGCCGAACAACGTGGCTGCGACGAAGGAGCGGATGTCAAGGTCCCCTAGGTGGAACGCTAGGCTGCACAGTTCGAGGGAGAGGAGGAGGTAGCGGCGGTCGGGGTGGGCGCGCGCGAGGTCGCCCGCCAATGCGAGTCCAGCGACGCCGCCTGCGCAGCCGAGTCCCCAGAGCGGGACGCGTTGGATGTTGCTGTTGAACCCCATGCGGTTGACGAGTCGCGCGTCGAGGCTCGGTGTGGAGATCCCGGTGGTGGAGACGAAGATGATGCCGCCGATGTCGGCGGGTTGGAGTTTGGCGTTTTCGAGGGCGCGTGTTGCGGCCTGTTCGATGAGGTTGAGGCCTTCGTCTTTGTAGATCTCGCTTCGTTCTTTCCAGCCGTGTGCGCCGAGGTACCAGTCGAGTTCACGCACGAGGTAGCGGGACTTGATGCCGGTCGTGTCGAAGATCTCCATGTACTCGAGGAGGGCCGGTGCGACGGCCGTGACGACTTCGGCGGCTTTCGCTTTGATCTCATCTTGGGCGAACCGCTGCGACGGTACTGCGGTGCCGATGGATTCGAGGAACGGCATTCGCTTGGTCGAAAACATCCATCCCTAATCCGTCTTGCCGCACCATCAGGCGCGGCACGCGGCTCCCTACCCGATTCCAAGATGCTCGCGATCAGCGGGCTGGAAATGCAGGTCGCCTTTGAACTCAAGGTCGGCGATCAATGTCTTCACGTCTTTGGGCGAGAGTTTCTTGGCCGCTTGAAGGTCGTGGATCAGGTCGACGAGGTCGAAGGCGTTCCCGCCCAGACTCTCTGTTGCCGTCACGAGATTCTTCTCGTTGGTAAGCAGTGGGGACGTCGTTTGCAAGGCCAAGACCACGAGCTCAGCGTCGGTCGCGCCGAACCGCTCTGCCAAGGCACCGTAGTGGGCGCGCGCGGGTGGCTCGAGGATGGCTGGCACCACGTTGAGTTGTCCCGCGGCGACGGCCGCCGTGAGGGCGGCCAAGTACTTTGGGACCTTGCGGCCGAACTCTTGCTGGACGCGCCGCGTCGTGACCGCATCTTGGAGATGCTTTAGGATATCGACGCGGCCGGCTTTCGCAAGGCTGATGAGAATGTTCGCGTCGACGAAGAGGATGGAATCACCCGCGGTTACCGGATGTGGGGGGCGAGTTTGCCGGCGCGTCGAGCGCGCTCCGCACGCGTCGCCGAGGGGGTTTGGAGGATTTGTTCCTTGGCCAGGATGTCGTGCATCTCGTGGAACGGGATGCCGGCGATCTCGGCCGCCTTGCTGACGGTGGCCTCCCCGGACTTGTAGACTTCAATTGCGAGGTTGAGGCGCTTGGGCTTGTCCGTCGCCTGCAGAAGGGCCTCGATGGCTTGACGCCCGATCTCGCTGCGGTTCTGGTAGATGCCGACCCGCAGGAAGGCGTTGATGAGTGTTTCCTGGAAGGGGTGAAGGTTCAGGTTCATTTACAACTGTTTACAACTATTGTCATCGCTCATACTTATGGGCTCCGTTCGCCTTGATGAGGAACTCAGGCGGATTCGCACCCGTTCCGCCTTTCCACGACAAAGGGTAACGGTTCCAGACCCCAGAGCCCCAGTTGGCCGGCCGGGGCCGATAAGACCTGGCCATTCGAATCGGACAAGAAACATTTTCAATTGTGGGATTGCAGTCGGCATGTGAACCGTGTCTGGGGCTTTTTCGCCATCGTACTTCTGGCGGGCTGTGTCCAGCCCGCAGATCAGGCCCTTCCAAGAATCCACTTGGATCTCAGCAAGAATACCATCGCCGACCCAATGGATGGCGTTTCCATCCGAGCGGTGATGGAGAACACCGCGAGTCGCGATTTCGTCTACTGGCATGCGTCCTGTCAGGAGCCACGCGTTCATGTCGAGGGACTGGGAATCCGGGATGGCAAGGCGCCCTTGTTCGGGCCGGACGGTCCCCAGGGTTGCGCGGCGGCGATCATCGAGGCCACTCTGCGTCCGGGCGAGCGCCTCGAGGCCACCTATGTGTGGAACGGCACAGCGGACCCTGCGGACCCGAACAGTCCCCGAGCCGCTGCCCGCGAGTACGTCATCGTCGCGACACTGAGTTGGGTCGGTCCCCGCGGCTGGAACACGACAAGTGAGAGAAGCGTCTGGATTTTGGGGTAACCCCGAGCATCGGGCTTGCGGCGGCACCGCCCCTTCTTTTCCCGCCAAATTTCCCTTACGAATTAGAACCACTGTGGGGCAATAACGCCGGCCCAATTCCGCCTCGTGCCCTGACCTGACCAAAATACTCATAACCGCCCCACGCGCGAGCAAGCCATGTGCGTGCGGCGGTCGTTTTTTCGTTGGCCCTGCTCCTCACCGGTTGCATCGAGCCTGGGGGGCGAACCGGCTGGGCGCCCCTGCCCTGTGACAACCCCGATTCGACGAGCCGAAGTCTCGTCCAAGGTCGCGTGCCCGAGGGGGTCTCGAACTACGAGCTCGCTCGGCGCCTGAGCACGGCTTTGCAGGACCCGCTGACGGGCGACCCGCACATCCAACCACTGGGAGGCTGGAAGACACAATTCGGCGTGATTCTCACACCGCCATATGTAGGGGATTCAGGAACGCTCCTCACCTACGAGGCCCACCGCGGCTGGCCCGGCGGCTCGGAATCCAGCGGCAAAGATGCACTTCGGCTGATCGCCGACGACTTGCGATTTCCAAAACCCTACGAGATCCGGTACCGCGCCGACGGCGGCGAAGGCACCATCTGGCAGACCGCGGCCCAGTCCATGGAGGTTGCCGGCACGTCGTCCCTCCTGACGTGGGTGCCGCGCGACGAAAACGGCCAGCCCTTCGTACGCTTCGTCTGGCGCGGATTCGTCGACCTTCCCCACGGAGACCCGCTTCCCGAACGCGATGCCCGGGAGGTCGCATCGGAGTTCTCACGGTGCCTGATGGACCGGCACGGTAGAACCGAGGCTGCCGGGTACGCATTCATCGAAGCCAAGTCCCTCTGGCCGATACTGAACGACCTCAACGGATCCCTGCATTACACGATCCACGTTCGACACGAACATCCGCGGCCCGGCGCCTGCCCGTCGGCCGAGACCGAGCCCTTGGTGTACGTCGACGCGTGGACGGGGGCGGTCTTACGATACGACTGGAACGCTTGCGGTCAGCGCGCGGCCTGAAAACCATCTGGGCGGGAACGAGCCGCATCCGCGACCGGCTTTTCTCCAGGTTTGGGCCAAGGTTATTTGTTCCCTTCCCCACGAACTCCCAAAGTTCCACTTTTGCCGTCAAGGTGGCACTGGCGTCGAACTCGACGCGTCAGTTACGCCGGTGCGCTCGAACGGTGCACTCGGTCAGACCTGATCCGTCGTTTTTCCACAGGAAATGGAGAAGTAATTTCATCAAAGTCCCAAGGAAAACTTGGTAACGACGCTTGCGCAATAGCCTACGTTGTTCCGATGCGCATGAGGATCTCGCCGTCTTTGAAGATGCGGATCACACCGGTCTCGGAGACCGTGATCGCGATCGCTTTCGTTTCCTTGGTCACCGCGGCGGAGGCCAAGTGTCGTCCTCCGAGTCCCGAAGGCAGGGCGACGGGATTCTTGACTTCGATGTAGCGTCCGGCGGCTTCGATGATGCCGTCCTCGCGAACCAGGAACGCGCCGTCGATCTGACTGAACTCTTTCGCGGTCTCCCACGTGGCGGGGTTGAGGATGTTCCGGTCTTCTTCCGGGTGTCCTTTGAACGGGTTGATGACGACTTGGCGGGACGCTTTCATTACGCGTTCGACGTCGCCGATGACGAAGATGGTGCCGACGTGTCCCTTCTCGCGTCCTTCGCGCGCGATCTCGGATGCGATCTGCAGCACGGTCTCGATGACCCGGATGTCCGCGCGGCCTTCGAGTTCTTTCTTCAACCGCGTGACGGATTCGTCGTACCGCATGTCGAAGAAGAGGACGCATTCGAAATGCTGTCCGAGTCGGGTGACCGTAAGGACGCGGTCGTTGGAGCTGAAGTGTCCTTCGACGAACGCGGCGAGGACGACGTCGCGGATGTGGTTGAGGGAGTTGATGCCCGCCGTGACTTCGTGCGCCAAGGCGTTGAATTTGAGGTTGCCGTCGGATTTTCGTAGGTCCGTGATGAGCTCGTCCTTCCACGTCGACACGAGGCAGGGCCGGGGGGAATCGGCGGTGAGTCTTCGCATGACCTCGATGTCGTCGCCGATGAGGTGGACGAAGGTTGCCCGATACGTGGCCACGAGCTGGGCGATATCGGGTTCGCGGAGGGTCTCGGCGTGTCTGGCCATTTTTAAGCGGTGAATCGGTTCAAGTCACTTAAAAGGAGCGTGTTTCGCGTATCGCTGGTGGCGGATGCGCGGACACGACCAAAATGGTTAAGTCCAATGTCCCGGCTCGAATAGGAACTGAGGTCCCTTTCGTGATGCGTCGGTTGGCGATCGTATTGGTGGCTTTCTCCATGGCGGGTTGCGTGGCCAACTCTGCTTCCGAGAGCCCCAATGCCGCCGAACCGGGCACCATGGCCGGCAACGGGATCCTGGAGGGTTCCGTCGTCGACGAGAACTTCGTCCCGGTCCAGGCCGCCGTTGTTCGCCTCGACGGCACGGACCACGAGGTCGAAACGTCCTGGAACGGCCATTTCCGGTTCACCAACCTCCCGCCCGGCTTGTACCGCATCGCCGTCGACGCCGTCGGCTGGTCCGGGGCCAGGATCGAAGGCCGAGTCCAAAGCGACTTTGCCACCCGACTCACCATCTTCTTGGAACCCGCCCTCGACGTCAGCGGTTACTCCACCTTGCAGCAGCTGGAAGGGAAATTCGGGTGCGCGGAAGCTGGGGCCGCCGGATCGGACCTGGTCGAATGCGAGTTGGAGTACCACCGCACGCACTTTCCAGCAGACTGGGCCGCGATGTTGATCGAAGTCGACTGGGCGCCAAGCGGCGTCTCGAGCTCCACGTTGGGCGAATTGACCGCGGAGGATCTCAACGCGGGTCTCGTCTACGCTGACCTCGTGTCGGATCGGCCTGCGCGGATCGTCCTCGTCCCGGGTGCGATCCACGACGGCATCGGCGGCGAGTCCGTGACGCCAGAGAAAGGTGTGCGCTCCGCGTTGGATGTCGGCATCAAGAAGGAGCCGGCGCGCGCCGCGTCCACAATCGATGCGGGCGCGACGTACGACCAAGACTATTCGATGTTCATCACGACGTTCTACTTCCAGGCGCCCAGCGACTTGGACCAGTATTCCGCCTTGCCGAACGGATAGATCATCGGCCTGAAGCGAGCCGCACCAGTTCTTTGGTCGCGTCCGCGGTCGTCGCTTTGCCGCCAAGGTCCTTCGTCTTTGATTTCCCGTCCCGGAACCACGTCATGACGACGGTCTCCACGCGTCGTGCCACGTCGCGTTGTCCGAGATGCTCGGCCAACAAGGCGCCGGAGAGAACGGCGGCGACGGGGTTTGCGACGCCTTTGCCTGCAATGTCGGGCGCGGAACCGTGGACGGGTTCGAAAAGCGCGTAGTTTGAGCCGACGTTGGCGCTGGGCGCGAGTCCGAGTCCTCCGCCCATTTCGGCGGCGACGTCGCTGAAAATGTCGCCGAACAGGTTGGTGGCGGCGACGACATCGAAGCGGGCGGGGTCCCGCACGACGAGGGCGCAGGCCGCGTCGATCTGCAGCTCCTCGGATTGGAGCCCCGTGTGGCGTTTCGCGGTGGCGCGGAACACGTCCTGCACCAACGCGCCGGTGCGTCGCATCACATTCGCTTTCTCGAGGAGCGTGACTTTGCGTCGCTTGCGTTTTCCGGCGAACTCGAACGCGGCGTCGACGAGGGCTTGGGTGCGTCGTCGTGTGATGATGCGCGCCGTGATCGCGGTGTCCGCGCCTGGTTGCGGTAGGAGTTCCTTGCGGACGCCGGCGGCTTCCCACGCGGCGATCAACGCTTCCGGGACGGGTCCGGCTTCGACTCCGGCGTACACGTCTTCGGTGTTCTCGCGAAACAGGTGCATGTCGACGTTGGTGTGTCGGTCGACGCCTGGCCAGGAGCGGACGGGACGGTAGTTGATCGCGAGGTCGAAGGTGCGTCGTAGGCGGAGGATGGGGCTCTCGTAGCGTAGGTTTTTGCTGCGGAGTTTTGGGTTGAGTTCGGCGGCGGCTTCGGCTTCGCCTTTGGAGGTGATGGCTCCGAAGAAGGCGGCTTTGGTGCGTTGCATTTCGGCGAGGGTGGCGGGCGGGAGCGCGTCGCCGTGGTTTCGCCATTGATCCCAGCCGACCGGGAGTTCGACCCATTCTCCTTTGAATCCGGCGGCTTCGAGGACGCTGCGGGCCGCGGGGAGGACTTCGCGTCCGATCCCGTCTCCTGGGAGGAACGCGATGCGGGTCATTGGGTGGCCACGCGCGCCTTGAGGTAGGGGATCAGCCCACCGGATGCGAGGAGGGTGCGCAAGAATTCGGGGAACGCTTCGAAGGGATACGTTTCGGTGCGGGTGTGGTTGATGATGACGCCATTGGCGAGGTCAGCGGTGATCTCGTCGCCGGCTTGGATCTTGGCGCTTGCCTCTGGGCTCACGAGGGGCGGGAGTCCGTTGTTGATGGCGTTGCGGTAGTAGATCCGGGCAAAGCTGTGCGCGATGACGAAGGGGACGCCGGCGTACTTGAGGCACGTAACGGCTTGTTCTCGGCTGGAGCCGCAGCCGAAAAATTTTCCGCCGACGACGATGTCGCCGGCTTTGACGTTCTTCGCAAAGAGCGGATCGAGGTCCTCGAGGGCTTTGGAGGCTTGGAACGCGGGATCGATGTTGGCGAGGTAGCGTCCGGGGTAGAGGACGTCGGTGTTGACGTTGTCTCCGTATTTCCAGACGCGCGCCATGGAGCGTCACACTCTCCGTGGGTCGGTGATCTCGCCGTAGAGGGCGGTGGCGGCTGCGGCGGCGGGGGATCCGAGGTAGACTTCGCTGTCGACGTGTCCCATGCGTCCGCGGAAGTTCCGGTTCGTCGTGCTGAAACATTTCTCTCCGGCGGCGAGGACGCCCTGGTGGGCGCCGAGGCAGGGTCCACAGCCGGGACTTTCGACGGTGCAACCGGCTTCGGTGAGGGTTTGGACGATGCCTTCCTTGAGGCATTCGAGAAACACGTCGCGCGACGCGGGGATCATGAGCATGCGTGTGCGCTGGTGGATCTTTTCGCCCTTGAGGATGTCCGCGGCGGCCTTGAAGTCCTCATAGCGGCCGTTCGTGCAGGTGCCGATGAAGATCTGGTCGATGGGGACGCCCTCGACCTCCGTGATGGGCTTCACGTTGTCGACGCTGTGCGGGCACGCGACCTGGGGTTCGAGGTTTCGCGCGTCGAGATGGAACTCCTTCTCGTACCGTGCGTCGTCGTCCGCGACGACCGGTTCGAAGGGGCCTTTGGCGTGTTGCGTGAGGTATTGGATGGCGTGGTCATCGACCGGGAGCAGTCCGACCTTGGCGCCCATCTCCATGGAGAGGTTCGCGATGGTCATGCGTGAGTCGGCGGTGAGTTGGTTGATGGCGGAGCCGTAGAATTCCACCGCGCGGTAGTCGCAGCCGTCGAGCGTCTGTTCGCCGATGACGTGGAGGATGAGGTCCTTAGCGTAGGTGTGACGCGGCAAGGGCCCGGTGATGTTGAACTTGAACGTCTCGGGTACGCGGAACCAGAGTTTGCCGGTGGCCCAGACGCCTGCCATCTCGGTGGCGCCGATGCCGGTCGCGAACGAGCCGAAGGCGCCGTAGGTGGTGGTGTGGGAATCGGTGCCGACGACGAGCATGCCGGGTTTGATGTGGCCTTTTTCGGGAAGGACTTGGTGGCAGATGCCGACGCCGACGTCGTAGAAGTGTTGGATGCCGATCTGTTTGATGAATTGCCGGACCTGGGCGTGTCCGGTGGCGACTTCGATGGTGGGTGCCGGGGTGCGGTGGTCGAACGGGATCACGACTTTGCTTGCGTCCCAGATCTTGGGGACACCGATTTCTTTGAACTTCTTGGAGACGAGAAGGGCGTTGTCGTGGGACATCGCCAAATCGATGGAGGCTTCTACGATTTCACCAGGCGTAACTACTGATTTCGAAGATTTTCGCGCTAAAATCTTCTGAGAAATCGTTTGTCCTGCCATCTTTCGTAGTCTTGACGAGGGAAATCGAAGTAAAAAGGTTTCGGGGAACCCAATCCGGCGAGTTTTAACAATAGTAGTCCTACCCAAGTATGACTATGGTAGTACGCAAGCTGTCCATTTCGCTGTCCTTCGAATTGGCGGAAGTATTGCGAAACCTGGCAACGAATCGCCGCGAAGACGTCAGCGGATTGATCGAAATGCTCCTTCGAGAGAACCGCATGGTGGCCACCGCCATCCAGGAGCATCGGGAGCCGCCAAAGTCGGTGGCGAAAATCCCCGACTATTGACGGCGTCGCCAAATCGTGGCCGCCACTGCGACGACCGCGATGGCGCCGACCCAGTGGAGGCCGGGGCTGTTCTTGCCCTCGCCTTCGACCTTGGCCGCATCTTCTGAGGTCGCTTCGAATGTCTCGTTCTCGATGTCGACGCCGCTTGTGACGATGAGATGGATCCGCGCGATGGCGACGGGCAACCCGGAGTCGGCGTCGGACGCGCGGACCTGGAACAGGAGTTGCGCTCCTTCTTTCGCCGAGCCGGGCGCCGTGACGAGGACGCCGAGGTGAGCGGATTCGTTTCCTTCGAGTTTGTACCGAGCGCCCGGTCGAATTTCAATTGGCCAATCCGAGCTCTTGTTCTCGGCCGTTAGGTCGATCCGGAGGGCACGGGTCTCTTCGTTGCGCAGGTCGAACTCGAACACCTGCGTCTTGCCGGGGTTGATGAACGATTCCAAGTCCTCGGCAGCAGCGAGCGAGACCTTGAACGGCGCCGCGACCGAGACGACGGATGTATCGCGATCGATCGGAAGCTGGAACCACGTCGTGGCGGGGATGAGGTTGACCGCTTGGCCCGCGAAGTGCAACGTGTTGACAGCCGTCGCCTGCGGGCCCTGGGATGTCACCTCGATCGACAGGAACACCGATCCGTTGGCGGGATCCAGTCGCGTCACGTCCGGCAGGATGGACAACGGGAATTCGACGGTGGAACGGCCCTGCGCGACGCTCAACTCTCCAACATGTTGCGCAATCACCAAGTTGTCTTGCAACAGCTGGAGCGAAACGGACCCATCGAAGGCCGCTGGGGACTCGATTTCGAACTGGCCCTGTCCGGATTCCCCGGGACGGAACTTGGCGACGTTGGGAATCCCACCCGAGTCGAACGCGTATTGCATGAGGTACAATCCGTTGCCGCCCGGACCGAACCCGAGGTAGCTTTGGAACGGCACCGGCGTCGGCCAAGCGGCGGCAACGGCCTCCAGACGCGTGAGTTGGCCGTAGCCATACGAGGGCCCCGCGGGAAGCGGCGACCCGAACGTCTGTCCATAGAAGAAGAACGTATCGTGGTCCTTGTCAAGCGGCGCGGTCGCCGTGAGGTAAGAGCTGCGGATGCCGACGTTCCCTGGCTGGGTGATGACGTCCCCGCGGATCTTGATCATCGCCCAATCCCCGACGCCGTTCACGAGGGGTGGCGCTTTGACGCGGAGCGTGATGTTCGTGCTTTGTCCCGCCGGCAAGGTGGCGGTCGGCGAGATGCTCATCGGCCACGCGTCGCCTGCGCGCGGATCCTGTTCGAGGCTGAAGTTGACGATCCGTTTCACGGGCGCCTTGTTGTCGACTTGGATTGAGATAACGTTCTCTTCGCCCGCGATGACGCTCCAGGGCGGGTAATGGATAATGAGATCGTTCGTGGCGGACGGGTAGGAGAACACGAATTCGGGTGCACTGCCCTCGTCCGGCATCCGGTCCTGCACGTCCACCGTCGGCATGCCCAGTCCGATGGCAAAGATCTCGCCGGGTTCTTCGCCGATCACGTAGAGGTTGGTGAGCTTGTCACCCACGTACAGACGCGGGGGGAGGGCGCTTGCGCCGCCGGCTCCGCCGAACGCCGAGCGTGCCTCCGCTGCTTGCGACGTGAGGAACTCTTTCGGCACCGGGATGACGAGGATCCCCTCTTCGACACTGAACTCGACGTAAAATCGGGAAAAGAAGTCGCACTGGACGGAGCCCGGCAGCGGCACGCAGAGGGACACGCCCGTCGTGATCACGTCACTGTAGGGGCTCGTGTCGTTCTCGATCCGGAGCCGGTTCTGGTCGGTCTCTAAGTACGCCTTCGTGGGAGCCGATCCGATTCCTTCGACGGTGAAGTGGACGCGGTGTCGGGTCTGCTGCAGCCCGACGTACGACATCGAACCAAAGTTGGCTGGCGGGGGTTTGAACCCCGCCGCGTTCGACAATCGGAACTCCACGAGTTCCTCATCGAGGTCGCGGATCTCGAGCTTCGTCACGTCGATGTACGGCAACGTGTCGGCCGACGGGACGGGTTGCCGGGTCCCGGCGGCGCCCGCGGTGACGTCGCCGGTGTCATCCTCGATAGAGTAGGCCGAGCCGGCCTGGGCGAAGGCGGCGCTGGGCACGGAGAGTAGGAGGACGAGAGTGGCGAGAAGCACGCGAAAGCGCATGGACAACGTCAACCGAGGTTCAGGCAGCCAATTTAATCACTGTGGTGAGGAACGCTAAACATTCCCCGCGGAGGCCCGGGTCGGGCTTTGCCTCTAGTTTCGTACCATGAACCCGGTGAAGGTAATCCAGAACCAGTCAACTAAAGTTAGCCGCCTTTTATTTAACGGCACTTGACCTATTCAAACCGCCCCCTATGGTAATGACGGAAATCGTCTTCCAGATCGAGATCCCCAATCTGCCCCTCGTCCAGTTCACGAAAGACAACCCTGGAACGCGGCTCATCTTCAACCACATCAACTTCGACGAGGACCATTTCCCCACCAAACAGATCCTCACCATCCTGGGCACCCCCGCCCAGTACGACAAGCTCCTCTTCGTCCTGCCCGAGTACTACGACGAAGTGAAGATCCTGCGACGCGACGAACGCGCCTGCAGCGTCATGGTCTCCCTCAACGAAGAGAAAAAGGGCATGCTGAAGGGCCCCTATGAAGAGGGTCTTCGACGCATCGGCTCCGACATGATCCTCCGGCCCACCGTCATCAAGGACGGTTGGATGACGATCGGCGTCATCACCCTCGTCGAGATCGACATCGGCGGCATCGTCCGCGAAGGAACCGAGTTCCTCAAAGCCCTCGGGATTCGGTTGCGGCTCATCCATTTCGGAGAGTACAAACCGGAAGAGCATCCCATCGGCGACTACGAAGAAAAACTCACGCCAAAACAGACCGAGATCATCAAGATGGCCCTTGCCCTCGGTCTCTACGATTCGCCCCGAAAATGTTCACTCGACACGCTTGCCGAGATCTTCGGGATCAGCAAAGCCGCCGCGCACAACCGCATGAAGGCCGCCGAGAAAAAAATCCTCAGCATGTACTTCACGTAGTCGAACCGAGCCTTGCTCCCGTCGTATCTGGAAGCCTGCAAGCGATGGCGCTGAAACCTCATATACCATAATGATGTAATACATCATGATGGCACGTCTGCACCGAACCCAGATCCTCTTGGAGAAGGACCAATACGCGCAGTTGCAGGCCCGGGCCGCGGCAGAACGCCTGAGCCTGTCAGGCCTGATCCGACGTTTGCTTCGGGCCCAATTGGAGCCCAAGAGCACGCAAAAACGTCCCCGCCTCAGAAGCCTCGCGGGCGCATTTTCGGATCCCGGATTCTCGGCACGCAATCACGACGACGTGCTCTACTCGCTTCCTGCAAAGCGCCGGGGCCTACGACGTTGAAGACACTCTTTGTCGACACGGGAGCGTGGTTCGCGTACCTTGTCCGTAGCGACCCGGATCACGCCCGCGTGCGGACCGCGCTCGATGGGTTCCGGGGCGAGTTCATCACGACGGACTACGTATTCGACGAGCTCGTTACATTGGCCCTCGTCCGTTTGGGACACGCCGCGGCGATCAAGGCAGGATCCCTCCTCCGCGACTCCCACGAAACGCGCCTTGAGCTCGTCCTTCCCAACGACCAAGAGGGGGCCTGGAAACTGTTCCAGGAACGGACGGACAAAACCTCCAGCTTCACCGATTGCACGAGCTTCACCGTCATGCGGCGACTGGGGATCGAAGAGGCCGCAACGACCGACGAACACTTCGAGCAGGAAGGATTCAAGGTCATCTTGTGACGCGACAGCCCCTCGGGTTCCAGCCGCGCGGGGTCGTTGAGGTACTCGAAGTGCCGCAATGCTAGTTCGCAGCTTTCGCGCGCGGACCCGACAGACGCTTACGACCGATACGACCGCCGCCGGCGATTTGTCTCCGAGAAAACCTTTGTCTACGGGTTGCCCGTAAGGTCGTCCTAGTCCCCTTCGGGGGGCAGGTGGCATTTGGGCATGGAAGGCAGACCTCAAGGTATCACGTACAGTCGTCAAGTGACTTCGACACGACCGATCCAACAAGGGACTCCGACGGGAGGCGCGCCGCCGGCAGCGCCAAACCCGACGTCGTTCCCGACGGGAACCGCAACACCCAGTACCTCGACGGGCACCACGTACCTCACCATCAACCGCGGACTGCTCATCGCAGGTCTCCTCTTTTCGCTCGCGTCGCCGGCCAGCTTCGGCGTCGAGGCGTATGTCTTCATGGGAATGATGCTCATTCCCACCGTCATCGCCCTCGGACTGATCCTGTCGGTCAACCGCGGCTGGGCCTACATCACGTCGACCGTGCTCGGCCTGGTCTTCCCGCTCTTCTTCCTCGCCATGTTCGGACCGCATGAAGGGGCGTACAACCCGGTCAACCGCGAAGCGTTCGGCGTCGCTGCCTTCAACCTCGCGGCGATCCCGCTCATCCTCGTGGGCGGCATCGGTGGGTTCCGAAACACGCGCGGCAAGACCGGCGTGAGCTTCGGATCCGGCTTCCGCACCGCGCCCGGCGTCTTCGCATTGTGCGTCTGCTCCCTCCTCGTCGGCGCATTGGTCACGAGCTACGTCGCGAACGACAACGTGCTCGCGACGCCCGTCAGCGGCTTCGACGCGCCCGTCCAAGCGACGACCAGCGTGGCGATGAAGGAGTTCGCGTTCGACCCGAAGACCATCAACGTCGGCGCGAACACGTACACCGAGATCGTCGTCGTCGACCAGGACCCGAACGCGCACACGTTCACGTACAAGAACGAAGGCGTCGAGTACAGCCACGAACTCCTCCCGGGCCAGACCGTGAGCTTCGTCGTGTTGTTCGACACCGTGGGCACGTACGGCTTCTGGTGCATCCCACACTCCAACGGAGAAGGCGATACGGCAGAAGACTCGATGGTCGGACAGATTATCGTCGCGTAAAACCCCGGCAACTCTTTTCCCCCCTGGCAGCGCTCGGACCCGCGTGTTCGGCGCGGTCATCCTCGCTGCTGGGGCTTCCACACGGCTCGGTTCACCGAAGGCGCTCACCAAGATCGGCGGCAAGACGGCGATCACCCGAATCTGCCGAGTCCTCAATGACGCCGACATCGAAGACGTCGCCGTCGTGGTGGGCGCCCACGCCGACCTCATCGCGCCCGAAGTGCCGATGCCGGCGCGCGTCGTCCGCAACCGCAACTGGGAACGCGGCCGAAGCAACTCGTTGAAAGCAGGCGTCCGCGCGTTGCCCAAAGGCATCCCCCTGCTCATCTGGCCTGTCGATCACCCCGCCGTGCGATTGCCCACCATCCGCGCGCTCATCGAAGCACAAGGAACCGTGCGCATCCCCACCTTCGAGGGCAAACGCGGCCACCCGCCGGTCTTCGACGGATCCCTTCGCGACGAGATCCTCTCCCTGGGCGACGACGAACCGCTCCACAACATTGTCCGCCGACACATCGCCGAAGTCGTCGAAGTCCACGTCCCTGATCCAGGGGTGTTGTGGAACATCGACACCCCCGACGACCTCAAGAAGATGGACGACTTCCTGAGAAAACCCCCGAATGCGCGCACTCCTGCGTGAGATGCTCACCCTTACCCAACGACGACAACCCTTCGCTGTCTGCACTGTGGTTCACACCGAAGGAAGCGTCCCCGGGAAAATCGGCTCCACCATGATCGTCCCCCAGACAGGAACCGTCCGCGGCACGGTCGGCGGAGCGGGCCTCGAAGAACGCGTCAAGGCCGCGGCCCGACAAGCCCTCGAGACGGGCAAAGGCGGACTGCAACACTACGACCTCGCGAAATGGAAAGCCGAAGGACTCAACTCCGTCTGCGGCGGAAGCGTCGACGTCTCCATCATCGTCCACCGACCCTTGCCGCATCTTCTGCTCTTTGGCGGCGGCCACTGCGGCAAAGCATTGGCCGACATGGCAAACCTCCTCGAGTGGGACGTCACCGTCATTGATCCCCGACTCGAATACGCCAACCGCGAAAGGTTCCCCCACGCGGTCGACGTCACCGCGGCCGATCCCACCGTGTGGAGCCGGACCGCAGAACTCGTCGACTTCTCCCACGTGTACCTCCTCGGCCACAGCTGGGAGATCGACACCGACATCCTAACCGCCCTGCTGCCGCGCCACGACGGGTTCGTCGGCGTCATCGGCAGCCAATCCAAACGCAAAGCCATGTTCGACGAACTACGACGACGCGGCATCCCGCCGGAGCGCATGGCGCGCGTCGTGTGCCCGATCGGCGTCGACGTCGGCGCGGAAAGCCCCGAAGAGATCGCCGTCGCGGTCGCCGCCGAAGTCATCGCGACGACGGGTCGCGCACGCGACCTCGTCCAATCGACGAATGTGCCAGAGACAACCATACCGTAGCGACCCGAGGACGACGCATGGGCCCCGGCCACACCAACTTCTACGCCGAGTCCCTCGCAAGCATACTCGAAGAACTTCCCGCGGGGCCGGCTCAATCGCTCCGTCGCGGATGAGGATGGCGTGGACATACGTTCGCCGCGCTTCCTACGCCGTATGCACGACAGAACCTTTTGAGGCCGACCGGCTTAACGTTTAACGTCTGATGGCAACGCCCTTGCGCGTCCTCTTGGTCGAGGACGACCACCTCCTTCGGGAGCTCGTTCGAATAAACCTCGAGCGAAACGGACGTTTCCAGGTCGTCGGTGAGGCTGAGGACGCGAAGACGGGCGTCCGATTGGCCGTCGAACTCGAACCACAACTTGTTCTCTTAGACCTCATCTTGCCCGCGATGAGCGGGTTCGAGGCGTTGCCGCTCATCCGACGCGCCGCGCCGGAATCCCACATCGTCGTCCTCTCGATGCTTGAGCGGCCCGGCGTCAAAGAGAGCGTATTGTCCCAAGGCGCGGACGCGTTCCTCGACAAAGGCCTGGACGGCGACGAGTTGGAAAAACGGTTGTGGGCACTCTGCGTCGGGCCGACGCTCACGATCGCGGACCTCATGCAGCCAACGGTCCAGGAGCCATCGCCTCCGGGCAAAACCCTAAACCCCCACCACCGTTGATTTAGGCCCGTGGCGTACCGCATTTTGCGCTTGCGAATCAATGGCGTGGAGCGTGCCGTCGCCGTTTCTGACCAAGCGATCCTTCTCGACGTTCTGCGCGACGAGGTCGGCCTCACCGGCACGAAGCGCGGCTGCGACATGGGCACGTGCGGCTGCTGCACCGTCCTCGTCGACGGCGAAAACCGCCTCAGCTGCCTCACCCTCGCCGCCCAAGTGGCAGGCAAAGCCATCACCACGATCGAATCGTTGGGATCGCCGAACGCGTTGCATCCGTTGCAACGCGCGTTCAGCGACATCGGGGGCTCCCAATGCGGATTCTGCACCCCCGGCTTTATCATGACCTCCAAAGCGCTCCTTGACCGCCAACCGAACCCGAGCGACCACGAGATCAAGGAAGCCATCAGCGGCAACCTGTGCCGCTGCACCGGCTACATCAAGATCGTCGACGCCATCAAGACCGCCGCCAAGGAACTCGCCCCCGAACCCTCCCAGCCCCAAGCCACGGTCCCGACGAGGCGATCCCACTGACCCTCGCGCCAATCCCCGACCCGAAGAAAGCGGTGCGCGTCCCCGACGTGAACCCCGAAGAGAAGTGGAAACCGTTCCGACAACCCCTCCCGAAAGGGGAACATCCACACAAGCCGCCGGAAGGCTTCAAGATCATCGGCAAACGGATCCCCCTCATCGACGGCCCCCTCAAAGTAAGCGGCCAAGCGGTCTACACCGACGACATCCAACTCCCCCACATGCTCATCGCGAAGTTCCTCCACTCCACCAAACCGCACGCGCGCATCAAACGCATCGACACTTCTGCAGCGCGCGACCTTCCCGGCGTCGTCGAGATCCTCACCGGGGCCGACATCGGACCCGACCGCAAGTTCGGCGTCCTTCCGTTGACGAAAGACGAAGAGCCTCTCGCGACCGACAAGGTCCGCTACATCGGTGACCTCGTCGCCATCGTCGCCGCCGAAGACGAATGGACCGCCAAGGAAGCGGTTCGTCGCATCGTCGTCGACTACGAAGACCTCCCCACTTACCTCAAACCGAGCGAAGGCCTCAACGCGGTCCCGGAAAAAATCCACCCCGACGTCGGCATCGACGGCTCCAATGTTCAGAAGCACGTCGACCAAGAATTCGGCGACGTCGACGCGGGATTCAAGTCGGCCGCGTTGCAGCTTCGCCAGAAATGGAAATTCCAAGGCGTCACCCACGCCTTCACCGAGCCCCACGCAGTCGTCGCCCACTACACGGCCGGCGACCGACTCACCGTGTGGAGCGCGACCCAAGTCCCCCACTACGTTCACCGCGCACTCACAGAAACCACGAAGCTTCCCATGCACAAGATCCAAGTTATCCGGCCGCACGTCGGCGGCGGCTTCGGCGGCAAGAGCGACCCCTTCGCCCATGAGATGGCGACCGCATTGCTCG
>CAYOZB010000016.1:0-33118 GCA_964408365.1 uncultured Halobacteriales archaeon | reverse complement strand
CGAACGAGTGGACAAGCGCGTCCGTCACGTCGGGGATCGCGGCCGATGAACCGGCGATGAAACTGTGGATCAATCAGACGTTTACCGGGTTGGGGTTGATGGAGCCGATGTTCCACAATTGGCGCTACACGCCGGTCCGCTGCTAGGGTTTCTCGGCGCGCTCGGGCGGTAGGAAAGTCATCATTTCCGCGACGACTTCGGCGCTCGTGTCGCAGTCCGCGTACGCATCCAGAGGTTCTTGGTTCACTTCCAAGAACCTGGGTCCCCACGAGACGACTCCTAACGCTTCCGCCGCTTGTTCCTTGCGTCCGTAGATGTAGAGCGCCGCCGCGACCGCCTCGACGGTCGATAGTTTCGTTGGTTTGCCGAAATTCACCGGGTTTGCGGCGACGAGGTACGGTAAGGCTCGGGGCTCCGTGTGTTTTCGCGCGACGGGAAGCATCGCCTCGGCGGTCTCCCACGAACAATCGAATGCCGTGAGGGACGACGTGACGGCGATCGGGATGTCTTCGGGGCTCACGGCTTTCTCGGCGAAGGGATCGAGGAGGATGGAACCGCTGGGGATGCCGCGGATTTTCCGGACCAATTCGGCGTGATCCTTCTTTTGGAGTTTCAGGGCCGTGTTCTTTTTGGCGTCGTCGTTGCCCTCGTAGTAGATCACGACGCGCGTGCGCGCACCTCCACGTCGAGGACGCCGTGGACTTCGCCGGGGCCGTAGCTTTTGACGGTGACGCTGTGCTTGAGCGTCGCGGTCCAGTTGAGCGCATGCAGGAGTTGCTGCATGCGTTCGAACGCGGTCTGTGGGAACAGAGGAACGTCGACAACCGTGTGGTAGTGGATGCTTCCGCCGGTCTTCTTCAAACAGGAAACGGCAAGGGGGAGGAAGTCGGTCGGGTCGGGCAGGTAGCCCATGAAGACGCGGTCGGCTTGCCCGATGGGGGCGACTTCGCGGTTGTCTCCGAGTCGCGGCTCGACCAGTTCCACCACGTCATTGAGTTCGATGTTCTGCTTGAGGTATTCGAAGGACACTGGGTTTTTTTCGGTCGCGATGATGAGGTGCGGCCGTCCGTAGATGGCGAGCGGGAGGGTGAAGTAGCCGATTCCCGCGAAGAGGTCGACGACGGTCTCACCGGTGACGTCAAGGGAGGCGACGCGTTGTCGTTCCGGTAGGTTGCCGGGGGAGAACATGACTTTGGTGGGGTCGAAGCGGAACTTGACGCCGTTCTCGACGTGGATGGTCTCGGTGTCCTTGTCGCCCCAGAGGTGGATCATTTTGGGGAGCCGGAGTTCGCCGTCGATGCCGCCGACGCGTCCGAGAACGCTTCGCATGCGGAGTTCTTCCGCGTAGGCTTCGGCGACGAGGGCGGAAAAATCAGCCCAGTCGTTATTGTGGTCGAGGATAAGGACGTCCCCGAGCCGCACGTAGGTGCTGGGGATCTTTTCCAGCTCGGCCGGAGTGAGGCGACCTTCGAGTCGCTGGCGGACGCGTTCAAAGGGCGGAGGCGGTCGCGGGGCCATCGACTGTTTGCCTAGGTGACGGGCCAGTATAAGTTTAGGAGGTAGACGCTCGCGATCATGCAGATGATGTTCAAGGGAGCGCCGACGCGGAAGAAATCCATGAACTTGTATTCGCCCGGGCCGTAGACCATGAGGTAGGTCTGGTAGCCGATCGGCGACATGAACGCGAGCGATGCGCCGAAGGCGGCCGCCATGATGAACGAGTAGGGGTTGAGGGAGAGGGCGGTCGCGATCTCCACGCCGAACGGGATCATGATGGCAACCGACGCGTTGTTGCTCATGAGTTCGGTCAAGAGCAGTGTGATCGCGTAGACGGCGGCGAGCACGGCCAGCGGCGGCCACCGATCGACCCAGGCGGCCACCGCCTCGGCGACGAGGGTCGCCGCGCCGGTTTTGCTTAACGCGATGCCCAGGGGGATCAATCCGGCGAGGAGAAAGATGAGATGCCATGGGATGGCCTTCTGGAGTTCTTCCATCTGGAGGGATCCTGTGACGACGAGGAGGACGACCCCGGAGAGGGCGGCGACGCCGATGGGAAGGAGCTCGAACGCGGAGGCGAGGATCACCGCGAGGAAGATCGCGAGAACGATGGGGATCTTCGACCATCGGTATTGAGACGGCTCCATTTCTTCCGTCACGATGAAACTCAGGTCGCCCTTGAGTTGGTCGATGGCCTCCTTGGTTCCCGCAACAAGGAGCGCGTCGCCCGCGTCGAGCGTGATGGTACTGAGCCGTCGGAAGAGGTAGCGTTCGCGTTTTCGGACCGCAAGCACGACAGCGTCGTACCGGCCTCGGAACCGGACGCTCGCGAGCGTCGATCCTTGGAGCCAGGCGCCCGGGGCGACGATGAGTTCCGCGAGTTTTTGGTTCGACGCGTCCCCGGGCAACGCATACGTGACCTCCTGGCGAAGGTCGACCCCTTGGTCCTCTCGGATCTTGAGGATCTCGTCGCGGCTCACGCGCACAAGGACGATGTCGCCCGCTTGGAGCACCGTGTGATGCAACGGCTGGTCGATGACCGCACCTTGGCGGACGATCCGAAGGAAGTCAATGTCGTACCGTTTCTTGAGGTTGCATTCTTCGACGCGTTGACCGACGAGCGGGGATTCGGGTTTGATGAGGAGTTCGCTGACGTATTCCTTGAGGTTGTAGTGTTCTTCGACCTTGTCGGCGGGGTGGCGTTCGGGCAGGAACCGGTGCCCCACGAAGGTGAGGTAGAGGATCCCGATGATGGCGACGGGCACTCCCACCTTGGCGAACTGGAAAAACGTGAAGGCGCCATAGTTGAGGTCGTCCGAAATGCTGGACGCGAGGATGTTCGTGGATGTGCCGATGAGTGTGATCATTCCGCCGAGCGTCGTTGCGAACGCCATGGGGATTAGGAAGCGGGATGCCGAGGCGTGTAGTCGGGTGCTGACCGTGATCACGAGCGGGATGAGCATGGCGACGATGGGCGTGTTCGCCAGGAACGCGGACGTGATGACGGCGAAGATCATGAGGAGAATGAGGAAGCGTATCGGGCTGCCGGCCGCGATGTCGAGCACCTTGTGTGCAAGGAGCAGGACGAGTCCGCTGCGGTTGACAGCCGCCGCGATGACGAGCATGCTGAGGACGGTGATCGTCGCTTCGTTGCTGAAGCCTGAAAAACCGTCCTCCATCGTCACGACGCCCGTGACCATCAACACCGCGGCTGCGCCGAGGGCAGTGATCGACGCCGGGATGAGTTCAGTGACAAACAGGATGGTGGCGAGGATCAGGACCAGGAACGTAATCAGGATTTCGAGCGCTACCAAACAAGACCCGCAACCGGTGAATCGACACTAATAGGTTTTCCGAAAGGAGCGGTCGGCGCGAATGCGGAATTTCGGGGAAAAAATCGCCGAAAGCCTTTAAGTGACCCCCCTCATGGGCGCGCCGGGGCAAATGGCGAAGGAGGATCTCGGCAAGGAGGACCTACCTTTCGAGGTCCCCGAGTTCAACGAGGACGAATTCGTCCGCAAGGAACTCATCTCCTTCCGCACGACCGTCATCCTGTTCGTATTCGCCCTCCTCGTCGCGTTGGCGACGTTCTTCATTTGGCGAGCCACCGAACTCGGTTTCCTCGTCCTCTTCCTCATCGCCATGGCCCTCGGCGGCCTGCTTCCCTTCATCTACAAACTGTTCCGCGTCGACATCAGCCACTTCAAGCGACGCGAATGGATCGGCACCATGTCGCTCCACTTCTTCTTCTGGCTCGGGTTCACCTTGTTGCTCTCGAACCCGCCCATCAGCGACAGCGCACCGCCCGTGATCGAAGTGTTCGGCACGCCTTCGGTCCAAAGCCCGGGCGGCATCGTCAACGTCGGGGCGTACGTCGGGGACAACAAGGACGTGAGCGGCGAACCCGAATTCTGCTTCCGAAAATACAATCCAAGCGACCCATTTGAGGAGTGCACGCCATTGGCGTTCGCCCGCGTCGAAGGAGAGCCTGTGTGGCGTGTTGCCTGGACGGCCCCGAACCAGACCGGCGAATACGAAATCGTCGGCACGGCCAAAGACGCCGACGGCCACGCGATCCGGTCCTCATCGCGGATCAACGTCACCAACCCGTTCCCCGTCATCGACGCCCCGACCACGTTCGACAGTCTCAGCCAAAGCCTCGCCGTCCGTCCCGCCCAAGGGTTCCGGGAACTTCGCTGCATCCAATACATGATCGACGGCACCCCGTACAGCATGTTGCCCCCGACGACCGACCGGCCGACCTACTGGCGCACCGACCCCACCTTCCCCGGCTGGAAAGCGGGCGCCAACAACGTCACCATCCAAGCCATCGAGCAACCCGTCTACCTCCACACGTACAAGCTCGAAGGCGGCGTCTCCCTCTCCGCAAACGGGCAGCGCAACATCCAGGTCAGCCCGAGCTTCCCCGACCTCGCCACCGGCAAGGAACCCTTGTGCCCCGAGAAGCTCGCGCCGAACCTCGCGCAGACCCCCGGCTTGGGAGCGGCAACCCTCTTGGCCGCGGTCGCGCTTCTGGCGGTCGGACTCCGTGCCCGTCGCAAAGAATGATCTCGAGCGGTTTCTACGCGAAGACCTCGGTCGACGCGGCGACGTGACCACCAAACGATTGTTCGGCACGCGCACCCTCGACGCGGAAGCACGTTTGTACGCGCGCGAAGACGTCGTCGCGGCAGGCATCAGTGAGGCCGCGGCCGTCTTTGAACGGCTGGGTGCGAAGGTCACGAGCCGCGCGGCGGAGGGCACGCTCGTGCGGGCCGGCGCTTCTCTCTTGACCGTTCGCGGGATCGTTCAAGCCATCCTCACCGGCGAACGCCTCGCGCTCAACCTCCTGGCTCGGATGTGCGGCATCGCCACCATGACCCGACGACTTGCAAGCCAGGTCCGCGCAGTCAACCCAAGATGCGTTGTCGCCGCCACGCGGAAAACCACCCCCGGATTCCGAACGTACGAGAAACGCGCCGTCGAGATCGGGGGCGGCGACCCGCACCGGTTCGGACTGTTCGATCAAGTCCTCATCAAAGACAACCACTTGGCAGCCCTCGGCGGCGACGTCGAACTGGCCGTCCGCCGAGGCAAAACGGGATCCCCGCGCCTCCCCGTCGAGGTCGAAGTGAGCCGCGTCCGCGACGCGGAGACGGCCGCCCGGGCCGGCGCCGATTGGATCCTCATCGACAACGTCTCCCCCGCCTTGGCGCGTCGCATCGCCGCCGCGGCGCGCGCGATCCGCCCCAAGATCAAAGTGGAAGTGTCGGGCGGCCTGAACGAGAAAACGGTCCGGATGTACGCGCCGTTTGCCGACCGGTTGTCCCTGGGAATGTTGACGCATTCCGCACGAAGCGCCGACGTGACGCTCGATCTCGTCCCGAAACGTTAAGCCTCGCTGCCGGCTTGACCGGCGGAAATGGTCGAACTCTCGAGCCTCGACGTCCTATTCCTGGCCCGGGAGCTTCGGCAACTCGAGGACTCCTACGTCGACCGGGTCTACGAGTTGAACCCCGGCGAGTTCTTGCTTCGAACCCGGCATCCGCAAAAGGGCCGCGGCGCGCTCGTCATCCGCCCGGGCGCCTACGCGTGCCTCGCCGACGAACCCCCCGAGACGCCGCAGACGCCGACCAGTTTCGCGACGCTGCTCCGAAAACACTTGCCCACCGCGCGGATCCGACGCGTCGACCAACAAGAGTTCGATCGTGTCTTGGTGTTCAACTTGGAGGACCGCGGGGAGCCGTTGCGTCTGATCGTGGAACTGTTCGGCAAGGGCAACCTCCTCATCGTCGGACCGGACGACGTGATCCGCGTCGTGCAACGCACCGAGACGTTCCGGGCCCGCACGCTCAAGGTCGGCGAAAAGTTCCAATTCCCTCCATCCCGCGTGAACCCGGTGCGGTTGGCGCGCGCCGAGTTCGATACGCTGTGCGAGAAGAACGAACGCGATGCGGTGCGGTTCTTGGCGATGGACGCCGGTTTCGGACCCGACCTGTCGGAAGAACTCCTTCACCGCACCAAGATCACCAAGACCCGGAAAGTGGGCTCCCTCACCGATTCGGAGCGGGAAGCATTGTGGAACGAGTGGCAACGGATCCTGCGCGCGCCCCCGGAGCCGGGCGTGTTGCAGAAGGATCTGGCCGCGAAGGCGGAATCGATTCCGCTCCTCTCTCCGAAGTTCGCCGGATGGAGCCGAACCCCGGCCCCGTCCCTTTCGGCGGCGATCATGAGCGCAGCCGCGAAGAACGTCGCCGCGGAGCCTCCGGAGCGCGACGAGGAGCGCGACCGGTTGGAGCGCCAGATCGAAGCCCAATCGAAATCCATCGAGGAGATGCGCGCGGAAGCTGAGAAATGGACCTCGTCCGCGCGCGGCCTGTACGAACGCTTCGGCGAGACGCAGGCCCTGCACGCCGCAGCCGCCGACTTTGTCAGCAAGCATGATTGGTCGACCGCCGAAAAACTGTGGAAAGGCGGTCAAGCGCCCACAGGCGTGGTGAAGGTCCTCGCCGAGCAGCGTCAGGTCGTCGTGAAGGTGGGCGAGCACGAGTTCAACATCGATCCCGAACTTTCGCTCGAAAAGAACGCGTCGTTGTACTTCGATGAGGCGAAACGGATCAAAGCGAAGGCCGACAGCGCCATGACGTTCATCGCCGAAGCAAAAGCCAAATTGGCATCGCACGAAAAGGCCGCAGCGAAGATCAAGCCGGCCGCGGCGAAGGTGAAGGCGCCGGACAAACGGTTCTGGTTCGAGAGCTTCCGTTGGTTCTACACTACCGAAGGGTTCCTCGTCGTGGGCGGACGCGACGCGAGCTCGAACGAGAAAGTCGTGAAGAAACACCTCAACCAAGGCGACTTGTACTTCCACGCCGACGTGCACGGCGCCCCCTCGTGCGTCCTCAAGACGGAGACCCGCAAGCCGGGTCCGGAGAGCCTCAAGCAAGCGGCGCACTTTGCGGCGGCGTATTCGAAGGCGTTCGCGCAGTTCGGTTCCGCCGACGCGTATTACGTGAATCCGGAGCAGGTGAGCAAGACCGCGGGGACGGGCGAGTTCGTTCCGCGCGGGGGATTCATCATCCGAGGAGAGCGGACCTACGTGCCGAAGCTGCCGATGGAGATCGCGGTCGGTCTTGTGAAACTCTCGAAGGATGGCCGCATCGCGCCGGATGGGCAGTTCCGGCGGTTGATGGCGGGCCCGCCCGCTGCGATCCTTGCCGCCGGCGACCGGCCGCTCACCGTGGTGCGCGGTGACCGCAAGCCGAGCGACGTCGTGAAGGACGTGGCGACGCATTTTGGGACGAGCCACGAAGAAGTGCAAGGCGTATTGCCGCCCGGCACGTTGCGCATCGTCCCCGGTGGAGGCGCTTCCTGATGCGTTTGATCTTCAAGGATCCCTCGGGACGCGAGGTCCGCTTGGCTCCTGAGAACCTTGACGACTTGTGGCATTTGCATAACCTCATCGAGAAGGGAGACGTCGTCGAGGCCTGGACGTTTCGCACGCGGGATTCTCGCGAGGGCGACAAACTCCGTTCGGACAAGATGAAGAAAGAAAAGATGCGGCTCGCGGTCCGGGTCGAGGAAGTCGAGTTCGCAGAATTCGTCGATCGGCTGCGGATCTTGGGACGCATCGTGGGCGGTCCTGAGGAGACGACCGGCGGGCATCACACCATCACGCTCGAAGCGGATCCTCGACAAGACATCCGGATCGGGAAGGAGCGCGGGTTCCAGGATCACCATTACGCGCGGATCAAGGAGTCCGTCGACGCGGCGAAGCGTCCCATCCTCGTGATCTTGAGCATGGACGACGAAGAGGCCACCATCGCCTTGCTTCGACAATACGGCGTCCAACCGATGGCGAACCTCAAAGGCCGCACGGGCGGCAAGATGTACCCAAGCACGTCCGGCGCGGACGAATACTACGGAAGCCTCTTTTCGGCGCTCAAGCACGCGCGACCCGAAGGCGCGCCGTGCATCGTGGTGGGCCCCGGCTTCGCGCGGGAGCATTTCTTGGATTTCATCCGCGACCGCGAACCCGAATTCCTCAAGGGCGTCGTGACGGAAGGCACCGGCCAAGCGGGTTCGGTCGGCGTGCAGGAAGCGCTCAAGCGCGGCATCGTGGAACGGATCCAGCAGGAGCAGCAGGTCGGAAAGGACACGACGCTCGTCGAGGAACTGTTCGCTGAGATCGCGAAGGACGACTTGGCGACCTACGGCAAGAAGGAGACGCGTGAAGCGTTGGAGAAAGGCGCGGGACGTTTGCTTCTCGTGACCGACGATATCATGCGCAAACCGGAGGGAGAGGACCTACTGCGGCTCGCGAAGCAGGTCAATACGCCCAGTCACATCGTGGCCGTGACGCATGAGGCCGGGAAGAAACTCCAGGCCTTGGGCGGGATCGCGGCGCTCTTACGGTTCCGCAGCTGAGGCCTCGTACTTGTTGTACGCGGCGGTGATGACCGCCGGGCCGCCCGGAGCGTCGCCCGGCATCGCGCCGGTCGCTTCGATGGTGACCCAGAACTCGGTGTAATCCGCACTCGTGCCGTTGACGTTCATGGCGAGGACGAGGTCTTCCTTGCCCATCGCGTGTTCGTCCGCTCCCGCGGGGTGGCCGAACTTGCCGACGTGGGTGAAGTTGACGCCGTTGGCGGTCTCGGTCTTGAGCCAGCCGTGGTACTCGTAGCCGCTCTTGTCCGGCACATCGTCGATCATGGCCGAGACGTTGAGCATGTTGCCGCTCGGGGTGAGGCTGATCGTGTGGTTGCCGGTCTCGCCGAGGAACTTGAACGTGCTCGTGCCCGCCACGCCGCTGGTCGGGAAGCTGAAGAGGGCGAAGCCGGGCGAGGTGGCGCTTGCGGACTTCTCGAGGCTCACGACGACCGTGTTCTTGTCGGCGTTGTTGGTCTGGTCGGTCTTCCCGAGGGTCCATTTCTCGCCGCTCTTGCCGAGGGGGCCGGCGTTGTATGCGCTGCTGCCGCCGGTGAGGAAGACGACGTACTTCAGCCCGCCTGGATCCGGCAGGTTCGTGAATTCGAGTTGGACGTTGGTGGAGGGCAGAGTACAGGCAGGCGCCTGGCAGGCACCCGTGACGGGCGCCGGTGTTCCGGTGCCGGCGGTCGAGGAGACGCTGCCGGTGCGGGCGCTTGCGTATTCGGCGTCCATCAATTCTGGCGTTTCGAGTCCGCCTTGGCGGCTTTCGTAAACGAAAACCCCGACCAATGCAACCAGCAGGATCCCTGCTCCAACCAGCCCAACAACGGTGTCGCTCGCCACCATACGACATTCGTCAGGCTAGGTTCCGGTTAAAAGGTTTAGGGGCTGGTCGGGCTGGTCTTTGGGTTGGGGACGCCGGCCGACGCAAAGGGGGCCACCGTGCGACGTGGGGCCGCAAGTTCCTCGAAAACCTGCGGATTTGGTTTGTCCCCTCGGCGTGGCGTCGGGGGTCAGTACTGTTTCGTGATGGTCGCCGAGTATCGGATGATTTGGAACCCGAAATTGTAGTCGTTCCCCGGATCTTGAACGCAGACCTGGGGCGCCGTGGAGGGACATTTTTGGCCGCTGGATTGCAGCTCGTCCGCGACGGTGGACGTTCCCCAGTCGTCCCCGGCTCGGAGGATCTTGACGCGGAGGGTCCACGTGCCGATGCCGGTCCGGTTGCTCCGGTCGCCAAGGAGCGCCCAGGCTTCCTCGTCGTTGTCGGCGGGTTGGACCGCACCCACGTCCGGGATGCCCGACATGGGGTAGGTGAGCGAGATGTTCTCGCCGGCCGCCCCGCCCACTTTCCGGACGGCGACGTTCGTGATGTTGGTGCCGTCCGGGCCAGTGATCATCAGTTCCAGCGTGTCTCCTTCGGACTGGTCCTCGCCTTCTCCTACGATGTCATCCGTCCAATGGAGCCACACGGTGACTCCCGTGACATTGGTCTGGTCGACAGGGACCGAGTAGGTGCGCTCCGATGCCGCGCCCGGGCAATCGGCCGCCGTGCACGCGAGGGTGTTGTTGTCGTTTTCGAGGGTGATCGTCTCCAGGGGCCACTCGACGCCGTATTTTTTCACGACTTCGGGCGGTTTTTCCCACGTGAAGATCAACAGGATCCCAAGAAGCACGAAGATGATGCCGATCGTGCCGAGCACGCGGTCCGCGCGGATGCGCCGGAACGCCCGGAGACTGGCGACCTTGGAACGTGGAAGGGCGACGATGGCTTCCCCACGAAGACTGCGGACCTGCTCCAACGGCACGGCGACGATGGCCTCGCCCCGGGCCCGACGGACGTCCTCCAAGGGGGCGGCGATGAGTTTGTCGTCCGGCTTAGGAGCTGCTTCGTTCATGGGTGTATGACGACGTCGGTCCACCGGAACGGAACCTTAAATTGTTTGTTGGATGAAACGCTGATTCGAACAGCGGAAGAATTGCGCAAGACGGGGCCAGACGTTCGGCGTTTAAGGTTAGAACCGGGAAGGTTAGAACCGGCGATTATGGCCTAAAAGTGCATGTTTTCAGAAAACGTGGGTTAGAACCGGGCGGCGGAATTATTTAAGCGACCGACTCGGCCCGGAGTCGTGGGACGAATCGACCGTCAAGCGGGTGAGCCGACCGCGCCGTCGCCCTGGACCGGCAAGTCGAGCACGGATTGTCGCTGTTTCTGCCCGACCGCCAACGGCGTCTGCGGCGCGTCCAAAACGGAAGACCGCTCCGCCTGGCCGAGCAGGCGGCGTTCGCATTGTCGGCGAAGATCCTCGAAGAACCGCACATGACTCAACGACGGATCATGCACCTCGAGGCCCAACCGGGTGCGTCGTTCCATGCGCCACAACGCGTACGCGCTCAGCGTCAGCATACCGCCGACGTAGGCGAGGTGGCGTCCGAACATCCCGGACGAGAAGCTCGTGCCCAGGTAGGCCTTGGCGCGCTTGTACACGTTCTCCGTCGCCCACCGAAGCCCGTACTGGGCTCGCAACCAGACGACGTTCTCCTGGGTGACCTCGACGTTGACCAAGAAACAGACCGCATGCACCTCGTCGCCTAGGCTGACGACGTCGTCGTCGACCCCATCGCTCTCGTTGGGCTCGCCCTCATAGTACAAGGTGAGCAACGTGAAGGGAAGGCTCGTGACGTTGTCGACGCCGCGCCCGTTCAGGTTGAACCGGTACGGCTCCGCCCACCAATACATGACCTCCCCGTTCGCGTACACGGGGCGGGCCGTCCCGTCATGCCACTTGTCCACCACCTTCTGGCGGATCTTGATCGTCTTCGGCAGGGGGTTCAACAAGATGACGCGGTTTTTGTTGCACCACGGCAACAATTCCCGGATGTAGCGTTCGGTCGCGAACTCCTTGTCCGCGAACCAAAACAAAGGCTTGATGGGCAACGCGTCGACGGCCCGGATCATGTCATCCAACGCGTCGGGGTTGGCGCCCGACCGGCGGACCCGCAACGGCAACGATTCCTCCGAGTCGAGCACGTGCAAGTTGAGTTGAAAGTAGTCGTGCATGTTCTTCGTGCCCGCGTAGATCGGCGTGCCGGTGCGTTTTCCCGCCTGGCGGCGAAACGCGGGGCCGGCCGCGGCACCGGCAACGGTGAGGGTCTCAGGATCCACCTTTCGCGCGCCCTTGCCGTACTGGTGGCTTTCGCCGTAGAAGGGGTGGTGGGTGCCGTCGTGGACCACGTAGAAGTTGCGCCCACGCAGGACGCCCAACTCTTGGGCGGCCCTGACGCTCACGTCGAACGCAGCGTCCGCGTCTCGATCCAACGTGTCGACATCGTAATCCAAGCGCCGTGTCATCATTCGAACTCGACCTCCAACTCGAGGTCTTCGGGCGCGCGTCGACCGTAGGTTTTGAACGCGCGGGCCAGGTTGCGCGGCGACGGCACGTGATGCACGGGAACGCATTCTCGCCCCAGCGTCTCTCGCAACCCGCCGAAGATCCCGTTGATCGTCGCGTGCCGGGTCGCCAGCACCAGGGTGTAGAGGTCCAGTTCGTCCTGCCACGGCCGCGACCGGTCAAAGAAGCAGCCGAGGAGGGCTTGGGCGATGCCGGCCTTGTCTCCCGCGTAGGTGGCGGACAAGACGGAGCTCAACGTGTTGGCGTCCATTACTGTTCGTCCTCGCGTTGGGGGCGGTCCATGACGCGCCAAAAGAGTCCCGGATTCGGCCGGCCGTCGCTCCGGGGGCCCAGGCTGCGCTTCTGGAAGTGAACGTACAACTTGTGCCGGACCAGGACCCATCGGCAGATGGCGTCCTTGCGCGCCAACACGCTGAGACGCATCGCGTCATGGTCCGGGTGTCCCGGCGTCACGAGGCCCGTCGAGACGATGCGGATCAAGTCCGACGTGGACTGCCACACCATCCCATAGTCCTTGAGCGCCGCGCCGATCAAGCAAACTGGCGGCTTGCCCGGATGGGAACGGCCCTTGCTTCCACAGTGCACGCACTTGGGCGTCCGGGCGCGTTCACCGGACACTCGATTCGCGGGGACCGACATGAGTTGGAGGTTGCCCGGGATGTGGCCGGTCAACGCGGGCGCCACGTGGGGAAACATGGTCTGGAACTGGGCGACCGTCATGACGACCATGGGCTCCATCATGCCCCCACCTCCGACACGTCGATGAAGCGAAGCGACGGGTAGTGGAGCTCCCGCTGCGCGGGCCCCAGGAGGTCGGGGTCGCGGCCCGGACGGTGCTGGAAGAATGCGCGGTCCTCGGCCGTGATGGTGCGCAACTTGGGTTTGACGGCAGCGGCGTCCGCGCGGCTCTCCTCATCGGGGTGGTGGATGCACTCGACATGGGCTCCCAAGTGCTTGGCCGTGAGAAGGACTGCCAGCAGGTACGAGTTGACGGTCCAAGCTTCCTGCGTGGGATCCAGGCGCGCGCGCGAGCTGGTGAGGACGCCGGATTTCACCCAATCGCGGACCTCGCCCACGCCGCTGGCGAGGACGACGTGGTGCAATCGGACGCCACGACCCGTGACCACGTCCGAGAGGACGACGCGGTCCGGTGCGCGCACGTGCTCATCCAGCATCTGCAACGCAAAGTCGTTGACCTGGATGTCGCGGTGCTGGCCGCGGTACGTGACCCGCAACGTGTGGAACAGGGTGTGAGGGTTTCGACCATTTCGCGCGCGGTCCGAGACCGCCCAACGAGTCTCCGCCGGCGGGCTGCCCGCCCCAATAGAAGCGGTGCGCGTCAACCAGGTGGCGTCTCGTGGACGCGGTCCTCACCGGGCGGGGCAAGCCCGGTTCGGTCCTCGCGCAGGCGTCCTGCACCGGGACCAAAAGGATTGACGCGGGCCAACCCACGTGGGTTGGGCCGCTCGTGGTCAATCGAGTCGCGGGGCATCAAAACCACTATGGTTGCTCCGGCTTTTTGTGTTCATTCAGGCGCGGTGAAACTGGTGGCCGACTTTCGGCGTCAGAAGAGACGCAGGTGCGCCCCTTGCGGGGCCGTATCTTCTGGCGTAGATTTTCTACGCTCAACGGTACGGCCCACGCCCGAAGAGATGGTCGGCCTGACAACCTGGCGTATGCAGTAGGTTACTACGGCAGTAACGTTCAGCACCCAACGAAAAGACTATCTGCACCAAGTTGCCATCATAGTAACGAGTTGCAGCCCCGGCCGAAGCGCACCGTTCCATTGTCCCCGCTCGAGCAGCGCCTTTACTACAGCCTCATCCGCGACGATCAGAGGACCGTCACCGTCGTGGACGCTGTGCAGCGCGTGCGCGTCAGCCCATTGCACGCTCGCAAGATCCTCCACACCATGCACGCCAAAGGCGCGCTGCAGCGGGCGACCCGCGGGCGCTATCTGGTCGCACCGCCCCACACCTTGGCCGCGCCACGGATCCCATCGCCCGACCCGCTCACCATCCTCGACCAGTTGTGCGCCGGCCTCAAGATCCCGTATTACGCCGCGTACCGGACCGCCGCGTTCTTACACGGATTGGCCGACCAGGTGCCTCAATCCGTGCAGGTCGCCGTGCCCCGGTGGCGGCGCCCCATCAACATCGGGGCCAGCGCAATCCAGTTTCACCAAGTCGGCGCGGACCAGATGTGGGGCACCATGCGGATGCCGTACGGCGGGGCCTTCCTGACCGTTAGCGACCCGTGGCGAACCCTTTTGGATTGCGCCGGGCGGCTCGACCTCGTCGGCGGAGTCGATGAACTTGTGCGCATCGTTCGGGAAGCCATCCGACCGCCCTCCCCGAAGGAGCCGCGCCCTGGAGCCCTCTCGTGGCCACCGCCCCCTTCCACATACGCGAGCCGGTTCACCGACCCAGGCGCCGTACAACGCCTCGGCTACGTGATCAAACTCCAGGACGCCCAGCCCGGATCCCGCTTGGAAGTGTTTCAACGTCACCTGCGGCGCCACAAGGGCCCGTCCGTGGTGCCCCTGGACCCCAGCGGTCCTCCGACGGGTCGGGTCGACTACGAGTGGGGCGTGCGCGACAACGTGCCCCGGCGGAGGTTCCAGATTGCTTGAGATCACCGAGCGAAAGGTCGACCGCTGGGCCCAAGACGCGCGGATCCCGCAGCTGCGCATGGCCGAGCTCGACTACCGATTGTGCTTCCTCATCCAAGCCATCGCCGCGGACGCCTTCCTCTCCACGCGCCTCCTGTTCAAGGGCGGCACGGCCCTCAACAAACTCTACCTCGACACGTTGGCGCGCCTCAGCGTGGACCTTGACTACAACCACATCGGACTCCGAAACGTGGTCCAAAGCGAGCGTCCCGAGGTCCTGAAACGACTGGCAGCGATCGCCCGGGACTTGGATGCGCGCGTCGGCATCGACCGGCGAAACGACAAATGGGGCGTCTACGGCCTCGCCGTCGACTATCCGGCCGTCGTCGGCGGCGCGGCGATCCGGATCAAAATCGAGATCAGCACGTCCGACCGCGTCGCCATCCTGGGCGCCGCAAAGCGCCCGTTGACCCTGCCCGATGGTACGACGGCCGGCGTCCCGACCTTGCAGTTGGACGAACTGTTGGCCACCAAGCTCCACGCCACCTACGCCCGTCGCAAAGGCCGCGACGTGTTCGACCTGCACCGCGCGCGCAGCCACGTCCAAGACCCCGACGCGCTGCGCGCCATGGCCGCATTCTACTTCTACCGCCGCGGCACGTCCTTCGATGGCGCCGAGGTCTTCCATAACCTGCGCCACAAAGACGCTGCGCAATGGGTCCACGATGACATGCGTGCGCTGTTGCGGACGGACCTGGACTTCGACGCCGGCGTGGCCGTACGGGACGTCCTTCGCGAGTACCGCTTCTTAGAGAAACCAACGCCGCGCGAACTGCTTTTCCTCCAAGCCGCCCAGGCCGAGCTCGGAAAGATTGGACCGAAGCGGGCCGGAGCGGCCGCCTTGTGGACCAGACCGTTGGCCGAATTGTTTGCAGGGCATCCGGGTCTTTCCGCGCAAGCCCAGCAGGTCACGTGGGAGGAGATTCGGGTCCACAAGAAGAAGCGCGTTCCGCGGCCACCGCGAAAAAAGCGCACGTGAGAAGTTAAGACCCATCAACCGTCCCGGCGAGCACCGGAAGGTGTGTAACCGCCTCGGGCAATCGTTTCCAGTACGCCATGAAGCACGACCCGGGTTTCCTCTTTGTCCGAGTCGCCCTCGTGGCGTTGTTATTCGTTGGCGTTGGTTGCCTGCAGGTCGGGACGTGCTATGGCGAGACGGGAACTTTGGTCTGGAAGCAACCCGGCCTCTATAACGATCTCAAACCGGCTTACTCACGATTCCCCCTGTACTGGCAACCTCCGGCCCCGGGCTGGCCGCGAACGGACCCCGAATCGACGGAACCATCGAACTGGACCTCGATCTACTACGCGGCCGGCGGCGCCGGCATCGCATGGGACCCCAGCGGGTGGGCACGCGTAGCCACGCAACAATCCGAGAACACGTCCTTGGAACCGATCCGCAACGTCGTTCGCGTCATGCTGAGCTCGGTTGCGCCCAACGCGTCAGCAGACGACGTGGCCAATGCGGTGGCGGCCAACGAAACGCTGCGGACCTGGCATGGGGACAGCTTCAAGGCGCCCCCGATCTTCTACCACGTTTTCGACTACTCCGCCACTTGGAATCTAACCTTGGAACCAGACACATTGGCAAAGCAGATGGAACAAGGCGGTACGGAATGGGCGTCCGACGGCGGTTCTCCGCAACACGCAGAACTCGTGAACGAAACCTGGCGGCTCACCATCTCCGGCAGCCACGTCCAGTCCCAGTATGGCGCTCCTGACCGCCAGTTCTTTCAGGGATCATCGTTCGACATCTTCCAATTCAAGACGACCGCGACGACGCAATCCGAGGCGGAACGGAACCTCAAGCAATGGTTGGCGCCACTCGGGGTCACCTTCGCGCCATCTGAGTCTCGGTTCGAACGCGACGCAATGCCGTGCAACTAATGGGCAAGCTCAGCCGGAGGACGGCAAGGTCTTCGTCGTGGCGCGCAAACAGCTTGCCCGCTGGTTGAAAAGCCAGGCCCGAGAATTCACCGCCTTGGAGATGGAGCGCCTATTCGACGTCGCCCGTCGTCCCAAAGCGTGGCGTCGCCCGCAACCATGACGGTTCGGCATGAACGCGCTAGGAGTTGTTCAAGGAGAGAATCGAAATCGCAACTTCCGAGGGTCTTACGTCCATCGAGGAAATCGTGAACTCTCTGGTGCGAAGGATCGTCTCTTCGGTCCCTGTTTCCACATGGACGCGACGGACTTCCATGTAGTCCAGGTCGCCTGACGAACCCTCTGGCATCCGGGAAACGTTCGTAATCTGCGAACGCACATAGTAGATCCAGTCCCCTTCCCACGTTGGCCAGGCATGACGTGTGGAGGCTGCGCCCGCAACGACGACGGTCGGATCATCCTCGGCGCGCCCCAGCACTTCGATTCCTTTGCCGGTCACGAACGCGACGGACCCGTCGGACGCGAAGTCGGGCGAGTTGGCCCCCGAAATCGCTCTCGACGTTGAGCCTTCGCGGATCAGACGAAGAACGCCTTGGTTTGAGGCTCCGGGCAGCGGCTGGCCGCAGAGCTCCGTGAGGGCCAACGTGTTGGAGCTCGCGTCAAAGGCGACGGCGGCGATGATCATGCAATCGGTGCTGGCTGCGTGGCGAGCCGTGCGGGCGGCGGAGACCGGATCGATGCAATCGAGGCCGTGCTGATCGTCGGTCAGGACGAGTACGCAACCGGGCGAAGTGCCGGCGATCTCGCCGGTTTGGCCCTCGACGGAGGTAGGGCCGGGAAACAAGCGGATCGCATTGTTGGCGCCGTTGAAGGCGAGGCGGCCGTCCGGCAGGAATGATGGCCGGGCTGACATCTCGCTGGTGACTTGCTCGACGTGGCCGTCTGTCAAACGGATCGTGGTGAGGTTGTACACCGGATCCGGAAGGGCGGAGAGGGCCTGGTCCGTCACAAGGTGCGACCAATCCTCTGGGGCCTTGTCGCCGCTTTGAAGGCATGCGCCGGCGGCCACGAAGGCCGCCAAGCAGGCGACGGAGTGTCGCATTGGACCTCGCACTCCCGGTTGCCGCTTAATAGCCCTTCGTCCAGGGCCATCACCCCATGCAGACGGCGCTGCCGTCGTCGAGGGCGGCCGCGGTCCCGCAAAGCATTGCGACTACGAATAGAGCCATCAGCGCGCGGCTCATTGTGTGGCGGCCGGGGTTTGCCAGCAACTGGGGTGGTGGACGAAGAGGAGGAGTCAAATGTCGAGGAGCACCCTGAACGCGACGTAAGGGAGTTCAGGCGCCCCGCGAGAACGCGCTATGGCGCCGTGAAGGTCGTATTCCCATACAGCGTCCCTCTCCAGGTTGCCTTCAAGCAGGGGCAACTGTACTGGATGCGGATTTCGTAGTCGTTTCCTTTGACAAGATCCATTCGTCCTGTCAGGTTCAGCATGATGCTGGTAGAAACCTGCTGGCCGGCGCGGATTTCTTGATAGTCGGTGCATTCGGGGAAGTCCGCTCCACCGTACGGACCCGGGCCTCGCCGCGCTTGCGGTGCCCCGCCTTTCCATTCGGTGTTGTTCGGCCCCGTAATCTTGATTTCGGTGATGCTCGGGAAGTCGTCGCCACTGTAGGCAAGGCGGTCTACGGAAACGTCGTCAGGGCCATCGTTGATGAGTTGAACATCGAGGTTCAGCTCGGGGGGCTGCGTGCGGACCGTGCCTAGGAACACCCCCAACTTTAGCTCGCTGCTAGATAGCGTGGCGGGGGCAGTTTCCGTGCAACCTGCCAGAAGGAGAAGGGAAAAGAGGAGGGCGGAGACGGCGACCCTCACCCTCCGACCCCCAAAACTCCGGTGTCCGGTAATCCTGGCCTGATTTCCCCCTCGCGGAAGTACGTCCAGCCGGGGCCCCGGCCGCGGATCGATCCGCCCAAGTCGCCGAAGTCGCTCGACCATCGGTTGGGGTGGAAGTCTGTCGCGTCGTTCATAGTGGGCCACATGAGGTACGTCGAATATTTGTCGTGGCCTTGGTCGAGGCCGCCGACGAGGCATTCCCGGCGGCGGGCGGAGCCGGCGCCGAGACAGGTGGTTCGGGATACCCTCGGGTTGACCCCCTTCCCTGAACCGGCGACGCCTTCATAGGAGAGTAAGGACTCGTGGCCACCGCATGAACCAAACGGCGCCAAAGACCCTGTTCCTTGTCCTTTTGGTCACCCTCGTGGCGCCCGCTTGCGCGCAAACCACGACGGCCCCCAGTCTTGAAATCACGGCGGCCTTGGGGACGGCGCCCTCCTTCATGACGCCCGAGGCCGACGCCAACGTGACGACGTTGGCCGTCGAACTTGAATCTCCGTCCGGCCCGGCGAACCTGAACGTCGTCGTCAGCCACGAAGACCCGACTGGCGAAACCGTCGTCGACCGAGTCGTCCCCGTCACCGTACCGCAGGACGAGACATTGCCCGTGGGAATCCAAGACCTTCGAAGCGGCGTCAACTATACGGTGCAAGCAATCGACGCGGCAATCCCGTTGCCGACGCAGTCCGACGTGACCGACCTCGTCGACGGAAACGCGACGAGCGACCTCCCGGGCGAGGCCATCGTCATCGCACCGGCTCCTTCGCACGCACCACGATCGAACTCGGCGGTCGCCTACCGCGCGGCCGACGCCCCCGCAGGAACCCACTTCCAATACCGCCAATTACTGGCACTCAACTCCGGCCTGGTCACCCTCTTCTACGTTCAGCAACAAGGCGAGGCAGGCCAAGACATCCAAGACTTCGTCATTCTCGCCCGCGTGTCGCGCGATGGCGGCCGAACCTTCGGCGAAGCCATCCCGCTGACGAGTCACATCACGCATGTGAGTCACATCTACTTCCGGGCCGCAGGACGCCTCGATGGCACCGTCGCCGTCCTCTGGGACTGGTACATTGCTGGTCAACCGCCCCAGCATGGCCACGGCTTCACCAACTTCGACCCCGTCAACCTCAGCACGAGTCCTCCCGTGGCGATCGGCGACCTTCCGGGATTCTACCCCGGCACCGCCATTGTCGCCTTGCCCAACGGCAGCGTCCTCGTGCCGATCGGATACCTGTACAACCTGCACACCTGGATGGTGGACCCTGAAGGCGGTGTCCACCACGTCGGCGTCATCACGAATTCGGAATGGCCGGATGGTCCCGCCGCCTTGGCCATGGACGCGACGCCCACTGGAATCATCGGGATCGCGTTCAACGTCTGGGAAGGATCCACCACGAGTGTCTGGTACACGCGCTCCCTCGATGGAGGACTCTCCTTCTTGGCGCCCCAGAAGATCCACGCCGACCCAAATTGGTATTTCCAAGTCTCCGCGGCCAGCATCGACGCCGCCCAGACATTGCACCTGGCGGTACGCGCCTTCCAGATTGACAGTCGCGAGCACCCCTCGCAGTACGCACGCATCGGCATCGCAGGCGACGTGACCGTCCGGAGCTACGCGGATGTGGCCGGGCTCCCGGCGGACGCACCAGCCTACAACCCCCTATTGACCGCGGCCGGCTCGCGGGTGTGGCTGATGTGGTACGACCACGCCGACCTGGACGATTCTTCGGCTTGGGGGATCCACCTGGCCGAATCCGTCGACGGCGGACGGTCCTTCGCGCCGGCCTACCATTTGATCCTGCATTACGATGGCGCCGCGTTTCCCAACTCGTACGGAGAACAGCTCGAGATGGAACGCGACGGAACTCCGCTGATCGTATCGAACGCGGGCGGCCAACCGAATAGCATCCTCATCGTGCCTTTGTTCGACTCGCTCGCGGACGTCGAATCCGGGCTCGTGCAAGTCGGCGCGGCGTTCAGCAAGGCCCAGTTCGTTCCCTTCGCAACCGCTCAAGCCGTCGAACCATCCAACGGCGAGGGCAACCCAACCCTGCCGTCATCCGCCGATCACGTCACCGAACACGACTCAACATCCGAATCCACGCCGACGCCGGTCATGGGATTCGCCGCCGCGGTGGCAATCCTATTCGGCCTCGCGATTGCCCGACGAAGGCGGGCCTGAAGGCCTTCGTCCTACGGTCGTGATGCCGTGCCTTCACTCGACTCCATGCCGGCGGATCGGATGCCCAAGTTCGCCGTCTACACCAAACACTAACGGCGGCGTCGCACAAGGACGCACACGAAGAGGGCGGACACCACAAAGACTGCTGGTGCGCCGGGAATGCCGGATCCTGGATCGCTGATCGGCTCGCCCAACCCCCCGGCCTCCCCATGGAAGGTCTGATTTCCCAACACCGCAAATGGGAATTCTTGCGACAGGTCTTGGTTTTGCAATGGTGCTCGGGCCGATGTGCCCGTGCGTCCCGTCTCGTCTTCGCCCAATGTTTTGATGGTCCAATACGGGGAGCCGGGAAGTGAATCGAGTCTGAAGGATTGGCGTACGCCTGCGGTCCCGCGAAGGTCCAATTCGCCACCCGACAGACCGTGGTTGGCGCCTGTCACATAAACGAGGAATGGTTCCTGCCGGAGTCGAATCCGGTAGGAGCCGTCGTTTCCTGTCGACGCCCACCCATGATCATGGTTGGCCGTGGAGACGAACAAGATGCGGCCGTTGGCGAGGGGAGCGTCGGTCGCGTTGTCTTGCAGCCAGCCAGTCACTTCTGCGACTTCCGATGATTTTGGGCTGCGTGGCTCCATTCGCACATCGCCCAAGGCAGGCGAGGACCGGTGCAAAACGAAGAGGCGGTCCGCGAACGCGTCGTCGCATTCGGCGTCGCAGGCTGGTGGGGAGACCTGCAGGAGCATCGTGGTCCCCGGCATCGTCACGCTGAAAAAGCCATCGGACCCGGCGTTCCACTCTCCGGTCCATTCGGGCAGGCGCGACTGGATTCGGACCGCCGCCCCGGGCAGTGGGGAACCATTCTGGGCGACCGCGCGCCCCTGACTGAACAGCACGTCAGGCATTGGGGGCATCTTGGCGGTCGCGAAGACGCGTTCGCCAGGATCCAGTCTGACCACCGTGGATTGAAGGCCCGTTCCGGAGGCTTGGACTTCGATCCGGACGGTTCCGGGGCCGATGTTGGATCGCCATCGGCCTTCGGGGTCGGTCTTTACCGTGTACGCGTCTGCTTTGGCGTCGCCGGGGTCGTACGAAATGTTGCCTTCCGAGTACGCTTCAGCGTGGGCGCAGATGGATTCGGCGCATGACGCGACCCGACGCAGAGACACCGTTGCATCGGCAACCGGATTGCCGAAGGCGTCGTGGACGGAGCCCACCACGAGGACCTCGCCGCGGGGCATAACGAGGTCTAGGCGCAGGTCGTGTTGCAACCAGAACGCCGTGGAGGTGGTTTGGTGATTCGGCTTCTGGACGACTACCTGGACGAAGCCTTGCTCGACGTTCGCCACGAACGAGCCGTCGGCCGCGGTCTGCGCGTCGTGGACGGCGTAGTTTTCTTCGGTTTTGGTGACGATGGACAAGTTGGCGCCGGGGATTGGGCGGCCAAGGTCGTCCCGGACCTCGCCCGAGAGGCGGGCGGTCGGCACCGCTTCGGCAGCGGCAACCGGAGCTATCGTTGCCGACAGCAACAAGGCCAGGAATGCCGCGGGGGCAAGTGCTCGAATCACGCCTTCCCCTCGGTGTTCCAGCAGCGCGGGCTCCGAATGTAGGTGAGCAACGCGATGTCGACCACGACGCTTAGCAGGATCCAGAATACCGCCATTCCGAGTGGCACGATCTGTCGGAACGACCAAGCAAACACCGGATACGTGAAGGTCCCCGCCAGCGATACCACGGTGAGAATGACGACGTAGGCGCCTCGCGTCGTCAACAAGCGTCCGTCCCGACGCGGCACCGGCACCACCTCGAAGCGGCGCGTGTCGACGAGCAAGCCGAACCGGCGGGCCAACGCGTACACGGTCCAGCCGAAGGCAAAGAAGCAGAACGCAGCGGCCGCGATTGCCATCAATCCCAAGGCAGTGCCTTGGTTTCCGATTGTGAAGGACGCGGCCAATGCGATGCCCGCTGCGGCCATGATCCATGGCGCCATCTTGGCGAGGAGGCGGAAGAGACGGAACGGCCCGTGGACGCGTACGCCGGTCGCAGGCAGCAGCCGCGCCATCATCCATACGAGCAGGGCCGCCACGAGGCAGACGCCTGCCAAGATGAGGGCAAACGCGGTGACGCCGGCCAGGAGAGGGTCGGTTGGGGGAAACGCCATTCTCGCTTTCATGCCCACGGCTGCTCCCATTATCAAAGGTTCGTCCCGGCCGCCCGTGCCTAGCCGCCGCCCGGTGGCAACGGCGTCGGCACGAGTTGGCTCGGATCGACTTCCTGTCCGGTGATCTTGCCGGCTTCCAGGATCACCTCGCCGACGATGTAGTGGATGGTGCCGTCGGGTGCCTCGACGATGTGGACGGGCTGCGTCGAGCCGTCTTGCATCATCGCGCTCATGCCCGACTGTTCGTTGTCGTAGAACGAGTACACGTTGGCCAGGTAAGGCACCCATACGACGTCAAGCAGGTGGATTTCGACGGTCTCGCGCTGGCCATCCTCGTTGTAACCGACGGTGGCAAGTCCCCACGAGAATTCTCGCACGACGGGATCCTTCTGGCCGAAGTTCCACCGCAGAGACGCGTCGGCGCCTAGGACGGACACGCCGATGCCCGTGTGGATCTTGGCGGGGAACCCGCCGATCGCGTGGTAGGCTTGCCCCTCAATGCCCCAGCCCTTCTTGATGCCGTAGAGGGTGGCGCTGTGTTGGACGCCGCCCGCGTCGAACGCGACGTAGGGCAGGTAGCTCGTCTTGAGGCCGGCGCCAACACTGTAGCTGTACTTGACGCCGAACGCCACCTTCTGGTCGCTTTGGTCGATCAGCATGACCTCGGGCGTGTCCGCGACCTGGGGGTTGGAGCCGGTGCGCACGTTGGTTTCGACGCCGTCGAAGAGGCCATCGTCGTCGGTGTCGATGTCGCGCGGATCCGAGTGGGGGCTTGTCAGGACTTCGTCGAAGTCGTAGCGGTAGTCGCCGTCCGTGTCGTACATGAACGGGTCCGAGGTGACGCTGCGCGACGCGCCGCCGACCGTGATGGTTCGCGCCTGGGTCTCTGAGTAGTCGGTCAGGCCGTCCGTGTCGCTGTCCCCGACGTGGAACCGAATGTCGTCCACGTACAGGAGGCCGGCGCCGACGCTGAACGAGGAATCACCGATGGGCCCGATCAGGGTGATGGCGGAGCTCGTCCACGCGTACACGCCCACGGGCGAGTCGTTGACGTACAGGACCCAGTCGTTGGCGGAGGCGGTGATGCGGACCGAGTTCCACGCCTGGTATTGGAGCGGCGCGACGTCCATGGTCCAGGCCCCCGCGTTGTACACGTCGAGCAGGTGGTCGTCGTCCTTGAGCGCCAACCGGATGACCGGGGACGAGGCGCTGGTTCCGACCTGGAGGACCGTGTACTCGTCGTACGTGCTGGTCGCCGTGGGGATTCTGGCCCAAACCTGGGCCGCGAAGGGGGCCGTGGTGGACATGATGGAGCGCTGCAGGTACGCCGTGTTGGCGGCGGTCGACTCGAGCTTGACGCCGCACCAACCGTCGTGCGATGCTTGGCCGCTATTGCTGGCTTGGGCGCCGCCGTTAAGACTCCAGCCGTCGCTGTGACAGAAGTCCGACGAGGTGCCGAAGCTGCTGCTTGCGCGGACCGTGACGCTTGGCGTCTGGACGACGCTGGGCGTAACCTGGACCGTGTAGCCGCCGCTTCCGCTGACGGCGCGAATCATCACGTAGTACCAGCCGGGCGCGGGGCTATTGAGCACGACGGCTTCCGTGGCCGTGAAGCCCGTGCCTTTGGCGTCGAAGCTGCTCGTCGTCGGCTTGACTCCGCGCTTGACGTAAATGTCGAAGTCCGCCGTGACGGGGGCGCCGTTGGGCCGCAGGTCGAACCGGAACGTGCTGAGGCCCGTGGGGACGAATGTGCGGTAGTAGTGGGTTCCCGCGGTGGGAATCGAAGATCCCTCGGCGGGGCCTGCGCGCAGCTCGTTGGGTTGCACGAGGAACGACTGGGTTTTGATCCCGCCTTCCCACGGCAGGTAGGAGCCGTCCACGTCGCTCACTTGCAGGCTTACTTGGTACGTGTTGTCGGTGGCGTAGGTCTTGCCCGTGGGCTTGGCGCCCGTGCCCGTGGTGCCGTCGCCCCATCCCCAAGAGTAGGAGACCGGGTCGAAGTCGGAATCGTCCGAGCTCGGCGCGCCGTCCACGAGGAGTTTGCTGCCGGTGTCGAGCTCCGCCTTGAGGAGAGTTCCCTCTTGGTAGGCGTAGCGGAATTCGGCCTTGGGTGGAATGGAGGCGCGGACGACCGAGGGCCCGCCGTACGATCCCGAGGTGGGCAGGCGGTACGTGTTCCCATCGCTCGTCATGGTGAAGTAATACGTGTGGGAGCCCGCGGAGACGGTGCGCGTCATGGTGAACACGGCGCCGTCGTTGTAGCTGCTGTCGGGGAACCAGGGAGCGCCGAACGAGCCGGCCTGGTAGAGCTTCGAGTTCATCGTGTGGCTGACGCCGTCGATGTACACTTTGATGTCCGTGGGCGCCGCGTTGTTGATGTTGACGTACTCGACCTCGAACGTGTATTTTTGGGCCGAGTTGCCGCTGGTCGGCGAAAGGGGAGTCGTCACCGGGTACAGGCCGGTGGCACGCGAAACGGATGGGCCCGAGGCCGGGGTGGAGGGCAGGTCGGCGGCCGGAAGGTACCCATCGTGGGCGGTGAACTTGTAGTCGTGGCTGCCCACGCCGTTGGTTTGCGTCCAGGTGAAGATCGCGCCGCTCGAGTAGGATCCCGAATAGAGGGTCATGGTGCGGGTCTGGCCATCGATGATGGCGCGAACGTAGGAGGGAGCGTCGCCGTCGACGTCCGTGTACTTGACGCGGTACACGAAGTTCGTGTTCGTGTCTCCAGAGTTGGGCTCAACGCCATCGGTCGTGTAGCCGGTGGTGCCCACGTACGTGAGGGTCGGGGCGCTGTTTGCGACGTTGGGGCCAGTGAATTCGCCGCTGGTTAGGAGGCGGACGGGGCTGGTTCCGTCGCTGGCTTCGAAGTGGTATTGGTGGTTGCCGGGCGGCAGCGTGGTCGAGTACGTGTAGATGGCCCCACTGAAGACCGATCCCAGGCCGGAGAACGGCATGGTGCGTCCGCCGTCGTTGTCGATGTGGACGCGAACGTAGGAGGGGTTATTTCCGTCCGGATCCGAGTACTTGACCCGGAACGTGAACGAGGTGGAACGGGTGCCGGAGTCGGGCTGGACGCCGTCGCTCGTGTAACCGCTCGTGCCTTCGTAGGTGAGGGTCGGCACGGTGTTGCCCACCGTGGGTCCGCTCTTTTCTCCGCTACTGGGGTGGCGCGCGATTGGTGCGACGGCATCACTGCCTTCGAAGTGATATTGGTAACTACCCTGGGTCAGCGTCGTGGGGAATGCGTATACGGCGCCCGTTGCGATGTCACCCGATTCCTTCGTCATCGTCGCGGTGAACGTTTGGGTGCCGCTGACGTGGACACGAACGAATGCGGGCAGCGTGCCGTCGGCGTCCGTGTACCGCACTTTGAACGTAAATGAGGTTCCCGCCGTGCCGGAATCGGGGTTGACACCATCGGTCTCGTAGCCCGTGGTGCCGAGGTAGGCGAGCGTGGGCGCGTTGTTCGGAGTCGGCGTGTTGACGACGACATCGTCGATGTACCAACCTTCGTACTGGTTGGCGATGTTGTCCATCGTGTTGAACTCCCAGCGCAGCTGCGCCGACATCCCCGCATACGAGGAGAGGCTGTACGATTCCGAGTTCCATTGACTCATCGTGTCGCTGATCTGCGCGATGTTGGTCCAGCTGGAGCCGCCGTTCGTGCTGATTTTGACCCACTTCTGGTCGTAGCTCGTGCCGCCTTCCGTGGAATACCAGCTCTTGAACGTCAAGGTCGGACTCGAGGAGGGCACGGTGAAGACGGGGCTGGTCACGGTTCCGCTGTTGGTGGCGCCGTTGTCGTAGCAGACGTTGCACAGGCCCGTGCTTTCGCTCCCGTACCACATGGATTGGCTTGGACTGACGCTTCGACGCGTGGTCTGATGCCAATAGCCCGGAGATCCCACCATGGTCCATCCTGAGATCCCGGCGTCGAAGTTCTGGTTCAAACCGGGGGAGCCGCCAGCACTTGCCGTCGTGAAGCTTCTCGTCTGTGTCGGTTGCGATTGTCCGCCTCGATTGTCGGTGGCGACGATGTACCAATAGTAGGGGGTGGAGGGGTTGAGACAGCACATCGACTTGAAGTCGTCCGTCGTGGAGGTGTACCAGGATGGCGGGTTGCTTGTGCCGAAGTAGATTTGATAGGTGACCGGGTCGCCGTCGGAGTCGGATACGGCGGTCCAGTCGAGGAGGGTGGGCACGGCGACGTTGGTGGCGCCGTTGGCTGGGCTGACAGCCGTCGGGTTTCCGGGAGGATTGTTTGGGGGCGGACTCGATCCGGAGGTGCTGACTTGGACGTAGTCGATGAGGTGAGAATTCGCAAAGCCGCCGGTTCCCGCGGAAAATCCGAAGCCGGTGTAGCTCTGGCTGATGCAGTCGCAGGAGTAGGCGAGGTATAAGTCGTGGTAAACCCAGATCTTGGATCCGATGACGTCGACGTTGATCGTGTGCCAGGTGTTGTCTTCGAGGGCGGCGCCCGTGTAGGCGGTGCCGAGGTGGGTGTCGACGTTGTCGCGGATGACGGTAATGGCATTGGCGCCCACGTCGTTTCCGCTTTGGTACGTGTCGAATTCTAGGCCGAAGCCACGGTGTCCTGAGTCGCCTGCGACGGTGTCGACGAAGCCCATGTCGCCGCCGCCCGAGGGTGTGTAGCCGGTTTCCTTGTAGAACATGAAGACGAGTCCGTCGGCGCCGTCGTGGTCGCCGAAGAAGGCGCGGAACTCGGCGCTGAACTTGGTCGCGCTGAGGCCGCCGTTGTATAACGCTCGGCCGACTTGCCCTCCCGCGTTTGGCGTAAGTTGGAGGTATCCACTGGTGCAGCAGGTGGCGCCGTTTCCGGTGAGGGTCCAGCCGCTGCTGCTGGACCAAAGCTGGTTCACGTAGTTGCCCGTGATGTCTTTGATGTAGATGCTGTCGACCCAGCCGTTGGCGGGCGTCTCGTAGGAATCCGTGTCGAGGTCTTCGCTGCCGACCCAGATGGAATCAATGGAGGAGAGCGGGAGGAGGCTGTTGGAGATTGCCCCGCTGGCCTTCGTGGTTGCGTCGGGTTTCACGAGTTCAAAGTAGGTGCCGCCGGTCGTGTGGCGGATCCGGAGGGTGACTTGCCAGTTGTCGAGCGCGCTGCTTCCGCCGTCGGCCGTGGTCCAGGTCCACACGTTGGTGGTGGTGCCGGAGCTGGACGTGTATTGGGCGCGGATCTGTGGGGGCGATGAGGAGCCGGTGGAGTAGTAGAAGAATCCCATGCTGCCGCGGGCTCCATAGTTGTCGGCGCCCGGGGGACTTGTGCGGTCGGCGCGGTTGCCGAGCATCAGGGGGTACATGCCCTGCCAGTGTCCGTGCCCCCCGCTCTTGATGCCGAATTGGGCTTCGACCGTGTACTGGGTGTGCGGGACGAAGTCTTTGAGCAGGGTCTTGTCGGTGGTGTCGGTGCGGTCGGCGTGGATCAGGATCCTGCTGTCATTGGGCCAGGCGTCGCCGCCCACGGTGGACGCGCTGCTGCCCGCGGGTGCCAGCAAGGAGAACGCTTCCAGGTTGCCGAAGTCGAACGTGTGGATGATGCTGAAGTGCTCGGGCTGGATCTTGAAGAATTTTCCGACGGGCACGGCGTCGATGGGCGTGCCGTCTTCGTGGACGAATCGGGGGTTGGTGATGCCGTAGGTTTTGAGCCAGTCCGCGCGGATGAGAACCGGTTGGCCTTGGGGGGTTTCGTCGTTGAAGTCGATGCTCAGTCGGCGGTTGGGTTCGTCGATTTGGGTTTCGATGGTTCCGTTGGGCGTCTCGCCCTGGACGGTTTTGGTTTTCACGGAGGGGACGGCGGCGAGCTTGACTTTCATGGGGCGTTCGTCGAGTAGGATGTTGGCAAGGGATCCTCGGCCGAATTCCGCGGTGTCCAAATCGGGGGTGAAGTCCGCGAATCGGAATGTGGATCCTTCCGCCGGCACACGAAGGCCGTAGTATTCGATGCCGTCGCGATCGGTCAGGTCGAAGACAGCGTCCCGGATGGCGGTTTGGCCGACGCGGCTGTCGAGCCAGTCTCGGTCGACTAAGGCCACGAGTTCTTGGTGGTTTCGCGGCGTGAATCTGACCTCGAGGGCTCCCTCGTCCTCGACCGTTGTGACCTCGGCGGGTGGCGCGTTGCCGCCGTCTAGGCGCTCGAATCGGAATGGGTTCTCCATTTGCTTGGGGTTGGCGTGGTTTCGGCCAACCCAGGTGGAGGCTTGATTGTTCTCGAAGGGATCCTCGCCCTGCGGGTCGATGATGAGAATGAGTTTGGATAGGCCGGGGCGCGCATTCCATGGGTAGGAAATTTGGAATGTTTCACCCGGCGCCAGGGCGGGCACCGCGACTTCTTCGAGCACCGTGTTCGTATTGGCGCCTTCCAAGACGAGCTGGGCGGACGTCGCGGCGGCCGCGCCTCCCTTGCTGACGATTTGTCCCTTGATGGTGATGGCGCCGGAGCCCGTCCACTCGGCGGGTGGCATGAGTTCGGCCAACAGGTCGGGGGCGTCCGACATACGTGGCGGGGCCGCAGCCTTCGTTGGTTCTGGTTGCGCCGTCGCGATGCTTGACAACGGAAGCAGCGCTAGGATGACCGCGATTACAACGGTTCGTTGAAGATTCGTCGTCAGGATGCGTCGTGTGCCACTCATTGGAGTTCACTCCACCGCTGAGGCACCCGACTCGAACAAGACTAATTACTCGCGTTGGTGGCTGGGTTTTCCTTTCGCTTCGGGGTGAAAAGGGTGTTGGTGGCTGGGTTTTCCTTTTAGGCGATTGGTTTGGCCGTGATGGACTCCAGGACAGCTGCAGTAGGCGCCGGCGCCACTGCGTCTGGTCGTAGAAGGTCGCGGAGTCGCTCGGTCGGGTGGTAACGCCGTTGTCGGCCGTCGATCGTTTGGACGATGAGTTCCGCCTGGACCAGTTTTTGGACGTGGTGCCGGCATCGCTGCCGGGCCGTCGACATGGGTCCTCCCAATGACGCGGCGAGTTCCATGTGAGTTAGGCCTGGACGTTTTAGCACGGAACGCGCAAGCGTGCGCGCGGCCTTGCCTGCCAGGAGAACGCTTTGCGCCTGCTCCTCGTCGTTCTCATGCTTGTTTGTGAAGTATACGCGAGATCCTTCGGCTTGGGAGGATCGAACGAGGTCCTTTTGTCGCAGGCGCCAGAGATGGTAAAGCAGGGTGCCGTTCGCCATGGGCTTGTTGTCCGGACTGGTGAGTGCCGCGCGAAGTCCTTCGAAGCTGATGCCCTGGTTTTGGTGGATTGCGCGATGGATCGCGCCGCGTGTGGGGTGGTCCAGCAAATCGTCGCGTCGAAGCAACGAGTACAATGGTACGAACCATCGCGCCGCAAGGTCCACGATGTGTTGGCGGACAAACCAGAAGAGCACGGCGAGGGCCCCGAGCCCGGCCGTCGCCGCGATCGTACCATACGAGTCGAACGGGATCGTCGTGGCTCGATTGACGGTGATTCCGTCGACTTGGCCAAAAAGGGCGGTTCGGATGACGGGTTCGAAGTCGTTCGTGCCCGGCCGCGCAACGGGTGGCTCCAAGGCAAGGCTGAAGTCGCCGACGATATCCAAATGGGGCCGGTCCCGGTACGTCACGTTCTGAACCGGACTTCGTAATTGTCCTTCCACGAGCGGGGCCGAGAGGGTGGTGACGTTGGCAAACGTTGGCGTGGGTGACAGGAGTCGGACGTAGGGAGCTTTCAGGTTGAACGCTAGTTTGGCGTCGAAGGTCCCGCGAAGCATGGACCCGTTGAAGTGCGCGTACTCGTTTCGGCCGACATCGAGGGCGGTCGCGCCATAGTCGACGCGCGTATCGAGGCGCACGGTGGAGCGTTTTCCGTCGGCGACGATTTCGATGACGGCGTGCCCAATCCACACGTCGACGTTGCCAACGAGGTCGCCGGAGACGTGATTCGTTTCGAAGTGGTGGTGGGGACCTTCGAGGCCGAGGGTGATGAAATTGGGCGTCCAATTGTAGCGATCGTAGGCGGGTTGCAAGTGTGTCTCGCCGCGGCCGATGGGCGTCAACAAGAGGCTGTCGCGCAACGGGGCCTTGGCGAGGCCCTCGTGCAAGGTCACCGTGCCGACGTCGTGGTGGCGGATGACGAGGCTGAAGTTCTGAAGGGGCTGGACGATCCGGATGGAGACGTTGTTTGCCTGAAGCGGCACGGGGTTGAACCGTTCCGTGTTGGGGACTGAGAAAAATCCGTCCTCCGAACCCGGGGCATGAAAGTATTCCTGATCGTAGTAGAGCAGTTCCGCGTGTTGGGCCGTGCCGCGTAAGTTCAGGTGCGCCGACGTTTGATTGCCCACGTCATAGACGGCAATGTAGGTCGATTCCTCCCACGCCGCCGCGAGGTCGTCGCCCACCAGTTGCGCCGGCGTTTCCATGCTTAGAAGGCCTTGTGTTTGGGCCGCGCCCCCCGGTGTGCTAAGGCTGAGGATGACCACCAGCCCGATGGTGCAAGCGAAAGGAAACGGCGTCCTCTGCCTGGCCGGGGTTGCGTCAGAATTCTGGAATCGCTTCAAGGGAGATCGTGCCGCTCGTGTCAAACCGGTATGAGTTGAAGGCTTCCCAGACGGCCGAGGGCGCGGTCGCGGTCCAGTAGGATTCGTCGGCGAATTGAGCCGAGGCCGGCTGGCTCACGGCGGCCACGCTGCCGACGTAGTCGAGTTTGAGCAAGTGGCGTTGGTCGCCCGCGAGTGAGTAGTACCAGAGTTTGGCGCTGACGCTGGAGGCGTCGGAGGTCTTTGACCACATGGAGCCGCGGAACGTGTACAGGGATTCCGTCTCGGGTACGCGCAGCTCGTAGGGCGTGGCCTCTTCTTGCGATGCGGGGGCGGGGTGATCGAGCGCGAAAGGGCCTTTCTCGAAGACTTGCCAGCCAGCGCCTCGACCCGCTTGTGCGAGCTCTGGATGATTGGTCACGAGTTCGAAGCCGACGAATGTCTGGCCGGCGTCCTGCGCCGTCGGGCCGGGAGGATCGATGCCGGCTCCCAGGAAGGACGCGTAGAAGGGCGAGACGACGCTCGACTCGCTGATGGCCTGTTCGCAGATGAAGGTTTCAATCAGCACGACGGCGGCCGCCGAGTTGGCGGCGCGCGTTCCTGGCGGATAGTCTGCGTCAAAGGCCGCGTTGGGGATGTCCAATGTGTGGCCGACGTTGGTGCAGTTTGATACGCGCAGGAGGAGGCCCGTTGCCTTGTCAGTGGGCGGCGCGGGCGGTTCGCATGCGGCGCCATTTTGTGCGCAGCCGGACGTCGGCACGGATGGGGTTGTGCTCGTGGACGGGGAGTCGTCCGTGGAGTCTGGTTCGGGCTCGCCTTGAACGCAGCCCGCGAGGATGAGGCTTGTGAGGATGGCCAAGGCGCAAAGGCGACTGCGCGAGTCATGTGTTCGTTCGTGCATCGGGTTTGGCCTTAGGGTTCATCATCATTCGACGGCGGGGCGGGTTCGGCGTCCTCGCTGGGCTCTGCCTCGGACGGTTCCTCTTGAGACTGTTCGGGTTCCGGGGAAGGCTCCGATCCGGTTGCGTCCGAAGACTCGGGCGGACAATCGATTGGTTCGTCGCATGTTCCGAGATCGAGGGTCTCCCTTTCCCAGCACATGCGGCTATCGTCACCGATGGTCGGAGTCGAGTAAGTGACCTGCATGCCATGGCGGTCGAAGTACGGCCCATCACAATCGCCTTCGGTTTCTTCGGCCGCAACAATGGACGACAGGCTTGCAAGGACAAGGGCGAGCATGATTGGCTTCATTTTACGAAACAGGAACTCCACCTCGATAGAGGCGCTGTCGTTCGGATTACTTAGAAGTTTCGCGCGATGCACTTTCGCGGCGAACAATCGAGCCGCTCCATGACACGCTGCGCATCGATCCATGCGTGGGGATTGTTTTCGCGCGGACCTCCAGGGGGCATGACACGACTAATACGTTCTAGGAGAGCCACGAACTTTTGACCGCGAAAGCCGCGACTTCCCCCAGTAGGTCAGCCGGATGTTACCGTCTTGCATACGGAATCATGACCTGGCAGCACCTCGTGCCGGTCAGCTGGCGACTGTTTCCAAACCATCCAACATTGTTATATAAGAACGAAGTCGCCAGGCTCTGCGTGGTGCTTCGATCGGGAAGCCGAGGCCCAGCGGGGGTCGCGGCCAGAGAATCTTACACGACGAACACGGTCACGAGCCGGACCCTCACGCTGCGCGATTGGGGCGACCAAAACCCGCCGACGCTGATGCGTCCCCAGTGACGCGCACCAACGAAGCAGGCGGCGCCTTCCGAGAATACCTTCGATGGATGGGGATGGGACACGAAGCGACGCCTACTTTCAAGCGGGCGAATCGGACATTCAGCGCGACGGAGAGAAGCCGGCTCGGCAAGAGGGTCCGCCTAGTGAGAAGCCAGATGCGTTCCCCTCCCATCCAGAATGGTTAACTCGCAAGTTCCGCGTCTCTCCGTAGGTATGGAGCG
>CAYOZB010000015.1:0-34721 GCA_964408365.1 uncultured Halobacteriales archaeon | reverse complement strand
GACGAGCCGCCGGTCGCCGTGGACGCGTTCGAGGCCCGGGTCGCCATCACGGCCGACATCGGCCAGGCCGGACCCGGATGGACGGCGACCCTCCACTGCCACACGGCTGCCGTCTCGGTGCGCCTCGATTCCGTCCTGTCGCGCCTGGACCCGGCGTCCGGCGAAGAGACCGTTTCGTCCCGGCCGTCCTTGGCCAAGGGCGACGTCGCCCGCGTGCGCTTTGTCGCTTCCAAACCGGTCGTGTTGGAAGGCCCCGAACACGGGCCCGCGTTGGGCCGCTTCGCGTTGCGCCTCGGGCGCTCGACTGTCGGCGCCGGGTCCGTGGTCTCGATCACACCGCATGTCCGCTCCACGGCCGGCGTGGGCGAGGCCTCCTTTTCCTACAAGGACCAGAAGGTGGGCGCGGCGGCACGCCGAAGGAAGGAGGAGGAAGCCCGCGAGCGCCGGGACATCCACGGCCGACCGTTGAAACCCGGCGGAAAGAAGTAGGGCGTCTCGACAAGCTCGACGGTATCCACGTTGTCCGAAGATTTGGGACCGGCGCTCGGAAACGTGCACGAAAAAGTCCCGGCCCCGAAAGTTCGAATGATCAAACGCCGCGCGAGCACGGCGGTCGTCCAGACAAGGGAAAACGATCGGGGACTTCTGGTTCGGCTCGCCAAGAAGTGGCCGACGAGCGAGTGACGGCTCTGCGCCATTCCGCTCGGCCCCGGCACCAACGCCGGGTGAGAAGTGAACGTCTCGGTCGGGATTTACGCGGAGGAAGGATCATCGGCAACCAAGTCACCTTCCCTTCCGCGCTTTGGGGGACCCTAGGCCGTTGCGGTCCGCAATGGGGCGTCCGTGTCCTGCATGCGTCCGACGCTGTGGAACGTCTGGCCGACGACGTCCCAGCTGAAGGTGAGGCCGGTGTTCTGGCTCCACACGTGGTAGCAACTGCAGTGGAAGGGTCCTTCCCAGGTCGCGGCCTGGACCGTGGTGCCGTTCCGCGTGACCTCGTAGGTCCCCATCGTGTCGGGTGTCGCGCCGAAGGCGTCGGGTTGGCAGAATCCGACCGTGCCCACCGAGACGTCCTGTCCCAACGTCACGTCGGTTGGGCCGGTGGGTGGCGGGAAGGAGGCATGGACCGTCTCCTGCGTGGTCTCGCCAGTGTTCTCGTTGAAGTGGTCGATTTCGCACGCGACCTGCCAGACGCCATTCGCGTCGTACGCGAAGTGGACGTCCATGACGTCCTTGCTTCCTCCGCCGATGTCGACGAAGTAGTCGACGTAGCTCGTGCCACGTTTGGGCCACGCGGGCGCCTCGGGACACCCGCTGGCGGGCGTCGCCTGGGCCCAGACGTAGCCGCCGCTTCGTTCGCTGCCGGCCTCGCCGCGGGCTTCGAAGACCAGCTTGGTACCGGTCTCGAAGAACGTGCGGCCCAGCACCCACTTGCCCCAGTCGCTTTGGTACGTCATGGCGGCCGGCTCCTGGCTGCAGTCGTTCCAGTAGACGAGGACGGCGTGGACGGGCCGGTTGGCCGTGACCTTGGCCTCGACCCACCATTCGTTGCCCTTGACGTTGGTGAAGGTGGCGTCGAAGCTCTGGCTGGATTGGCAGTCGACGATCAGCGCGTCTTGGTTGCTTGCTGGGATCCATCGTCGGCAGCTGCTGAGATCGGTCTGGCCGTCGGTGGCGGTCGCCCGTAGGCGGACCATGGTGCCGTCAACGATGCGGGTCGACGTGCCCCAGCCCCAGGACTTCTTCTCAAGGGGCTTCCACGTGGCGCCCTGGTCGAGGGTGACCTCGACCGTGCTGATGCTGGGACCATTGGTGCTGACCCGGGCTTGGACCCACCACTCGTTGCCGCGCACGCCGGTGAAGGTGCCGTCAAACGGTTGGGGGCTGCTGCACTGCTCGACGCCCGCGGGATGCGTGAAAAAGCAACTCTCGATGAAGGCGCCGCTGCCGGTACTCGCATCGTTCACAAGGGCGCGGAACTGCACCCGCTCGCCGGCGGGGACCCGGACCTTGTCCTGTGAGTTCGTGCCCCACTTTGCCCAACCGTTGACAATCGACTTCTGCTGCAAGTGGTGGTAGGTGCCACTCTCGGGACGGGCCTCGACGGTGATCGCGCCGTCGCCGCCGGCGTCCTTGACCAAGACCTCGACCCACCACTCGTTGTCCCCGTCATGGTCGAACGTCATGTTCACGGTCGTTGCGCCGACCGTGGCGGATTGATTGTGGTTGGCGCTGGTGGACGCCAACATCGTAACGAGGAAGGCGGAGGCGATGATTAGGGCCGCGACGGTCACGCGCGTGACGCGCGGCGAGCGCCCACGCGAGGCCCGCAGCGTCATTGAATGACGCCCGAGCGCAGCGTCCGCCGCTCGATGGATACCGCTTCAAGGCGCGAAGGGTCGGCGTGGCGTTCTTGGCGGCGTTGGATGCACCCCAGACGGAGGACGGCGCTGAAATTCGCACGAGTTTGCGTCTGGCGGAGTTTTGTATCCCTAGTGACCATGTTGTGTCTTGGCTTTACGGGCCACCGTGATAAGGAAGCGCGTGCCCCCAGGAAACGGACAACGAGGGAACCGCGAGAAACCGGGCGCGACCGCTGGGACGGTACAGGGTCAACGGTCCCTTTATCCCCACGCAATGAACAAACAAGCAGGACGTTGGAGCGCTGGCTCGCCGCGCAGGATCCCCTGCACCAGTAAGCCGGCCTCGTCGAGTTTGGCGAAACCATTGATGTTGACGCGCCCCAGGGTGCGAAACATTGTTCCCCACCCTTACTCGCCCCCGTTTCGGGCTGAGGAATGGACCCTGATCCTGGCCTGCATGGGCTGTTGCGGGGCGCGGGTGGTGGGCCTTAAGGAACGGGCGTCGACGTGCGCCAACGAACGGCGCAGCAGCCCAGTCAAGACTGGGAGACCGGCGCGATGACGTTGAGCTTCGGTTAACTGTCGCCGTGGTTGGCGATTTGAGCACCGGTACCAAGAAATGGTCGACCAGGTCTAGCGACAGACGATGCGAAACGTCGCGTTCCTCCTGTTGCTTGCCATGCCGGCCTTTTCCGGTTGCTTCGCAAACGAGGCGCAGGAACCCGTTCGTCCAGAACCGAGCGATGCCGTGCCCAAGGTGACCATCCAAGACGGCCGAGTCCACATGGAAATCCCTGTGCCGGTGTTCCTCATCGGCTTCTCCTCCGATCTGGCCGCCGACTTGACGAAGACTCTGACCCCCTTGACGCTATCCGGGGCCGGCGCACTCGTGCCTACCGCCCGTTTCGACGTCCACGTACCCGACGAGGCGTGGCAGGCCGGGTTCGATGAATTCCTGACGACGGCCGCACACGCCGGTCACGCCGACCTCACCGGCTTCTCAGGAAAAGTGTTGCATGGCCGGCAGATCGAAGATCACCTCGCCGCCACGTTGCCGAAGGTCCACGCCGTGCCCGAAGGCATCACAGCCCTTGTCGTCCTCGATCCGGGCTCACGCGGTCATGCGTACCATTACGACGGCAACGTAGGCTGGCGTGAACCCGTTCGCACGTTCGGTGAACGCCATGGCTTACTGGTGTGGGACCCCTTCGCGGAGCCCGACCCGTGGGTGGGCAGCGCCGAGGCACACCACACACCGGCGACGACGGTCACGGCCCACAGCATCGCAGCCTGGGTGGAACGAGCCACCGCCATCCGAGCATTGCACATGCCGATATGGCCCCCGACCACGCTGCCCTGCCACGCAGTAACCATCATCCTGGCGGTCCGCAACACATCCCTCACCCCCGCTGCTCTCGGTCTTCAATCCTGGGACGAAACATTGGACATTGAACGCCTAAAGGCCACCTTCGAGAACCTGACCCAGGACCCCGTGTATGTGGATCTCGTCGTCCTGCAGCTTCCGGCAGACGACCCCGCACTCGAACTTGTCACGAGGGAAAACAATGCACGGGCCGTCACCCAGACGTACCTCGACCTGAACTTCGACGCGTACCACCGCCCTCACGAGGGATGTGAACCATACCTGAGCCTCATCGTGTTCGGTGATCTTGCCGACCAACGCACGAGCAGCAACGGCAACGCGGTCATGATGAGCGCCTCAGGTCACCGCATCAGCACGAGCCTCATTGCGGAAAACGTACGCATCATGACCGAAGCGTTGGGCTACAACGACGTGTGGGACGAGAGCACCGATTTCGAACGCGTTGGGCCGGGCGCTGACCCGCTCGAGTGGTTCAATTGGGTCGCCGCGCACGAGACGGGACACCTCTTCAGCCTACCCCACCCGAACTATTCAACAGGCGACGTGGCGCACTCGGACCCGGCATTCGGCAGCACCTGGAACGTCATGGGATACCAGATGCGTCGGATTGTCACCGAGACCAGCCACGTGGACAACCACAACATTGCGCGCAACCAAGCGGCCTACGCGCTAGTCGAAGCCCGCGAGCTGGGCGTGGACGAACGTGCGATGCAGCAAGCACTCCAGGCCATGGCGGAGTACCGTTGGAAGAATGCAACCCAAATCGCCACCGGACTGTGACCCACGGCCCCACGCGGCCACCAAGAAAATCACCCTGCTCTTGCAGGAAAGCAGGGACGCCCGGTCGGGATTTGAGCACCAGTTTAGGTCTAAGGCGTTAAGCGCGCAACATGGAGACCAAGGTCATCGGTGATGCTTTGCCGACGCGGCGGGCTAGATCGACTCCCATCTCCTTGACGGCATCCGGCAACGCGACGACCTCGGCCCGTAGGACGTTCCACATGGAGGGACCCGCGAGCTCTTTTGTGGCATCGACGTCGTCCGGCGTTTGGAGAAGAAGACTCGCGTCGAAAAGATCTTTGCCCGCTTTTCGAAGATAGTAGGATTGGCCAAGACTCAGGATTTGGGGCGTCGCCACCGGCCCCAGCCGCATCCGTGCTTCGCCGTCCGTGAAGCTCCGGTACGCGAGACTTCTGCCTTGCAAAGCGCACAACTTCGTGACGGCGAGCGCGACACGATCCGGAACCTGAACGCCTCTCACCGGCTTGTCGAGGGACAGGGTTCTTGATTCGAGGCGTCCCCGAAAGATTTTGGAGGGGACGTATGAGACGGGGGCGATGCCAAGGTCCTCCTCGCCCGTTCCCAGCAGTTCCATTGGCTGGTCGAGGGGCAAGAATTCGAGATCCTGTTGCGCGCCAATTCGGACCCCCTCGCCGGACAGTTTGGCGACCGCGCGTTTCGGCAGGTTGCCTTTCATGAACACGTCGCAGTCTACGCTGGGCGTACTGGCCTCGTGGGCGTACACCGCCCAGCCGCCGCCAAGCGCGTAGCGAATCCGTTCGGACCCAAGCGTCTCGAGAATGATCCGCGTCTTCCGTTTCTGCGCCGGCGTCAGCAGGCTCCAATGACTGTCGCTTGGGCGCGTCATGCCGGCTGCCCTCGAATCCGTGGCAAGAGGTTCCGGCGTAGGAATTCGGCGTGGGCCCCGCCTTCGGGATGGGCCCGAAGATCGACCGTGGTGAACAGGGGCGTGGTTACTGGATGCCCCTGCCGGTTCACGTGGGGGATCTGATCCAATGACTCCACGTATACCTGGACCCGCGTATCGTTGGGACTCGGCCCCCGGGAACGGGGAATTGCAATCCGAAGCTGTGGCAGCGACGGACGATCGACGTACACGTGGAGGTCACGCCGGGGCTCAAAGAAGGCCCAGCTGTTTCCAGCCGTGAACATGCACGTCGTGTTCGCGAAGCCTCGAAGACGCCCGAGTGCGTCGTCCGCCGAAAGCGGCGTAACGAACTCCGGCTCGGGCTGCAGCGTGGCAACCCGAAGACTCGTGAGGTAGGTCAGGAACCGGTCCTCATCGAAACGCAACCCTTCGGGTGTGTCCTGGAGGACCCGATGGAAGGCGAGTCGATGCGCCCAGGGAGCGACGCTGCTGGCGGTCGTGCCAAGCGACCGCGCCAAGGCAGAACGGTCGGTGAAGCGTTGGCCCCTGAAGACGGCCTCGGCGATGCCGTAGAGAAGTTGGTTGCCGCGAGCCACATATTACGTTTAGACACGCCTTATATTTATATGATTACGCGTCTGAACGTACGCCCCGGTCGGGATTTGAACCCGAGTTGCCGCCGCCGGACGAGACGATGAGCCCTAGCCAAAGCTGCCCCCGTAAAGCTTGCGCAGGAACGTGGTGCTGAGCTGGTATCGGCGAGCCTTCCGCTCACCTGTTGCGACGAGCACGTCCTGCTCTACGAGTTGCCCCAGGCTCTTTTGGACGCTCTCGACGCTGTACTGCTTTGGGTTCGGGAAGTCCCGATGGCCAAAGGGCGAGGCGTCCCTCGACACGACCCATTCGAGAAGACCCCGCGTGCTCGCACGGGTTTGTTGGTCCAGGAGCGGTTTTAGATCCGACCGGCGGGCTGCGATTTCGTACGCCTTCACGACCTGCTGGCCGTTGTAACGACACCATGGGATGTACGTCTTGCCGGTGTTCGTGCTCGCGATCTTGGCGTAGTAGTCGTGTTGCGTGTGGTAGTACCGTCCGTCGAGCGGCGTTAGCGCGACGTTCTGAAGACCCATCCTCTTGAGAGCAATGAGGTTCAGAAGCCGTCCGACTCTGCCGTTTCCGTCGTGAAACGGGTGAATGGCTTCGAACTCTGCAAAGAATATGCCAGCGGTCACGAGTCCGGGAGAATCCATCGCACTTCGTTCGAACCATCCGAAGAGGACCTCGAGCTCGCGCTCTGTTCGCTCCGGTGGAGTCGCCCGAAACACGAACTCGCCGGTCGCCGTATCGCCCACACCGTTCGGCTTGGTCTTGAGAAGGCCGGGGCCGGCCTCCTCATACAGGCCCGTGAAGAGCCTCTTGTGCAACGCGAGGATGTACTCGACGGAGAATCTTGGAAGCTTGCTCGGCTTCGCATCGTGAAGGGAAGTGTACTCCTTTGCGAGTCGGATGACCTGCTCTTCGACCGCGGTTTCCCCTTTCTGAAGTTCGAGGGCTTTTCGAGCGCCCTCGAGGTCGACCTTCTCTCCTTCGATCCGCATGGTGCTGACCACGTTTCGAAGCCGAGCCATGGTCAACAGCAAGCGATGGATGTTGGGTCCAAGCAGACTCGCATCGAGCCGACCGTCAAGCCGCAGCGCGTCGCGGTTCATCGCGAGAAACTCTGGCCCGGTTGGTAAAGAAGGCTTGAATCCCGCCGAAGTGTCGGGTTTCAGTATTACCATTACCGATAAATGGCATTATCAGTAATTGAGTGTTTCTGATTCCCCGTTACTGAAAACCGGCCATGTTGGTAATGCCGCAACGGCCCAAAAACAGCGAGACAATCTTCGCTCGGTGATTGATGCTGATCTCCTCGTCAACAACATGAATTCCCGGCAGCCTTGGCGGAAGTGATGCTACTTTCTAGGAAAATTGGGAGCGCCCCGGTCGGGATTTGAGCATTGATTTAGACCTAACCGCGGACGACGGTCCACCTACGCCGGCACTCGGAAAACAAGGTCATGGGTTGTGGTTAGGTTGGCGAAGTGGATCCGAGCGTTACGCGGCCGGCGTGCCATACCAATGCCCACGCGACAGATCCTAGACATCCGCTGGCCCACACGCTTTGTACGCCCGTCAGCGCCCCCGCCCAAAGCGCGAGAGCGATTAGCAGTGCGACCGTTCCCAATACGATAATGGGACCCACCGCGCAGGTGATCCGTGCCCATACCGGGAGCTGCACGTCCGAATCATTAGCCATCTTTTGCCTCGCGACGTTTTGCGTGGGCTTCAATCAGGATCCCGATCTCCCGAAGCGCTTTTTCTCGCTCGCCTTTGGTTTTGGCGCGACTGGCCTTCAAGACGGCTCGCTCCATGTCGGTCTCGGGCTCCGACATGGGAAGCTGCGCGGCCTCCGCGCACGCCCGCAAGAAAAGCTTCTCTTCGTCGCGGAGGATGATTCCGCCCGTCATGACCTCGCCCGGCCCCACCACCGTTGGGTGCCACATGGTCTCCCAGCCAGCGTCACCGTGCCGGATGGTCGCCCGCTTGCCATCCGCCTGGAACACCATCTGTTCTCCAAGGTCGTTCTCGAAATAGGCGCGATACCCGACGGAATCGACTACCGCGGGCGGATCGCCCGAGTCGGCGATGTGGCCGTTGGTCGCCATGAACACGAGGTCCTTGACGCGCACGGCGACGACCTCGTCTCCGAGCCAGGCTTTTGGAACGGTCACGTGAGCCCCGTTCCCTAACGCTGTAACGGTTCGACGGACGACTTCCTTTGGCACAGCGCCCCAAGTATATCCGCAGTATATACTAATTTCTAAACTGCTTGCACGTCTAGGAACATCGTCTTCTTGACGCGCTTCTTCTCGCTGCGAGTCTCGTGGACGTACTTGAAGCCGCGGCTGAGGTAGAAGTCCTCGGAACCTGGCTCCACTTGGAGGATTATGAGGCGAGCCGCGACGGCGTTGGCTTGGACCATACCCAGCGCATAGACGAGACAGGCGGTTCCAATGTCGCGCCGCTTGTAGCGCTTGTCGGTCGCCAGCCGGCCGATCTTGAGCGACGGGATGCTGTCCATCCGCATCTCGTGGAACCTCGAGAAAGACTTGTGCTTCTGGAGATACTCGACGCGAAGGGAGTCGGCGCAGACGGTGAGGTACCCGACGAGTTTTCCCTTCCAATACACCAGGTACGTCGATCCAAAACCTTCCTTCTCGTACTCGCTGACCTGCTCGGTACAAAGGAACTCGTTGAGATCCCGGTTGCCACAATCAAAGGACTCGACGTCCCGAGTTTCTCGAAAGCGTTGGAACTTCAGTTCATGCGCCGGGATCTTCGGCGGACGGCCGTCGGGGTCGTCGGCCAAATGGAATGCCTACTCCGGCTTCTTTTCGTTGTAAAAATCCTTCGCGCCGCGGAAAACCTTCTTCTGGGCCGCGGTCAGCTTGAACTTCTTGAGGCGTTCAAGGAATTCTTTGGCTTGGTGGCCCGTAATTTCTGGGATGGGCTCCGGGTACGCCAAATGAGTCGCCTCCATTGGCAATGCGAGGAGGCGCTACTTAAGGAATGCCGCCTGAAAGCCTACCAACTCCTCCAAATGGAAACGCACGTTGTTGGCTCGTCTTCGCTGTCGTAGGTCTAAATCGACGCCCCGGTACAATTCGCCTTGGGGTTCAGTCCAACAGGAGGAAAAACAGGAAAAATACGCCCCGGTCGGGATTTGAGCACTGATTTAGACCTAAATCCTAGACGTCGTCTACCAAGACAGGCGATGATCGCTGTGCCCACAAATTGCTTGACCCCACGTCCGGGCCGCGTTTCGGTTGACGGATTAACTTGCGAAATCGACCCGGTCCCGCACCTCTATCTCTCCTGCCTCTCCTCATAGTCCTAAGGGCCACTGGCCGAAATGAATGCCATCGACTCGATTGTTGATTCATCGCCGCATCTGATGCACCGATAGGGGCGCGTGGTCGTTCTGTTTGTAGCTGGCCTATTTAACATTGTTTGTCACATCAAAATGCAATGTTGCGGAAAATGTTAATGCAGGTCCCGATTACACCCTCTTGGTGTACGGGGACACCCTGGCCCTCTTGGAGAAGGCCAGATCGCTCAACAGCAAGATCTTCACGCTCCCGCGAGTCCAACTTCTCGGCATCCTGAACTACTACTACCCCGACGGCGTCGAGTTTCGCGAACTAAAGGTGGCCCTCAAAATGAGTGACGGCAAGCTCCTCAGCAACATCTATGCCCTCCAGAAGATGGGATACATTCCCAAATCGCCAAAGGTAAACGTCGGTGGGAAGCTACTCACCGTTTACCGGATCACCAATGAAGGTCGCGCCGACTTCGCGAAGGTCCGCGCTTGGCTCCAGGAATGGCTGAAGGAGGCACCGAAATGAAACCCGAACTCGAAAAAGCGCTTGCCGCGTATGAGAAACTCGGGATCAAGGTCGACGTCAACGACTTCGACTCGAAGCTGATGGCCCAGAAGGTCGCCTACCTTCTGCAGCGGCTTGGCGTCGCACTTCCCTACCGGTTCAGCCTGTATGTCCGTGGCACGTACGCGCCGCAACTCACCAAGGACATCTACGAGAACGAGCTTGGAAAGAAGGAGCGGCCCAAGAAGGACGCCCTCACCAAGAAGGATCTTCAAGCTGTCGAGAAGCTTCGAGAACACATTGAGCTCCGCTCGACGCAACTCGAGGTTGCAGCCACGTATGACTTTCTCCGGCGCCACGACAACCTGTCCGAAGACGACGCGATTGCCAAACTGAAGGACCTAAAGCCCTTCATTCCCGAGCGGGAAGTCGTTGTCGGCATCGCCCGGATCAAGCAGCTTTTCCCCGAAACGACCGCGAAGGACATCGAGAGCTTGCGGAAAGAGATGGAGCCTTGGGAGCGCGCGACGCGCAAGTCGGACAAATCGTAGGTTGAAGAACGGTGTCACCGGGGTTGGCGAAAGGGGAGATTTGGTGGGCCGACCTCGGCAAGCCTCAAGGTCACGGCCAGGCGGGGCACCGACCGGCAATTGTTCTTGCGGATCTTCCGTCGTCCAAGTCGGTCGTGGTCGTGCCGATGACTACGACCATGGACCGAACCAAGTTCGCTTACACCTTCGTGGTCGAACCTGATTCGACAAACGGATTGAAGGAGCGGAGCGTCGCCTTAGTTTTCCAAGTGCGACACCTGGACCGAGAGTACCTCACGGGCCCCGCAGGACGTCTCGCGAAGCCCGACTTGGAGAAACTCGACGCGCTGCTCTCCGACATGCTACGCATCGGAACGTAGCGGTCCGTTCTGCGCGTTTCGAACTACGGACCGGGTTGGTGCCGTTCTTGGTCGCAGCGTGTTTCTGCTAAGGCGTCTTCGCTTTATCAGGTGGGACTTTTCCCTTCTTTTTCCAAGTGAAAAGCCCGGCCTTGATCAGCTCACGTTTCAGCGTATTGAAACTGATCATGCGTTCTCGTCTCGCTTCATCGCCGGCCAATTCGAAAACGCCCCGCTCCCGGTTCAATTCCCGCGTTACCGTTCGGATGCCCATGGTTTGCAGACGCTTCGCTGCGGCACTCAACTCGTCGCTCGTGACGAGTTTCTTGTGGTGCTGTCCGATTTGTTTCCCAAGCGCCCGGGCCTTTTCGATTCCCGCCCGGACACGCACCCCATGCTCCAACTTCCTTCGCTGCCTAACTTGGGCTTCCACTTCGGAAAACACCTCCCCACGAAGCGTCTTCAACACAGGCGATTCTAGGTCAACATCCACGGCAAGCAGCTGCTTCGCGAGGGTCCGCGCGACCGTCCCATAGGTTTCAAGATCCGCCTTCTCGACTGATAGACGCGCCCCGTTATGGTAGAGAGAATTGCGAATCCTGTGAAAGAATTCAACGCGTTCAAGGGAAACGGAGTTCAGGCGCGCGGGTGAAATCTTGTAGCAAAGCTGCAAGGCGGAGCTGAAACCACGTGAGGCTTGCTCAATGGTGTTGCGATGCGGTTTTCCCCCGGGAAAATAGGAACTTGGTAGACGGAGATGAACCTTACAAATCATCTCGACGGCGTTATCGACGCTAGTGAACGCGATTCTTCGATCGTAGCCACTTTCAATATCAAGAAAGTCCATGTGCGATCGGGCGTGGTAAAGAAGGTCCAGCGCGGCGCTCGCCCTGCGCCTCATCATTTCCTCTTCAGACAGGTTCAGCGGCTTCCCCCCCTTTCTCCTTGCGCAGCTTTAGCAGCCTCCAGCGAACTCGGCGGTAGTCAGTAAGCAACGGTTGGCCGGCCCTTTTTTGGCTCTTATGCCGAAGCGCCCTGCGGCGATTGATTTCATTCGCGATGCGTTTCTGACCGTATCCTTCGGTATCCAACTTGAGGATCAACGTCTCCTCTTCCTCGGTGAGCCCCCGCGTCCGCCGTCGACCCTGGAGCGTGCCCTCGGCCTTTGCTCGTCTCATCGAAGCGCTAATGATTTCGGATCGCTGATTCTCAATTTCGTTGAGTACCTGCTTTTCCAGCTCGGCTTTGACGTCCGGCCTCAAGTTGCTAGTCGGGTTCGCCAGCTCCCGCTGATTAACGCCAAAGAACTCGGAAAGGAGGTCCGAAGCCAATTGAAAGTAAAGCCCGGCGAGGGCAGGCTCCACGGAAAGTCCGAAGCCGAAGTGATAAAGGCGATTTCGAATTTCATGCATGACCTCAATGTCGGAGGCAGCAATGGAGGTCGCTGAACTGGCCACGACAGTCGTCGCGTGATCAAGAAGTTCGCCGAACTTGAGGTCTCCCAGTTCTTGACCCTGCAGGTGTGGCAACTTCCCTTGGAGGGTTGAGACCGCGCAATAATTCCTCAATGCGAGTTCAACCGCGTTGTCCGTTCCCAAAAAGGCAAGACGGTCGTCGAGCGGATTACCCCGGTCGAGATGGGTCTTTGCATGCCGAAGCATCTCAAGGGGTCCGGCGCCCCACGTGTCTTTCACCAACGAACATCAACGGCCAAGCCAAACACCCTTTCGGTCCCGAGCTTAACAACTTGGCTACGCTTCGGCCAGCGACCTACTGCAGGAGCCGCTTCCGACCGGATCCCGGAACGTTTCTAGCGATGCAACCGTAATTTGGTTGGAAGCGCCACGGTCGGAATTGAGCGCCCACTCGTCCCCAAACCCCACGACAGCAGTCGAAGCCACGCCATGTGTCGTGCTTTAGGTCTAAATCGACGCCCCGGTACAATTCACGTCGCCTTCGCGTTCAACAGGATAAAACGGAGAGAAAAAACGCCCCGGTCGGGATTTGAACCCCGATGAGGGTGTTGCTAGGCCTAGCAAATGGTGATGCTAGGCCTAATATAGCACGTCGGCCCACTATAGGCCCGATGAATGCCCCCGCTGCCGTCGCTTCCGTGCCGCCTCGGCAAGTCCCGCGCGACCAAGTTCTGTCATCTGCGCGCCGCAAGAAGAACGATGGCTTGCCGCTCACGCTCGTGGAGGAAAAGGCGTACCAGAAATGGACGCGTGGCTTCAACAAACTCGCGTACAAGGTTTACTTCGAGTCGCCGGAGCAGATCGAGAAATTGCGTGAGCAGGCCCGCAAGGACGGCGAGACCAACTTGAGCCACTGGCTTCTCGAGAAGATCAAGCTTGGCGCGGACGGGAAGGTCGTGGACCGCGCGTACTTGCAGGCGATCCAGAAGGAAGCCGAGACGCGGCGACGGGATCTCGAGGTCGAACGCGATCACAGCAACGAGTACCGCGTGGAGAACCGGGAACTTCGGAAGAAGGTCTCCGCTTTGGAGCAGAAGGTCCAGCATTTCACCGACATCTACCAGCGCCTCGTCGTCCAAGGCATCCTGAAGGAGTGACTTGGTGCCGCCGTTCCAGATCCGGATGGCACAGATCACGGACGAAAACCCTGCGGCACCGCTGACGACCAACGAGGAGATCTGGGCTTGCTGGCGCGACTACCACGCTACCAGACTCCAGCCCATCACCCACCAGCATTATGGATACGAGATCCAAGCGTTCCTCTCGGCCTGGCCGGGCGTCCTTGTAAGCAAACTGGCCGCACGCGACCTGTGGGCCTACATCGGCATCTATTCGCAGCGTTGCCGTCACTTTCGTCGTCAGGGGTTCCCGATCAAGAACGGCGCTGCATGCGACAAGAAACAAGATCTTACGAAGTGCGGCAAAGACTCGTGCACCTTCTACGAGGCCGTCCTGTTCCACACCGTCGACAAACACCTGCAAGCCATCGTCAGCCTGTACGACGTCCTGGTCCGCAAAGAGGCGTTGAGCTACAATTTCGTCCGAGATGTCAAGCGTGCTTGGGTGAAAGAGAACCAGCATCTCAAGCGAAAACCTCCCAAGCGAGTTCTCACGAAGGCCGAGATCAACCTCTTGGTGCACCGCAGCCACCGACTGAACCGAAAAATCCTCTACGCAATCCTTGCCAAAACCGGCGTCCGCATCCGCGAAGCGCTTCTGCTTCGGTGCGACGCCGAACACATGAACCTGGCGGAGGGCTGGCTGAAAGTTCCGTACTACAAAGGGAAGCGGCGTGGCAATCGAATCCTAATCATCGACGACGAGCTGCGCGCAATCCTCGTGGCCTACCTCGAGTGGCGAGAACGGTGGGTCCGTCGCGATGCACAGGGGAAACCCACTCACGACCGGTTGATCATCAGTCACCGCGGCATCGGCTTCGATCCGGACCAAGAAATGGTCGTGCTGGCCAAAGTGGTCCGACCCGACTGCGTTCGGCTCAAGATCATGAAAGGCGACGAGCCCCGACACAACCGGATAACCCCCCACTCGTTCCGACATTTCTTCAGCGACGAAATCAAACGCAATGGAATCGACCCGTACTGGTGGAACGTCCTCCGCGGCGATGTGCCCCGCGGGAACGAGCAAACCTACGTGCATCCCTCTCTCGAGGACATCCGGGGTCATTATCGCCAACATGCCCCCGACATCGGTCCGCCACCATACAATCCACCTGCACCCCAGGCCTTCGAACCAGCCGACGACGAGCTCGCGGAAGAGTTCGAGCAAGCGATGACCGAGGCCGAGCAAGCCCGCGCTGAAGCCTCCGGCTGAACGCGTCGCGAATCTAGAGCCGTTCCTGCACGGGTTGCTTTGGTGCGGGCGGAAGCGGGTTGAAGATGTTGAGCCGCATGCTTACGTTGGGTTCGTCGTCGGGATCGGCGTGCTCGCCCGGCACTTCTTCCTGGACTGCTTGCCCGCACTCTTCACAGATCCGCATAGGCGCGCCCGCGACCTCGGCGATCTTCCGAAGGTTGCGGACGAAGCCTCGGTTCCCGTACCACGTCTCTTTCTTCGGATACGCGTCAACCGTTAGGAAGCGGCACCCGGCGTCCTTGCTGATGTCGACCGCCAACCCGCGCGCGAGGTTCACCATGAGGCTTCCGAAGCCGCGGCTCTGATACTCGCGTTGGGTTCCCATGCGTGCAAACTTGAGGGCCGGCCACTCGGGCGGCGGATGGAGGCCGTCCGGCAAGTCCGGAAGTTTTTTCCATTCGGAGCCGCGGAGTTTGATGGAGTCGTTGGCGAGAGAATAGTAGCCGACGAGACGCTCGTCGTAAAAGAGGAGCTTCGTGAGGGCGATGCCTTGGTCTTGGTACTTCATCGCGTCCTCGATCAGGAACGCCTGGATGTCTGGGTCCTCGCACTCGAAGGATTCCACACGATGGATTGGCTTGAGCTTCTCGACGGAGACCTTGCCCTCGTCGAACGCGGGCTTCTCGCCGCCTTTCATCGCGGCTCAGTCCGATCGTTGGAATTTCTTGTGAAGGCGGAGGGCTTCCTCGTTGTCCTTCTCGCGCTTCTCGTCGTACTTGACGTTGAGGGCTTCACGGATGAATGCCTCGGCGTCCTCGCCTTCGAGGATCGGCGTCGGCGCGATTGGCTTCGCCACGGTCATGCCTCCCATTGGCGGCGCCCGGACCGCCCTACGTAACCTAGTGAGGCCTGGTGCATCCCCATCCCAGTCTTGGGGGAGGAGGGTATCGGGTATATGGGTTGCGGGTTTGGCACGGTCTGACTCGTCACTGGGACTCTTTCCTTGCGCTTGCTAGAGTATCAGGATTTTGGTGATTGGCCTTATAAGCGGCCCTTTGGGGTCTGGGAATGGCATTCGGCGAGCTCGAGGCTCTGTGGACTCGTTCACACTCTCAGCACGTGGGTGGGCGGCGCAAAAACGGCTGTAGTTTCGGGCTCTTTCTGGACGCCATGGCATCAACACAGGGCCGCGATGCCTGCCAACACGAGAGATGTCGCCTGTTGAATCCAACCAGGGGCAGTAATGTTAGGCGGCCGTCAAAACTTCAATTGTGGGTTCCCTGGGCTTGAAAATTCTCAATGTCAATTCGCCTAGTTCGGACAATGAAACCTTGAGGTTCTTTCGTTCACCTGTCAATTCTATCTTTGCAGGCGGATCGAGCAACGGTTCAATGATCGTCGCCAGACGGCCGTATTCCTTTGCGCTCACTGGTTTCTCCGCCTCATTCTGGGCAGGCTTCGAGGTGGTGGGAATCTCTCCCTCGTCGAGGAGTCGGCGAGCGAGATCGCGTTTTGTCAGTGGGCCGGCACGACAAGCCTGCAGAACTACAAGCTGCGCATCCGTTAGGCGCGGAATCCGGTAGAGGGGAATCGTCTCTATGCCCGTGACCCCTCGGCCTTGGACGGGCGGCTGCCTGCGTGGCGTGTCCTGGCCTCGCGTGGATTCGCGTGGCGCGAGCTCGTAGTGCTCAATTTGAACGTAGTATGCGGTCGTGCCCCATGCCATGCAAGCGATGGACGCGGCGACCGCTTCGATCTTCGATCCCGGCGAGATGTTGACGAAAATCGCGTTGCCGTTTCGCTGCTCATGTTTAACGACGTGGCAGATGGCCTCGGCCGTCTCGCTCAGGTCAAAAATATTGGTCCGGACGATGTGGATCGGCAAGTCCGGGCGCCATTTCCGAAGATCAGCCACGACAGCCTTGCGGTAGCTCGCCGCCTTGTCCTTTTGTGGGTCTGCCATGGCTAAGAGGTAGACGATTTCTGCCATTCCCCGCTTGATGGCGTCGACGATCCTGTCATGATAGAAGCCGACCGGCGAAATGTGTACGCGACGCGGCGTCGGGACCGAGCCCGGGCGGTGACTATAGGAGGCCGTCATAGTCTGGCTACTCAGGGTACTCAGCGTACTCTTAAACCAGTATGCTATTTGTGAGTAAACCTCCCTGGGCCAGGTCCTGGCTACCAGATGGAACCGGATTCCCACGATGCCGCTTCGTCCCCCAACGCGCCCAGGGAAGGGGCAGAACCCGAAAAACCCGTCCTGGTTCTCGTGAACCCCTGCGTGTTGGACAACTTCCCCGTCCCGCGCCTAAACCTAAGCACCGCGTACCTTGCCAGCCACATCCGGACGTCCGATCGCGGCCGCGTCACAATCCTCGACATGCAACTGGGCCTCACCGTTGAAGACGTGGTCGCCCAGACCTTGGCGGCCAGACCGCAGCTTGTCGGGATCTCCGTCTCATTCGGTCAACTTGGCGTGGCGCGCCAGATCGCGTCCCGATTGCGTGCACGGAATCCCCGTGTTCGGCTTGTGTTTGGAAACGTCGTCGCCGCCCTGGGCGCTGACCAGATCCTCTCCGAGTTTCCCGACGCCGTTGTGGCGACGGGGCAGGGCGAGATCACGATGGCGGATCTGTGCGACTGGGTGTCTGGGAAATGCGACTTGTCCGACGTCGCGGGAATCTCCTACGTCGAGCAGGGTGCGCTGAGATCGACCCCTCCGCGCAGGTTCAACATCGACGAGCTCCCACCACCCGCACTGGACACGCTGCCTGGCCTTCGCCGCCTATCAGGGGCCTTGACTGCAGAGTTCAGCCGAGGCTGTCAATATGGCGCATGCACCTTTTGTCCCCGCGATCACAAGGCCCGCGGCTGGCAGGGAATGAGCGCGCCTACGATGCTCCGGCACTTCGCGGCTCTTTCCAACGCGGCCCGAACCGCTGGACTCCGAAATCACATTTTCCTCGCCGACGAAGAGTTCGTCGGACGCGAGATGGCTGGCCTCGAGGTGAAGCGGATCGTCGACTTCGCGCAGGGTCTTCTCAACGTGAACAACACGACGAGCTGGGATACCGAAGCTCGTGTGGATCAGGTCTACAGGCCCGACAGGGACCTCGACTGGCATGTCTCACGACTGAGGATGTGGGACCTGTGCCACCAAGCCGGCCTCGAACGGCTGTTCATGGGAATCGAATCCGGATCCGAGGCACAGCTTCGCCGCTATGGCAAAGGATCGACCATCAATCAGAACCTTATGGCCATCAGGCTGCTGTCCGGCCTTGGAATCCCACTTCGGTTCGGCTTCATCACCTTCGATCCCCTCATGGAGGGCCTTGGAGACCTAAAGGCAAACCTTCGATTCCTTGCACGAACGGACGCGTTCCTGAAGCCGGACGTTTCCCTGGCGGGCAAGTACGAAGACATGCACGCGGCCGCCCATGACGAATCCTACGTGCGCCAGCACGCCGTCGGCGTCCCCATCTACTCGGGCGTCTCCTACATGGGCGCGACATTGGAGGTCCTGCTACGCAGTCCTTACCACCAAATGGTCCTGAACTTTGAGCGGGAGACCGGTCGCAAGCTCATACGAACCGATAAGCCGGTTGATCTCAACATGGCCCGCTATGAGGTCGCCTATGCGGATCCCCTGATCGGCCATATCGCCGAAGCAAGCCAGCGTTGGATCGACCGGAACTTTGCCGTCGCATACACGCTAAAGAGCTTGCACAAGAGCGCGCCGAAGGACCAGCGTGCGACGCTAATGGGCCACATGGTAAAGCTCCGCGAATGCCACTACGAACTGCTAGCGGGCTCGGCCGCCTCTTTAGACCACGATGCGGCCATGCTCGCCAACGTCAACGAGTACCTGGCAAGAGTGGGTGCACCGCAATTGGGCGTCGCTAACGACGACTCCGCGTTGGGGCCGCACCTTATGCGAACGCTCGAAACCTTCCAGGCTGCAGCATCCAAGATTCTGGGATTGGTGGAGAGCGACATCCGGAAGGGAAACATTGGCGACAACGGGGACCAGGCGCTCGGAAAAGCGCTTTCCCGCTGGCAAGACCAGTGGAGCAATTGGATGCTCCTCAACGGAGACGTTTTCGGCAACCTCCTAGGCCTCGAATACGCGGAAGTCGCATGATCCCTAGGCGACGCCTCGGAGCGACAGGCATCTACGCGAGCCAGGTCGGAATCGGTTGTTGGGGGATAGGAGGTCCTGCACAAAACCTGGGCCTGGCCTCCGGCTGGGGAAGACTAGACCGGGCCGCCGCGCTACGCGGTCTCGAGTACGCGCACCATCAAGGCGCGAACCTGGTTGACACCGCACCAGTGTACGGCAGATCGGAGGCCTTACTGGGGCAGTTCATTACGAGCGTTCCACGAGGTTCAATCATCGTCAGCACAAAGGTCGGGTACACCAGTGGCAGCGCCAAGCATGGGTACGTCCCCAAGCAGATGGAACACCAGCTTGAGAATAGCCTGGCCGCCCTTCGCACAGACCATATCGATCTGTACAGTTTTCATCACATAGACTTCGGTACCCGCGACCGCTACCTTCACGGTGCGATCGACGCGATGCGCGGGTTCGTTGAGCAGGGGCGCATTCGGCACATCGGCCTTCGTGGACCCCACGAGTACCTGCCAGACAAGATGAGGGGAAACCGTGTCCCTCCCAGAGCACAGTACCGGCGGTTTTTGAGAATCGCCGAACTGGTGCAGCCCGACATCATCGCCATCAGATACAACGTGCTCTCTCCTACGTTCGACGACCCGGAAATGGACATTTTCAAATGGGCGGATGACCGTGGCGTAGGAGTCTTGATCAACAAGCCGCTCGCACAAGGGCTTCTCTTGGACAAGTACGACCCCACGAGGCCACCATCATTCGGTCAAGGTGATCATCGCAACCGCAAGGCTTGGTTTAGGAGGGATGGGCTCACGAGACTGCACGATCGACTGCGGGACGTGAAACGCAACTTCGGCCAGAGCCGGAAGTCCTTGGCGCAAGCCGCAATCGGGTACTGTCTGGGCCGCAGTCAGTCCGCCTGCGTCCTCGTTGGTTTCCGGAACGCGCGGCAGCTGTCACAGACCATCGTGAACACGAAAGCCTTGCGACCAACCGGTCGCCGAGAATATCGAGCGGCGTTCCGGGGACTCAATGAATCCTTGGGCCCGTTTACGGCCCTCCCGGGGGCAAAGAATTGAGACAAACCTTTCTCGATGCCGGAAACCGCCCCGGGAATGACCAGCCGGCGGGCAATCTGTCAATCCTGACATGGAACGTGCAGCATCCAAGTCTGGAACGCGCGGCGCGCCAATATGCAGCCTTGACCTCACTCGGGCCGTCGGCCGTGATCCTGACCGAGTTGGCTCCCTCCAAGAGTTGGGCATTCTTTCGAGATCGTCTGCAGGCGGACGGTTTCGTCGTCTGTGCGCCCCCAATTCCGTCGGGCGACTATGGCGTGATCGTGGCCGTGGCCGGGGGGAAGCCCAACCAATCCTTACACGGCTTCAAGTCTCTGGGCCATCGAATCGCATCGCTTGACGTCAAGTTCGGCGGGAACACGGTTCGCGTCATCGGAATGTACGTTCCGTCCCGGGGGCCTGCGAGCCGTCGCAACGAAAAAAAGCGCCTTTTTCAAGCCGAGGTCGAGCGTAACCTCGAGGTGCTTGCTAAGGCAGAAGGGACCGACGGTGTCGTGATCGGGGGAGACCTTAACGTCGTGGAACGGAACCACATCCCAAAGTATGCAGTCTTCGGAGATTGGGAGTACCGGTTCTACGAAGCATTCCAAGGGGCCGGTTTGGTCGACTGCTTCCGGAGCCGTAGCCCCGAGGTCCAGCATAGCTGGATCGGCCGAAGCGGCGACGGATACCGGTTCGATCACTTTTTTTCCACGTCGGCCTGGAAAATGAAAATCCTGGGATGCGAATACCTTCACGACCTTCGTCGTCCCGGACTGAGCGACCATTCCGGATTACTCCTCGTCTTAGCCGGGCCCAAGTCCTAGCAACCCTGGCCTGGTTAAGCACATCAACGATCTCGGCCCCTCATCCCCGAGGGTCAAGACGAGGAAGCAGGGCTTTGCCAGATGATTTCCTTCGGGTCGCGCCCGACAAGCGAAGCGACCTCAACCCAGCACTCTACTGGCAATTTCAGGAGCCTGATCTCGTCTGGAGTGAGGCCGCGCAGCCGTTGCACAACGTTCTCGGGGTCAGAGATTTCCCACGCCCGCAGCTTGAAAGCAATCGCCAGGGCGTCGGCCGTTGCGCGACTGAACCCGAGGCCCATGAGGCCAAGGCGGTCCGATTTCATTGTCCCGAACTCAAGAAACAGATAGAAAGGGACCATCTGTGAAGAAAGTACCTCAAACTCGGTTCCAGTTGATGCACTCCGCATCAGGTCCTGAAGGATCCGGAACTGCCGTGACATCTCGAACCGGATGTCGTCTTCGATGAACTTGATTGTTGTCCGCGTCGCGGTGCAAACGATGCCCTGGTCGTCGGGATCTTTTCTTTTCGCTTTGGCGTCGCGCTTGCATCGGCCTTCAATGATGCTGCGCAGGCGGTGCGAGAGGAGCCAACGTCTCGTGATGGTTACACGCCGGATCAATTGTGGATGCGTTTCCTCTTGCTTTGCAAGAATCGCCTTGAGCGGCTTTAACGTGTAAAGGAGGAAATCCCATAGACGCGTATTCGACTTGGCTTCCCCGTCTGGACTGGGTTCCTCGTCCGCGATGCGGTCGGGCACCGGAAACATGTTCCGGAATTTTCTAGGTTCCTCATCGCGCATCTTGATCAAGTGCTGGAACAAGGCGTCGATGCGGCGTGGGTCGGTGCCCGGGTACCTGGCGATGATGGACCGATTTACGCGAAGATCGTCGCGAAGCCGGTCAACCCGCGTCTCCAGGTCCTGGAGGGCGTTGGCTGCGGTTGGATTCTTCGCGAATGAAGGCAAACTCTGTGCTTGTTCCCGCATGGAGACGACGGCGCCTAGGAGTGTCTGCGCGAGCGGTTTTGATACAATTTCTTGGTCGTTGAGGTCCTTTAGTTGAGGCGCACCTGCTTCAAGCTCGCGGATTAATGCTCGCTGGATGGGTCGCGGTTCGAGATTTTCGTAACTGAACTGACCATCCTCCATGCGGCCCCAGTTGTCGGGGTCGACGAGCCAAACGTGACCTCGGATGTCGCGGTCCAGTCTACCTGCTCGGCCAGAAAGGTTTCGGACGTCCATGCTCTTCAAGGTGTTTCCCTTCGGCGCGGGATTGATGAGGATGATGTTCCGGCAAGGAAGATTGATTCCCTTTAGTAGCGTCGTCGTACAGCATACGAACTCAAGGTGACTGTTGTTGCACAACTGCTCGACCTGTGTGCGGACCAGCGAGGGCAGGGGTCGAAAATGCACTGCGACGCCCTTGGCTAGCCAGTCGGCCAGCGGGTGATGTTGGTGCACTTCCTTGCGGATGTGGGCTATCAACGCGGCGACATCATCTGGAATCTTTCGATCGGGAAGGGCGCGTGCGATCTCGGCGGCGGTCTTTTCGGCTTGGTCCGGCCCGTCGCAGAACACGACTGTTGTCGTGCCGGGATGGTGGAAATTCAGGGCTGCGGCAGCTCGTTGTCCGTACTTTTCTTTCTTGGGTTTTCGTAGCAGGGGGACCCGGAGGCGAACCTCGTCTTTGCGGTCGGAGATGTCAAACCAGTGGTCATACTTTTGATTCGCCTTCTTTGAGCCGTAGCGGACCTTCCAGTAGTAGTGGGCCACCGGGCTGCGGTTCTCCAAGTATGAGCGGCCGTCCTGACGTGAGAGCAGGTGTTCGGGGTTCGAAATCGTCGGGCTTGCGTAGAAGATTCGCAGGCTTGGACTTTGACGCCGTGCGGCTGCGATGGCGGTGTCTAGCAGGATTCCACGTTCATCGGCCTCGATCTCTTGGGCTTCGTCGACTAGCACGAGGTCGATCTTTAGGCCGGGTCCTGCCTCGTTTAGAAGGCTAATCAAGCGTTCCTGAGTGAGCACATAGACGACTCCTTGGCCGACGCCGGTCGTGGGGACCACGACCGGCGTGGTGCGTACGGGAACGGCCATCTTGTGGTCGAGGAAAAGGGAGCGGAGGCGTCCGGCCACTTCGCGGATCAGGGCGCGGGTCGGAACGAGGTAGATCACGGTCGTCGGCTGTTTTTGGAGGATGGCGTGTAGAGCGCGGGCCATCGCGAAGCTTTTGCCGGCGCTCGTTGGGGCGCTGACGCTCCCTTCTCGGATCGAGAGGATTGCACGGTAGAACTCCTTTTGAAAATCGGTAAGGACGGTGTCCAGGTGTTCATCGATGGCGTTTTCTATGCGCTTTCCGGCGATGTCGATGCGTACGCCGACGGGTGGCCTGAATTCCCAGCTCTTCTTTAGTTCACGAAGCGCCTCGCCTGCTTGGAAGAAGCCGAGTTTGTAAAAGGTATGCGCGGCGATGTCGCAATCAGGGTCCTCCAGCGCGGGCAGTGCAAGCAATGCGCTGACCGTGTCCCGGAACGCCTCTTCCTTCTGCTTGTTGTTGGTTGAGCGGGCGGCGAGGTTTGCCAGTCGGAGGCGCATTCGGATGTCGGCATCGCTGGTTTCCTTGAAGTCCGGCGGGACGATGATTGAATGCCCCGCTCGCTTGAGTTCTTGTCGAAGAAGCGCTCCCAACAATGCTTGGCCGTCGTTTAGGGTTTGGGCTCCGGCGATTTCGAATCCCCCCTTCGAAGTCGAAGGAACTCGTCTCTCAGTTGGCCCACGGAACTGAACGGGAGGAAGAACACGTACAGTTGCTGGGTGGGCATTCGCCCATTGAGCGGGAGGCGCTTTTGAAGCATCTGCTTCAGGTTCGCATGGTAGGTGCGGTAGGCGTCTTGGACGTGCTTACGGGGGTCGTCGAATAGCTTCTTGGCCAGCTCAAGGTAGGCCGGAAGGTCGAACCCCAAAAGGAACGCGTACGCGTATGCAACCTCAAAATCCAGGGGCTTGGAAAGCCACCACGCTTCGAGCTTTGCTTCCAGCGCTGGTTCCAGTTGGCTGGGATAGTCCGTTAGGAAGGTTCGCTCCTTCTGTATGCCGGCCGTCGAGATTGCTTCCTCCAAGCTCTTGAACGCGGATCCGATGCAGTCGCTTGCGCTCTGTTGCAGTTTGCTCTCGCCAAAGAGCAAGGTCAATCTTCGGGCCGCCTCGTCCCAGCTGGCGTGCACGGCGTCGCTTCCGAGGACGGGGCTCTCGGGGTTGTCCTTGTGCGACATCTTCGCGACCGCTTGGGGTGCCCGAAGGACCGCTTCGAGGAAAGCCCATAGCAGGAACTCTCCCGCCTCGTCCCCGCCTGAGCTTTGGAATTTGGAGAGAGCTTGGATTGTAAGCTGGCTGATTGCGGGGACATCCGTGGCGGCATCAATCTTGCGGTTGTGGAGCGCGTAATACGTGACGAACTTGAACAGCCATTCAAGCATTGCGCGGACCATGGGCTGTCCGTCTTTGTCGTGCGCTAACGAGTAGTAGTTGATCGTGACGCCGTCGTCGGTCAGCGAATCTTTGTGGACTTCGACGAAGAGGTGTTGGAATTCGCCAATATGGACCTTGATCTTTTTCGAAAAGTCAAATGTAGGGACTGTGACGAGCCCGGCCGGCGAAAGGACGGGGTCGGTCATGTGGCTCCGGAAGGAACGGGCGTTTCTGCATGCACCGAGTTTGCGTTCTGGTACCTTGGGGCACCGATTGTAGTTGGCAATTTGGTTTTCCGAATGCATCAATCAGTGGTGGAGGATGATATAGGAAGCGGAACCGATCGCGGTCCCCGTTCTCCGGCCGCCGACCACCTCGCCACCGGTGCGGCGACGAGGCAAATTTCAATCGTGGCCGGTCCCTGACGCCCGGCCCTCCGTCATGGTTTCCTTCTTGTTTTGAACCCGGCGACTTGAACCTCAAAGGCCGCCCGAGCGCGCAGCGTCGTCAGTGAAATGTGGAACGGGGTCGGATGCATAATTGCTTTCCACAGATTTTCAGTCTGTATCCCACCTATCCGGAATGCTGATAACTGGCGGCCTGCGGCACGCCGTGGCTCCGGGCGCGATCCAGGCTTGGTCGCGGAAATCTTTATTCGCCCTTTTTCGTCCCGTTCGTGCGCGACCCCGGAGTTCCAACGCACACTCGGCGCGGACCCGAATCCCGCATACGGCTACGAGCGGGCTGGCTTGCCGGCTTCTGCTTCGCTCTTGAGGTACCGTTGGACCAGCAGAATCACTTCATGCGCGAACTGTTGACGCATCCGAAGAGGCACCTCGTCGACGCGCCTGACTTCCTCTCCGATGGCCAACTTCTCCTGGAGTTCCACAACGAAGCGCCGAATTCCCTCGACGGCCGCGGCCGACGGCGACGTGTATCCCAGTTCCGGATACTGGTTTACCAGTTCCTCTATTCGCTTCATCAGCGCGCGGGGTGCACTGACATTGAAGTATGCCTTCCCAGGTGCGTCTTGGAGCGCATCAACGCTGCCTTTGCCCCGAGACTTGTTTCTTGGCATTTGCTTGCTGCTCCTTCCATGTGATCAACAGTTTAACTACGGTGCCTGTGAACCTTCTTGTTGTGAATCCGGCGCATTGAACCTCAAAGGCCGCCCCGGCGCGCAGCGTCGTCAATGAAACGTGGAACGGCGTCGGATGCATGATTGTCTTGCACAGATTTTTCGGTCCGTATCCCACGTATCCAGAAATGTGACACCCGTCTGCGGTCTAGTCCATTCGAAGAGTTACCATGGACACCCAAGGACTCCCGCCGATTGAAGAAGCGATTGGATTGGAGGCCCTTTCGAACGGCTATGACGGGCTGGTGAAGGTGGTCGATGCAATCACCGCCGCCGAGAATGGCATTAGTACCTTTTGGACCCGGACCAGCAAGCTCGTTCCGCGTGCCTCGACGCTGCGCCGTGCGGGCCGCCGCCGACGACCGGTACTCCTAAAATCGACGGCTCTGGCGGTTGGGCGGATGATTGATGATTGCCATGAATTGTTGAAGCGGACGGAGGACCTCCCTCAGGATTTCTTGTCGGCGGCGGCCTGGATCTTCTACTCTTACAGCATCAGGAGACGCCACGGCGAAACCCCAACGGAAAGCCCTCAAGAGAAGGAGGCTCTTGCCGAGCTGCGAGCGATCCCAAGTCTGACAGGACCAACTCGGACGGAGGCTGCAAACGTCCTAGAATTACTGCAAGGGCTGCCGACTGGCTCTGAGATTGGGGGATCGATCAGCGCCTTCGTCGAAGCGCTGCGCCGGTTTCTTGGCCGCCTCGATGCCGTCAATGGGACCGCAGCCAGGACAGACGCCATGATTCATGCGATCCGCTTTTTGGCACGCGACGACACGGAAACGATTCCACGGCAGGCTTCGGCATAGGCCCGTGAAACGTTCCTGGACGCCGTCCTGGATCCGCGCGCGTCGCCGTCCTTGGGAGGAGGACGACGACGCGCGTGTCTTGTTCCACACCCATGACGTCGACCAACGCCGAAGTCTTCGACCACGGTTTCGAGGCATCGCCCGTCGATGGATTCGGGGCGGACTGGGTTCCAGACCATTGCGCCGAGCCTACGTTTCCATCTCATCCACAATTGGCACAAGGCCCGCCACCGCATCATATCCGCAATGGACGAGACCTTCATTCGAGCGATCCACGACAAACGACGCGTCCGGATCACGTTTTACTCAAAGGAGGACGGCGGCCTCCTGAGCCGGCAGTGCGCCCCCCTTGATTTTGGGCCAAGCCGTCGGGCGAAGAACAAGTCGAACCGGTACCATTCATGGGACTTCGAAAGTGATTCCGGCGCCAATCACGTTCTGAACCTTGAACCCGCCAACGTCGTCAAGATCGAGCTCTTGCCGGACGGTTTTGACCCGGGCCAGATCATCACCTGGGACACGAAGAAGAGTCCTTGGTTCGTCGAACGAGACTGGGGCGCCCATTCGTAAACGGGGATTCGCTGTTCCGCCGACGGCGCATAAGGTGGGCAGGACGTGGATGCCTACGCCGAGGGCATCGCAGCTCCTGGCGGTTGAAGGAAGACGAAGGAAACCTCTGATTCTGGAATCACAAAGAGTCCTCGCTCCGATGCGGGGACCAGCGGGCCTCTTACGACGTAATAGTTTCCTTCTCCGTGGTGGATGATGAACAACTTCGTGCCGTTCAGTGGATTGGATTCGGCGTGAAACCCGAAAACCACGGGCGGAGCCTCGCCAACTTCCTGTCCGGCCAAGAAATCGTCGCCGATTGCGATCCCGTTCGCGTAGGCACCCACGATGAGGCCGAAGAGTAGAGTGGAGGCGAACAGAAAGCGTCGTTCCTTACGACGGTGGGCGTGCAAGAGAGATTTCCTGTTCCATGCCGCCCATGCGAGCCAAGCGAGTGCGGCGGTCGTGAACGCGACCAACCCCAGGTCCTTTGGCGTGGCGGGAAGAGCCACCCCGCGAAAACGCTCTTCACTCGCCAGACTCATGCCGGCCTGGTACAGTTGAAGGATGATTGCGGCGACCGGCACGTTCCGCAGGAGCGAATCGAGTCTGGTTCGTTGCGGCTTGGCAAGGAGTGCGAATAGAAAGAACGTCAGGACTGGAGCGGCGCCTTGAGCGACATCAAAGAACGTGATCACGTACTTGAAGGGCGCAAAGGGGACCTGCTGGAACGGCACGCCAATCCTTTGGTAGAAGCCGTGAAGGCGCAGCATGCCCATTCCATAGACTGCCAATGTGGCGAGGGTCAGAATCGCCGTTGGGTCTGCGAAGGAGCGCAGAAGGTCGAGCTCGCGCACGGCCCTCGACGACACCTGGGCGCCGTCGCACTCTTCACGGAGGATCTTGTGAAGACGCCTCCACGATAAGCCACTCAAGACCACACCTCCACTGTGCCCAGGCTCTTAAGGCGGGCACCGGCGCCAGAGTATTCCAGGGAAAAAATGGACTGAGGCCGCGCGGAAGAGGATGTTGGTCCGGAAGTTTCGCGCAGCGGCCTCAGTCCCTGGAATCGCCCCGCTGAGGACGGAGCGACTACCGAAGATTGTATTAGAGCACGGGCTTAGGGTGGTTGTCGGCGGTCCCCCCTTCCATGGGGTCAACACTGTAGCGTAAGCAATAAAGGCTGACCCTTGCATCAAAGAAAGCAATGACAACGGACCCCGACGCGGCCATGCGTGCCGTCGACCGAGCGTTACTGAGAAGTCGCAACTGGCTGATTACAAGGAAAGACAGAACGACCGTGAGTCGGAAACAACTCGAACAACTCGGCCTCAACAACAACGACCTTGACCGCCGGATGAGGCTCATACACTTCTGGATGACTCGCGGCGTTGGAATCACGCGCCGCGGGGAAGTCCAAGAACGGTCGGCTTCGCGTCTCACGCCAAACGAAGCCGTCGTGTACGCGATGAGACGAAGCGGCTTGACTTGCGGGCAAGTGTCTGACATCCTCAGAATCTCGAAGGGCCACGTCAGTGTTATCGACGGCCGGGCACAGAAGAAGACCGACGACGCAAAGAGACTATGGGCCCTGCGTCTCGTCCTCGATGATCCCAACGGCGACGTCGCGCAGGAGATGTTGGGCGAAACGCGTCAGGGCCCGCCAGTGAATTCTTTCGCGGCTTCTTCCACGAACTTGTACTGACTCAACGCCGTATACGCCGCGAGAGTCGACTCGTCCACGCCAAGGGCATCCATCGCCGCCCTATCCCCGTACCTGCGCTTGATCTCCATCGCACGCGTATGTCGGAGGGTCCTGGGCCCGACGCCCTCTAAACCCGCCGTTGCCCCCGCCCATGAGACGCGCCTTACGGGTTGGTTCCGTACTCTGCTTTGAAGGCCCCGAGCCACCTTGTCGGCGCTTTGCTTCCTGGCTAATTGCGGGCCCCGTTTCCGGGTTTCGGCCTGCCGACGGGTCGGCTCCGGCCCCCACCTGCGCGGGTTGACTTGGTGGTGAGGCGTCGGCTGCCACGCGCTCGGATTCGTCGCCCGGCCTCGGTAGCGCCGGTTCGGAAAATGTTTCGCCCGTGGCGGACCGAGTGGGTGGTGTTGTCATTTAGAGATGCTTCGTGGTTGGAATGTCCGTCGGGAGACCGGGCGTTTGGTTGCAACGAAGGCGTGTTTCAGATTCCGCCGTCCGAGGGCGCGGCTGGCGATGATGATCGGGGCCCGGGATGGTACCTTCGGACGGTCTTTTCCTTGAGCTCCGTCACCAAACCGGCCTCGACAAGAGGCACGATGTGGTGGCGGAACACCTTGCGGTTTATGCCCACGGCCTTCAGGATCTCTTTTTGGATCAGGCCCGGCCGCTTGTTGATCGCTTGCACGATTCGTCTTGCCGGGCCGCTTGCGTTCAGCAAGGCGGTTTGCCGGTTCTTGGGGGCGGACTGCCCGGCGAAGAAGGCGCGGCTGCGGCCGACCACTACGCTGTCGACGAGTCCCGCGCGGGCCAGCATGTAGAGGTGGTGTTGCGCCGTGCCCCAGCCGATGCGCGTCTCGCGGCAGATGGCCGTGATGGAGCTACCGGGTTGATGGTGGAGGAACTTCATGATCACGTCTCGTACCCGTTGCCGCAACAGGTTGTCCGGCCGCGTCGCACTGTACTGGACCATGCCCATCGAGGCAAGGAACCACAGGAACGCCGGGCCAGGAGCCACGGGTTCACCGATCCTCGTGCGGAGGGCTTTCGTCGCTTTTATTCCTCAACGGCACCCCGAGTGTAAATTCCGCAGAACGCGTGGTTTCTGTGTGCACCCGAACGCCGCCCGACCCTCTTGTCCGCCGCCGTAGGCATCACTCGTACAGGGCCACCGTTTCTGGATAGGTCGGAAACCTTCGCGGGCTGGCCCGGGCCCGCCTCGGCAGGTCGCGTTTCCATCCCATCCACAATTCAGGGCGTTTGCCAAGCCATGGTACAACTAGGGGAACTGGGGCGCGTTCGCGCCTTGGCGAAAACGTGTTCACGATGCGAGAAAACATTTACCCAGTCATACTCGCGGCTTTTGTGATCGTCGCCTTCAGCGTGCCACCAACGGCGAATCCTGGACCCCTCGCCCCCGGGTATGGGAAGTTGGCGCCGCCGAAGTGGGATAGCAGTATGGCGCCGGCCTTCTGGAGTGACTTCCTTGACCAAGCCGCGGCGTGGTACAGCAGCAAACCCTTTTCTGGGCCCGTCAGCCCGCCGTGGGCGCGTGAAGGCAGTGATGGGCACGTGGTGGCGATGGGACTTCTCGGGGACCAGTCACGCGACGGCGGATCCTCCGGCGATCAAGTCCGAATGGCTGGCGGTCCTTGCGCAGCCGTAACAACGGGAATCCCCCCACAATACGCACTGGATCCTAGTTGTGCAGGCGGCGTGCCCCCGTATCCGCTGTACTGTTTCCCCATGGGCGGATGCTATTGAACCATTTCCGGAAAGGCCATCCTCCCCCCTTCACCGTCCTCGTAAGCGTGTTGATAATCGCGTTCATTCCGGGTGCAGATGCCGCCCGAGGCGAAACCATTACCGGAGAATTGTCGTTTTCCCATGCGTCCCTCGTTGGGCAAACAGATGGGGCCTTTGACTCCGCCGCGGCCCTCCATGTGGCCTCAGGACGCGACGCATTATTGAACGATGATCCTCTGGTCGGCATTTCCTTGACGATCGAGGCCGCGAACGCGATGGTCCGTTGGTCGCAGCGAACATGGACGAGCGCCGGCACAGCTCCGGGAAGCCCGGAAAGTGCCGTGGCCCAGATCGGGCCGCCAGATGAGCGCACCGGCCATACGGAATACAAGAACGCGACCCTCGTAATGGCCCCTGGGCTCCTGAAGCAGGGTGCCAACCTGCTTTTCGTCGCTACCCAGGATTTCCAGCTCAGCGCGCGGAACATGTCGGCGCTCAACGTCTTCAACTCTGAAGGCCAAACGTGGACCGCTGGCCCCTTTTCTAACCAGACCCAAGGGACCGCATTCCTTACCAGAAATTTCACGACAGAAGCAAACGACCCTATCTTCCAATCAACCGAGCCCATGGAACTGTCCGCCCGCGGCAACTTCACATTGCACATGTGGGGACCAAGCATCACGGTCCGTGACGACGTCTCGCAGCAAAACTATCGGAGCGGAGTTTGGTACGACAACGCAACCGGAACCCAAGCAGACCCCCGAGGAATCGTGCGAACGGAGCATTGGCAGTCGGTGACCGTGTCTCTCTCTGAGGCATCAATGCGGCTTCAGGTCTCAAGGGGATCGAGTCAATGGACGGATGTCCAATGTGCCTTGGAAACGATTGGCCGCGTTTCATTCGCCGAAGGCGAGGGCCTTGTCCGATCCCAAACCAGTCTTTACAAGGCCCGCGATGAACACGTTACCGTTGACGGTGTCGTGCGGCAGCGGATTTCCCGCCTAGCTGACGAGCCGTCGCTCTGGTCGTCCCTTGAGGCATCACAAGCTCAAACGAATCTGCCGGTTGCGTCGACGATTTCCGTTGCTCCAGAAACAGGTAGGCTAACGGCGTGGACCCTTTTCCTGGCCTTCGCTTTCTTGATTTTGACCGCGGGAGTCCTAGTCTGGAGTCGACGCGGAATTCTTAAACGGGACTGGGAGGCCGAGTTGGGCCGCGCCCATGAGGCCTTGGCGCATCGACGCAGTGGCCGGGCCCGCCGACACGCGCGACGACTCCTCGCAAGGGACCAAGAAGACTCGGAGGCATGGTACGTGTACGGGGCGAGCCTTCTGCTTGACCATGACGCCAAACGCGTGGTTGGTGAGGTCGGTCCTGTCGCCAAGAAACTCAACAACCATCCCAGCCTGTGCTTCCTTGTCGGCGTCGCGAACCTTGATCTGGAGCGCGTCGACGAAGCGGGTCCCTGGCTCAAAGAAGCGGGCAAGGAGCCCGCGTTCCTGGAGGAGATCCGGCACGCGCCACTTTTCGAAGAACTGCGGCGCAACGTTCGCGTCGCCGCGTGGCTCAGTGAGGGCGCAAGCCCCGCCTACGCGTGACGACAATCCAGGGCCTGGGGTCGTCGGCCAGCCGCACTTGAGAAGCCAGGCGGGAACGCGACGCGGACAAATCCTCCGTAGGCAAGAATCAGGCACGGGACCATACCAAGGCCAGGTTGCCGGCTGCAGCCATCTGCCTATCGGCGCGGGCGGCGGTCTACGGATCTTTCGGGTGGTTTGCGAACTCGCGCTTGTGGACCCGAAGGAGGACGAACTCGACGACGTCCCCTGTCTTGATGTCGGCCGCTTCAATCGCGTCGGGCGGGATCGCAACGGCCCCGCGGCGCATCATGCGCTTTACGAACGGAACACCGAACACCCGGCTCCCACCGGGAGGGACTGGCCGCGGTTTTCCTCTTTGTGGATACGACGGGAACACGTGCATCTCGTTAGTGTCGACGACGAGCTGATAGCAGGGCGGCGCCCAGCACTGCAGCGGCAGTAGCCAGGAGCGTCGGCATGGCCACGCTTGGCGCGTCAAGGGGACGCGACTCCGAGGACGCGCCGGGAAGCAGCGACGCGGACGTCGGCACTGCGTCGTCGCATGCGTCTGGCGTGTCGTCGTGGTCGGTGTCGATCCGGTCGTCGCCGTCGCACGTGTCCTGCGCGTTGGGGGCGCCGTCGCCATCCGCGTCCCTCCAGGGAACCTTGGCGGCATCGAAGGGGACAAGGATCCGCATTCGTTGCGTGGAGAAGTGACCAAACCACGCCCACGTCACGTTCTCGCGTTCCTCGACGAAGCCCTCCGGCGGGGCAAGAGAGAGTTCGTACTGAAGGGAAGCGTTGGAATCCATGTACGGGCTGCTTAGGGCTTCCCGGATCACGGCGTCAGGGGCTCTCAGTTCCATCCAGGCACCGTGGTGGGTCCGGTCGACGCGGAATAGCTCGAAATCAACGGTGCGACCCTGAAGCGATTCGTTGACCACGGCGTGGACGCCGAGCTTGGCGGGCGCGGAGCGTCGCTCGGAGTCTGCTTGCGCACGGGCTTCCGCGTCACTGTTGGCCGTGTTTTCCCAGAAGAGCATGTCGTTGGTGCCGTCGCCGTCCAAGTCCCAGTTCGTCAGGTTGACGCGTGTCTCGTATCCGTTGTACCAGCCGCGGGTGACGATGTCCGTGACGGGCTTTGCGAACACGGTGCTCACGGAGGCGTAGACGCTTCGGGTCCACCAGGTGTCGGGCGGGAAGGGGCGCGGTTCGAAGTCGACGCGGATCGTCTCCGATCCGAGGGTGATGGTCCCTTCTTCGCCTTGTTGGGTTCGCAACTCTTGGCCGGGCTGGGCTTGGATGATGTTTCGGATCGTGCTTGCGTTCAGATCGAAATGGGCGGATTCGTTCTCTGCGGCCGGGTTCCAGGCGCGAAGCGTGAACGTCCAGCCCCGAGCAGTCTTTGACTCCCATGGGGTTGCGGTGGCCTCGAGGTCCCAGGTGGATGGCGCCGCCTCGGCGTCCCGGACGGTGATCGTGGGTGAGCCGGATTGGACCAGGTCGAGGGTTGAGGCTTGGTTGGCTTGGATGCGGCCCCAGCCGTACGCGAGGTCGGCGGGCGGCGTTCCGAAGGCGAGGAGTTTGGAATACTCATCCCACGCGCGTCCCGTGCCGGCGGCGTCCCCATGGATGCTGCCCCGTAACCGGTACATGCCGGTGACGTTGGGGAGCTCGAAGTGCACGTTGGTCGTGTTGTGGCGGCGTTCTTGGGACGGCGCGGGGACCGCGACGGTGACGACGTGTTCCAGGACGCTTTGGGGGCCGGTGCCGTTGTAGGGCTCGACGACGAGCCGCACCATCACCGTGACGTCCCCTTGCGGCGCTTCCGCCGTTGGCGCGACGCGTACGAACGCGTTGAGGTTGCGGTCCTCCACGACCGCGATGTAGAGAAGGGCGCCCGGTGCGACCCCTTGTGCTGCGGGCATGGCGAACGCGCCGAGGATGATCACGGCAAGCAGTAGGGTGTTCAGGTTTGCGCGAGTCATCGGGGGGGCCTACGCTCCTGCGGTTCCGCAGTCCGTCTGGAATATTGAGTCATCGGCTATGAGTTCGAAGGCGCGCCGTTCCACGCCTCCGACTCGTTCCACGACGATGCCGAGCACGGCAGTTCCGCCATCACCGGCCGGTGGCCCGGGCGGCATGACTTGGGGGGGCTAAGAGCCCCACGGGAAAAAGCGGACCCGACGTATCCACAAAGCAGAAGTATTGTGTTTGCTGGTTCGTCGAAAGAGTTCCCCGCGTATCCACAAGCCTTGAGGCCTCGACGCCGCCTCCTTATCTTACCCGTCCCTCCGTGTGTCAGGCGTGGCGGGTGGGGGGCCAACGTGCGTGTCGAATCCTAGAATTCCCATTCTTGGCGATTCCCGCCAAGCGCCTCGCCTCTGGGGTTCAACGCGCGACGGGCGACCGGGAGCACTTGCCGACGATCCGGAGTTTCCCCATTACGTGGCCGCGAAGCTCTTCGTCTACCACCAACTCCTGAGCCGGATCGTACCCGGCGCAAAGGCCGCCCCTGCCGATCAACCGGAGACGATCGCGGTCCGACGACTTCGGACGTGGCTGGAGACCACGCGCTCGAAAGGCGGTGCGGAAACGTTCGCCGACTTCGTGGACGCATCGCACCACGTCTTCCGTGAGCGCCTGTACTCGCTCAACCACGGCTCCGTCCTGAAGATGATTGGACGCGGCCCGGGCCGCGGCGTGGAGTACCAGTGGCTGGAGCCAATCCGGTACAGCAACGTGTGCAGCCTTCTGGCGCTGAAGAACCTTGTCGGCCGGGAGTACTCGATGGCGTTCGACGCGTACCGGCTTCGCGAGGTGTTTCACGGCCGGGGATTCACCCGAGACGAGTACCATCTCTTGTTCAAACATTTCCGGGCGATCCAACGGCCCGCAAGCTGGTTCCGCCTCTTCGGCGAACCTGTTAGCTCATCCCTTCGGTTCCGGCAAGTGCTTGACAACCGGCTGAAGCGACTCGTCGAGCTTGGCCTTGCCCGGCCGGAGAGCGACGGGTTTTCCCTGGCACCGGCAGGGTCGGACGCGGCGCACTGGTTCGACCTGTTCATCCACTCGGTCTCGTACCAGCCGGTCGCGTCCCAGTGCGCGCAATGCCCGATGAGGCTCAGCTGCGTCTCGGGCGAGCTTGCTGTCGCATTGCGGATTCCGAACGGCGAGCTCCGCCCGCGCCGCGCGGCTCTCCTGAACCAAGCCCCGGTCG
>CAYOZB010000014.1:0-34777 GCA_964408365.1 uncultured Halobacteriales archaeon | reverse complement strand
CATGGCGATGACGAAGAGCAGGAAGAACTGGCGCACGAAGAGGCTCGTGTTGAGCCGCGTGCCGAGCGTCGCGCCCACGTTCGCGCCGTCGGCGCCTTGCGGGTTGGTGCTCGTCATCGGGTCCGCACCTGCCGAAGGAGCCGTACGCTGATGTCTTCCTTTTTCGGATCCCAGTCGATGACCGTGATGCCCATGCGTCGGAGCACCTTGTAGCGGCTTCGGTTCTCCGCCTTGAGGATGCTCATGGTCCAGCTGGCGAAGTCGTCGCTACCGGCGACGCTCGTGTAGATGAGCGGGTTGATGACGATGATCGGCCGCACGCGTCGCGAGTGGGCCGTGTATTTTCGCAACACACGCAAACCCGCGATGGCTTCGTCGAAGTTCACTTCGGGGCGGGTGATGACGATGCTGACGGGTCGCATCGGGATGATCTGGGCTTTCGAGGCTTCGACCGCTCGGCTGAACGCGCCCGGCTGGGGCTCCCCGGCTTCGAGCTTGGAAAGTTCCTGCGCCACCCGGAAATATTGCCGCTCCCCGAGATCCGGGTAGATGCTCACGTCCTTGCGGGCGTTGAAGAACGTGCCGCCGATCTTGAAGCCCTTGTCGATGAAGAACTTCGCCACACCCGTGGTCGCCTTGATGGTGTTCTCGAACGTGTTCTCGATCGACGAGCCGGCTTGCATGTAGTTGGCAGCGTCGAGGAAGAACCAGACCGCTTTCTTGCCCTCGGGCTCGAACTTGTTGACCATCAACTGCATCGTTCCGCGACTACTCGCGCGCGCCGTGGATTTCCAGTTGATGTTCTTGATCGGATCGCCGTGCGTGTATTCGCGGATCTCCTCGAACTCCGTCGACTGACTCCCGACGCGGGCGATGTCCTGGTCGAGGCGTTGCGTGCGCGCGAAGCCGCGGACCTCTTTCATGCGTCGCAACGCGCTGGGTTTGTGCCGCACGATAAGGGTCTGCGCTTGGGAGAATGTTTCCGCGAAGGAGCGCTTCAATCGCAACGCGTTGATGCGGGTGACCTGCGTGGGCTGCATCTCGTACGCGCCGCGCTTCGTGCACTTGATGCGGTACGTGTACGTCGTGTCGCTGTGACGACCGAGGGTCTTCCAGGTGAGGTGGACGTTGCTGCCTTGGGTGAGTTCGAAGATGTCGGGAAGCGCGTCGTACGTCTCGACGAACCCGGTGCCTTTTCCGACCTGGATGCGCACCTTGACGTCGATCTCGTCCCCGACGCGCGGCATGTTGCGACTGTACGTGCGTTCGACGACGATGTCACGCGTGTCGCCGACGTTGAGACCGAGAAGGAAGAAGGCGAGGAAGAACACGCCGAGCGCTGCAAAGTTGAGGTTGCCGAAGCCAAGGCCCAGGAGGAAGAACAGGATGAAGGCCCGGAAGTAGACGTGTGCGCTTCGGCTGATCATCGGATCATCGGGCTCGCACCTGTGCCTCCATGAAGCGGGTGGGAACGGGCACGCTCTGCATGACTTCACGCACCACGTCGGGCGCGTTGATGCCATCGAGGACGTGCTCGACCGCGAGGAGGGTGCGGTGAGACAGGCAGTCGAAGACGAACGTCTTGACGTCGTCGGGGCTCACGTAGTCGCGTCCGTTCATGAGCGCCAAAGATCGGGAGGCCTTGAGCAACGCGAGTGCGCCACGCGGCGATGGGCCCACTTGGACCTTGGGGTGTTGTCGCAATCCGCGCACGAGTTTGGCGATGTAGATGAGGAGTTCCTTGTGGATGAACACCTTCGTCTCGACCATCTTCTGGAGATCGCGGAATTGGACGCCGGTGATGATGGGACGGATGTTGGCCGTGGGATCGTCGGCTTGCCACGCGATGCGTCGCGTCAGGATCTCGGCTTCGAGGTTCTCGTTCTCGGGGTAGCCGGTGGACATCTTCATGAGGAACCGGTCGAGCTGTGCTTCGGGCAAGGGGTAGGTTCCTTCTTGCTCGATGGGGTTCTGGGTCGCGAGAACGAAAAACGGGGAGTCGAGTTTGATCGTCTCGCCTTCGATGGTCACCTGGTGCTCTTCCATGGCTTCGAGGAGAGCGCTTTGGGTCTTCGGAGGGGAACGGTTGATTTCGTCCGCGAGGAGGATGTTGGTGAAGATCGGCCCTTTGCTGAGTTTGAAGTTGGCGTTCTTCTGGTCGTAGATCTTTGTGCCGAGGATGTCGCTGGGCAAGACGTCAGGGGTGAATTGGACGCGGTTGAAGTCGACGCCGATGGACTTGGCGAACGCTTTGACGAGAAGCGTCTTGCCGAGTCCAGGGTAGTCTTCGAAGAGGATGTGGCCGTTGGCGAGTGCGCCGGCGACCATTTTGCGGATGACGGTGCGTTTTCCGACGAACGTCGTCGAGATGGTGTCCACGATTTTCTCGCAGAGCTTCGATTCGCGGTCTAGGTTCGTCATGCGCGGTTCTCCAATTCCATGTTGAACTTGTTGTAGACGGTCTTGAGCAACGCGTTGCGGCGGTCACGGCGTCCGCGGTTCTTCTCGCGCGCGCGACGCGTCAGGCCGAGGCCGAACGAGAACCCTTCGTGGTAGTCTTCGAGGTCCTCGACGATGCTTCGGCGTCGCTCGTCGGTGATGCCGACGGCTTCCATCGCGGATTCGAGTCGCTTGGCGAGGGTGCGTGCGCCGCGTCCGCGGTCGACGAACTCATAGTTGAGGAACAAGGTCTTCTGGTAGTGTGGGTCGTCGATGGGCAGCACGACCTGCTTGTGCCGTCGGTGGTTGGCAGGAGGCAGGGCTTCGAGGCTGGGGGCGACGCCGACGGAGCGGCCGACGAGTCGGAAGAGCAGGTAGAGGACCCCGATGAAGAGGAGGAACTCGACGATGGGTGCGTAGGGGATGATCCGGTTGCTGATGAAGGTGAACGGAAGGTACACGGCGACGAAGGCGAGGATCGCGAGGGTGAGTTTGTTGGTGAAGGTCAATCGTTCGCGTTGGGTCTTCTGCTTGTGCCGCAGGGCTTTGGGTTTTCGCAACGCGTAGATCAGTGCGATGATGTAGAACGGGAGGAGCATGACGAAGTAGACGCTCGGGGGCGTGCCGGTCTGGATGAGTGCGATCGCGAGGAGCCAGACGCCGAGGAAAATGGAGGACGTGATGAGGAAGCGTCGGAGTTTGTAGTGTTGGCCGATGACGATTTCACTGGTTTCTTTGTCCGCGACCGATTGCGGTTGTCCCGTGATCTGCGGTCGGTCGACGAGGACCTGCGCGGGGGCTTCGCCGACCCCGCCTTCTCCGGGGCCGGTGATCTCCTCCTCTGGCGCGGTCACACCTCCACGATATTGAGGACCCGCAACGCGCCGATCATTTTCTCGTACGTGGATCGGCCGACGGCGTGGTTGCTGAACTTGGCTTCCTCGAAGCTCGAGACGACTTCGCGCAACGCGACCTTCGAGAGGTCGGGCTTGGCGTCAAGCAACGCGTCGTGGACTTCCCACGCGGTCGCGTCGTGACGGACCGGGGTGATCTTTTTCGAGGCGTCTTCTTTGAACCGTGCAAACAGTTCGGCGATCTCCTCGCGGTAATCCACCACGCTGAGGACGCGTGTCGTGCGTCGTGGAAGGGATTCGCCTTTGACCTTGAGTTCGACGAGGACCTTGACGTCTTCAGGGGCATTGAAGGTGCGTTCGAGGCGGGCTTCGCCTTTGTAGAAGACCAGAGGGATCGAGTTGGCGCCGATCGTTGCGGTGAGGCCCGGGATCTCGCGTGTGGTGGCGAGCGCGCGGTCTTCGACGCGGAACACCATCACCGCTTTCTCGCGGACGCCCCAGACGTCGGGCATTCCGGGTTTGATCATCGGGAAATGGACTTGGATCGGGGCTTTCTTGAACACCGGGGCGGGGGCAGGCGCGACGGGGGCTTCGAGGGTCGTGACGGCGCCCGGCATCCGGGGCCGTGCGGTCGTTTGCCGGGTCGGGAACTTCGGCAGTTTGAGTGCGCCGATGGAGACGAACACGATGGCGACGAGGCCGATGAGTGCGAGGAAGAGCGGGAAAATGGGGATGCCGACGCCTTCTGCGTCGCCGCCTGTTTGTTGGAGGGAGAAGTCGGCGAGGATGAGCCCCGCTGCTTCGTCAGCCACCCGTAACAGCATGAACGCCTCCCCCAAACTTCCGTTTCTTTTCTAGCTACCGTATGCCGTAGAGTTCGATGTACCAGGTGCCGTCCGGGGGCACGGTCGGATCGGTAGAGCCCGTGAATGAGAACATCGCCGTGTGCGTGCTCGGTTCGGTCGGCAGAAGTTCTGACCGGCCCGTGTAGCTTCGCGGGGCATTGTCGGTCGCGACGGGGCCGCGGTCGTCGCTCCATTGTCCGTCGACGACCTGATAGGTGCCCTCAGCGTCGGACCGCATGTAGAGGCTCCACCTGGATCCTTGGACGTTGGTGGCGTTGAGGTAGGCTTCGATTCGGGTGAAGTTGCTTGCCACGTCAAACGACCACGCGACTCGTTCGGCAGTTTGGATGCCGGGAATGGGGTTCGTCCCATTGCTGGGATTCAGCGTGATGTTGTGCAGGAACACGCGGGGCACGCGGTCCAACACGTCGTCGGGATCGGTGAGTTTGTTGGGGTCCGCGTTCTGGCAATACTCGACGCCGTACTGTTCTTCGTGACACAGCGGGTTGCGGCCTTGCTCGACCTCTTCCTTGTTGGTCATGTTGTCGCCGTCAGCGTCCGCTTCCGGATTACACGCAGGACAATCGGGATTCGCGTCGCGCGCCTGCTCCTGGTAATCGTCCCAGTAATCCTCGACCTGCGTGTTCTCGAGATCCTCGGGCGGCTTGAAGTCCTTGGCGAGTTCGCGGCTGAACTTGTAGAGGGACGTGTTCTTTGCTTCTTTGAGGCTGTCGCGGGTGTCCGCCTTGACCTGGCTGAACATCGGGAGCATCAGGAGGAAGAACGCGATGAGCAGGAGCCCGAGAAGGTTGAATTTGCTTTGGAGGCTCTGCCGCATGGTGGATGTCTCGTTCCAGTGAACCACCCGACTCCGGAGTATAAATGTCTTCTAGAGGAGTCGTTGAAGCCGTTGGGCGGGTTTTCGTGCCGGCTCGTTCGTCCTCAGCCAGAACTGGACAACGGTCTGGACGGCCGTGGCGAAAGCGCTGAACTCGGTCGGTTTCTGAACGTAAGCGGTCGCGCCTGCCTCGTAGGCGCGTTCGACGTCGCGCACCTCGTCGCTGGAGGTGAACACGACGAGCGGGAGGTGCTTGAATTGTGGGTCCGCGCGCCCGGCGCGAAGGAACTCGAACCCGGTCATGCGGGGCATCTTTAGGTCGACGAGGATGAGGTCGGGGATCCGGGAGTCGGAGGTGCGCAGGTCGTCGAGGCCTTCGACTCCGTCGCGTGCCACCGTCGCGGTCGGCGTGGGCTGGACATCACGCAAGGCGCGCATGACGAGCGCTTCATCGTCGGGGTTGTCTTCGAGGATGAGAATGTGCGGGGAAGAGATGGGCGTCACAAGTGTTGGGTTCACGACGGCGTTTCCCCCTATTAGACCCGGACGTATTGGCAAAAAGACATAGGGCTATCAGGGGCCGGCCGGGACCCGCGGATTCCTCAGCTTGGAGGGGTGACGATGCCGCCTGGGGCGAGGAAATTGGGCCCGATGTCCAAGCGCGCGACCAGGACGTCCTGGCCGTTGCTTTGCGATTTTTTGGTGCAGCTTTCGGCGGGGCAACCGTCCGTGTACGTGATCCACAATCGTCCCGTTTCTCGGTCGAAGGTGCTGTCGATGAACTCGAGGAGGTTCCGATCGTCGTCGCTCGTCTCGCCCTCGGGCGTGAATCCTTCCGTCGACACGCGACCCACATGCACCGGATGCGGATCGACCAAGTACGTCGTGAGGATGGGTTGGTCGGAGTGCGCGGCGCTCACGCGGGTCGTGTACAGGTACCATTCCGTCGTTTCAGGAGCCTCGTTGGGGTGGATCGAGCCCTCGTCGGTGGCGACGTAGGAGACCCAGAGTTCACCTTCGGCTCCGGCCACGATCGTCGGGAACAAGATGGTGCCCAGCGGCGCCGGCGCGATGCGGATGGGCGCCTGCCACGAGCCTCCGTCGTTGTCGGAACGCGAGAGGTAGAGGCTGAAGTTGCCGACCTCGCCGCCCATGTACGCGAGGTACACGTTGCCGGCCTGGTCGGACGCGAGGTCGGGATCGAAGAAGCCGCCGCCGAAGTCGCGCGACACTTCAGCCCGCAGCCACGTCGCGCCGTTGGTGCTCGACGCGACGTACACGGTGCTGTAGGTGCTGCTGGCGCCGGCTGCGGAACATTCTTGGTAGTAGGGGATGAGGATCATGCCGGTCAAGGTGCCGTGGGGTTGGCCGTTCAATCCTCCGCCGCCGCAGAGCAACGGTGGGGAGATGGGGATCTCGTTGGTCCACGTGTTGCCGCCGTCGAGGCTCAGGCTCACCATGGTCTGTTGGTTGTTGACGGTGTAGTAGAGGACGCTTGCGTAGGCGACGCCGGAGCCGGGGATGCTGCTTCGCGCGGGTCCGCTGGTGAGTTTCTGGTGATCGCCCGGTCCCCCGGCGTAGGGAATCTGGGTCCAGGTGTCGGCGTCGTTGTCGGAATACGCGAGGAAACTGCCGGCGACGAGGAGGTTGACGTGGAAAATGCGATCCGTTGCGGGGTCCACCCAAACGTACGGGTCGAACGTCGTGAGTTGCAGATTAGAGGTCACATCTTCCCACTGCTCGCCATTGTCGTTGCTTCGAAGGAGCGACGAGGCGGCGGTGACGAACAAAGCGCCCGACTCGGTGACGCCGATCGAGGGTTCGCCCCAATCGCCGCCCGTGTCGAAAAGCGAGAACGAAGCGAATTCTCCGCCAGGCGGAAGCGGTGGTGGGGTCGGTCCGCCGTTTGGATCGCCGGGGCGCCCGGTGCCGCCGATGGTCTGGGTCGGACGCGGGGTCTGCGTGGGATCGTAAGGGGTGAACTCGTCATCCGTCGGGGTGGGATCCGAGGAGGGATCGGTGCCGGTGGGGGGTGAACGGGGACCGCCAAAACAACCCGCCAGGGCGAGGGCTAGGACGACTAGGATGACGAGGGTGGTGCGCACGGTACCCCTTACTCTCGGTAGAGGGTTGATAAACCGTTATTGGTGACCGCGAGGAATCCTGCGGCCTGGGCCGGTTCTAGTGGACGCGCCGAGATTTGAACTCGGGGCCTCTCCCATGCCAAGGGAGCGATCTACCGCTGATCTACGCGCCCATCGACGAGTCTTGTCTGCCGCTTTGAGAGCGGGCACAGTCCCGGGCGAGACAACGGCGGTATAAAGCAATGACGAAGCCGGGCCCCCATCGCAGGAGAACGGCGCATGCCCGGCGTGCGACACGCGCAACTCAATTGGAATCGCAAACGGCGTGTTGTTCCGGCTCCCAGGTTAGGCAGCAAAGGGCACATCCGGGAACCCCCGGCACAACAGGGTTAAGAGAACCCTGCCGACAAACGAAGGGTCCATGCGGGTATTGGTTGCGGTAGCTGTTGCACTGCTCTTCGTGCCAGCGGCGGTCTCCGCGGGGTCGCAGCCGGCCGTGTATTACCTTCGCGACGGCGACATGGGTCCCGCCATGGACGGCGAGCTCAACGCCACCGTACCAAACGCCACCCAACCCAGCATCCGACCCATCCCGGTCGGAGCGACCTCCATCGTCCCCGTGCGGTTTGCGGCGGGGGACCTCGAGCACCCGCCTCAACTGCTTGGCCCCGTGTACGTCGCCATCTGGCTCGGCCCGTCCCCAGTCGTCGCCGGCAACCTCACCGTGGAACTCGTTGCCATCAAAGGCACCGAAGTCCGTTCGCTAGCAAATTCGTCGCTCTCGCTCGACGCCAACGCCAGCAACCTCCCGCAACCCACGGCCATGGTGCCTCCGACTCCCGAGGTCCCGCCTTCTGATCCTCAAGGTTACGCTGCCTACTTGGCGCTCTTCGTCGTCGGCCAGGTCGTGCCAGCCGTGCAACCGCCGCCGCGGCTGCTCATGTTGGGCATCCTCGATGAGGACATCGCTGCCGACGAGACGTTGGCGCTCCAGTTCACGATCACCCAAGGGCCCAGCCCCCTTCCCGCTGCTTCCGGTGCGTTCGGCTCGATCCAATACGACGCCGCCACGTCCCCCAGCCTTCTCTATGCGCCTTGGTACAGCCCTGACCCCGACGTCGTGTCGACGTGGCAGCCCCGCCCGCCGCGCAACTCGCCGCCGGCTTCCAACATGGGGCCATCCCCCTCGGACGACGCCGCAGGCGAGGAGGCAAACGGCACGCCCGGTCTGGAATTCCTTGTTCTCGCTATGGCCATCGGTGGCGTCGCATCTGCGCGGCGCCGAAAACAGGCGTAAGACGCTGCGGGCTCCGGACGCGTGGCTCACATCAGAAAAGTCGGCGGTTTCAAACCGGCTCGGAGCCGCGGCTACGGCACAACATGGAAAGAATCACCCGGCGCCAATCGCGCCGGCCTATGGACCAGGCTCGGATGCTCTAGTCCATCATGGGCATCCGTTCGCGGATGGCCCGGACGACTTTTTGGGCGTTGAGTGGCTTGCTGAAGGTGCCGTCGAGTCGTGGCTGCGGGACCCGTTCGTCCATCTCGGCGAGCTTGGGGTGCCCCGTCATGAGCATCAGGTGGACGCCGGGGTAGATCTTTTGCGCGGCGCGCAACAGTTCGTAGCCCGTCATGCCGGGCATCTGGTAGTCGCTGAGGATGAGGTGGACCGGTTGTTCCCGGAGCTTCTCGAGGGCTTCCTTGGGGCTGGACGCGGTGACGACCTTGACTTTGAGGAGTTCTTCCAGCGCTTCCCGGAGACTCTCGACCGTATCGGGTTCGTCGTCGACAATCATGACTGATCCGTGACGCACGCTGGTAGCGACCATGGTTCTGGAACAACACTTGCGACGCTGACGCGATATAACGATTCTCCGATGTTGTCTTAACACATCCATGTACCGTGACGCGGTTCGGCAACCCGCGGAATCAGGCGGGTTGGGCGGTAGGTTGCAGATTGGCAGCCGGTTGGCCGACGCGCCAGTAGCGTCGCCACTTGCCTTCTTGGCGAACCTGGAGTTGGCCGGCGGCGGCGAGGCGTTTCGTGTGGTAGGACACCGCTTCCCGCGGAATCCGCAGGACCTGGGCGAGTTCCTTCTGAGTCACGCCGGGTTGGGCCCCGATGGCGTCCAGGATCTGTTGCTGGGTCCGGGTGAGGTAGGCGGTCGGGACGACTTTGGGTCCTCGAAGGTAGAACCGGGTCCGGAACCCGTCGCGGTGAGGTTTGATGAATTCCTGCATTTCGAGGATCCGAAGATGATGCACGAGGGTCCCGTTGGAGAGTTCGAGCTCCCGGAGCAGGTCCGAGAAGCTGGGCCCTGGGTTGTCCTTGATGAACTGGTATACCTGGTCGCGTTTCTCGTGGGCGAGGACCTCATCTTTTTCGAGCCGGGAGAAGAGGCCCAATGCGGCGAGGCCCGACAGTGCTTTGACGCGTCCGAATTCCGTGAGGAGGAACGCGATGCCGACGGTTCCGACGGCGACTCCGGTGCCGATGGCGATCCATTGGGCGGTCTGGGCGTCGGCGGGGACGTTGGATTCGGATTGGGCGGCGTCGACGACCGGGGCGGCCGGAGCGGCGTCTCCCCAGTACATCTCAAAATCGTAGACGAGTCCGCCTTCGACCTGGAACCGGAGTCGCCACTCGCCGGCGGGTGGGTCTTCCATCTGGAACCAGTTGGGGCTGTCCTCGTTGGCTCCGCCGTTGTAGCTCTTCGTGTATTGGACGCGTCCGGTGGGATCGAGGACGTCGACGCGGCCCGTGCCGCCGATCGAGTAAGAGGCGGCGATGGTCAGCGAAGACGTGTTCGGGGGGATGGTGAAGGGTTCGACGACAGTCTGTGAGCCGCCGATCGTGCCCGAGGCCTGGTCGTTGGGAAGGACAGGTTCCGGAGGTTTGTCGGCGCAGCCAGCGACGAAGAGAACGATGAAAAGCATGGCGAGGGCGTGGCGCGGTCGGGGGTTCATGGAAGGGTCGCTACCCGTTGAGATCTGGATGAGACCATCCTCGTATTTTATCGAGTCGGAGAAGCATTTGCAACGTCTGCCAAGCCGACGTCACGAAGCGTGTATCCGGCGGGGCAATTGACCAGGGCCCCGCTTTCCTTGACGACGTATTCTTTGTCCGTCTCGAGGCCGTTTTGGAAGCAGTGTGCCCAGTTGGGACATCCACGGAAATTGCAGGAGACCGGTTTCCAGCGGATCAAGGTGCCGCGAAGACGCGATTCCTGAACGTTGGCGCGAAGGGGTTGCTCTTCCACTTCGACGGCTTGCACGCCGCCTTCGTGTTCCGTGCATACATTGTGTTTCGCGGGGCGCAACCCCGTGACTTTGTAGCGACGACCAATGGTGAGGTTCTGGCAGGGCGCGGCGACGGGGCAGCGGTCGGCGACCTCGCACTTTTTTTCAAAAACGTACTCGCTGCCGGGCCGGGCCAACAATGATCCAACGAGCGTGACCCGACCCACGGCCGTTGAATGGGCGGTGTGGGTTCATAGAATCTCGCTGGACTCAGATGACGTTCGTGTCCTTGGCGAGCTTTTCCGCCTTCGCGCGCGTCAGGCCCTTCTCCCCCAACACCGTGTACCGGTCGGGCCGGATCTTGTGGGCTCCCATGAGCGCTTCAATGATCTTGTCGGGCGGGATGTTGAGACTCTTGGCGTCGACCGGGGCGCGGACGGCTTTGAGGGTGTCGCGTATCTCTTCCCAGTCTCCGCCGTGGAGTTTCATCATGAGGATAGAACCGACGCCGCATTGTTCGCCGTGCATTGCGCCGCCGGGGACGATGCGGTCGAGCATGTGGCTGAACATGTGTTCGCTCCCCGAGGCCGGTCGGGAGTCTCCGGCGATGGACATGGCTACGCCGGAGCTGATGAGGCTTTTCACGACGAGCCACACCGCGGCTTCGGAGTGGGGTTTGATGATGCCGCGGTTGTCGATCACAAGCTGCGCCGAGTTGACGCTCAGGCTTGCGGCGAACGTGCTGAACTCTTCGCCTTTTTGCTTATGGGCCAGTTCCCAGTCTTTGACGGCGACGAGGTTCGCCATCATGTCGCCGCAACCTGCTGCGAGCATCCGATAGGGCGCCTTGAGGATCAACGCGCTGTCGGCGATGATGGCGTCGGGCGGTTTCGCGGTCTTGGACACGTTTCCTTGGGTTTCTTTGATGCTTGCGCGTCCCGAGGCGATGCCGTCGTGCGCCGCGGACGTTGGCATGGAAATGTAGGGTCGTTCCAACTCGTAGGCGCTCAGTTTCGTGACGTCGATGACGCTTCCGCCGCCTGCGCCGATCAAGAAGTCGGCCTTGGAACGGAATGCGACCTGCTTCACGGTCTCTACGGACTCCATGCTTGCGCCTTTGATCGTGACGAATTCGGTGTGGAACCCGGAACGGGAGAGCCAACTGGCCGCGGTCTTGCCGGCGATGTCGAGCGTGCGCTCGTCGCACACGACCAAGGCGCGGCGATCCCAGCCGAGTCGTTCGACCAGTTCGCCCGTCTGTTCGATCACATTGTGACCGACGAGCACGAAACGTGGGAACTCCATTAGTTTGAATTTCTCAAACGCCAACGCGCACCGACCACCGCTCAACGCCAAGTTAGGTTAATAACGACGCGGCCGATTTGCGCGGCGTTCAAAGGTCTTTCTCATGACGGGTTCTGTTGCAAATAGTGCGCAAGCCCGTCCAGGGTGGATCGACCGCACGCCCTCGTGGGCATTCCTCCTCGGTTTGGTCGGCGTCTTCATCCTATTGTGGCTCATCACATTCACCGGGCCGGGCAATTTTGTCACCGTGTACCTCTGGGACCCCATCGTGGAAGACGAGGGCTACAATGTCGTCAACACCATTGGCTTGATGGTCGTCCTGGGACTCATTTTGGGTTGGTTGTACCGGCTCATGGCCGAACTCGGTGAGACCGTCGACCTGGAACTCACCGTCGCCGTCGTCCCCTACTTGGTGTGGGGGTCCATTTTCCGCGTCCTTGAGGATTCGGACCTTTTTGGTCCGTTCAACGAAGACATCGTGCGAAGCGGCGGCTCGGCCGGCGCGAGTTGTTGGCCCCAGATCGGCGGCGGGTTCCTCCACGACTGTTTTGGCGTGTTCTTCATCACGCCGATCATCTACGTGATCGTCACCATCATCGCCGTGATCTTCCTCTGGGTCGGCCACCGCGCCAAACGGGTCGCAGCGGGACTCGGCGCGGCGAAGGGACTCCAGTTCGTCGGCTTGAGTTTCGTTGCTCTACTGACGCTTTACATCGCCTTGTGGGCGAGCGAGCCGAACTTCATCCGCTACGTCGCGAACCCATTGGTCGCTCTCGGCGCGTGCATCGTCGGCTTCTGGATCGTGTGGCGCGACACGACCAAACGCGGCCAGATCAACCCCCGCTGGGTCATGTTCGGGTTCTCGACCGTGTTCCTGATCATCGGCCTCTACTACGTGCTCGTCTGGATGACGGGCGGCGTCACCGGATGGGCTCCGCGCGACGAAATCAGTTGGTGGGTCCTCCTCGCCTGCATCTTCGGACCGCTCCTTGTTGCGCTCTCGACCCGGATCAAGGGCCGACACCTCTCCGGCACCTCCAAGGGCCGACCGGCGCAATTGCGCGAGGTCAAAGAACCGGGAAGGCACGTGTCGCTCCTTGTTGCGCTCGTGATCTTGGACGGCCTTGCGATCTTCATCTCGATGGTCGGGTTCCACCATTTCGAGGAAGGGTTCGACAAGGGCACCCTGTTCGATGATCCGATGACGCTCCTCGGCTACGTCGTGATGCTCCTTGCGGGCCCTGCGGCCTTCTTCGCGACAAACTTCGTGGTGCGCCGTACCACGTGGGGCGCGTTCGGCATCCACCCCGCCCTGATCTTCTTCGCGAACCCCGTGAACCTCATCATGGTGTTCGGCCAGGCCGCCGACGGCATGATGACGAGCCTCGGCATCGACGTGTTCCATTACACCGAGAAACACGTCCTTCCGGCGTTCTTGATCCAGTTCGTCGAATCGCTCAACCTGCCCGCACCGTTTGGCGACTACTCGGCGACGATCGTGATGATCCCCGTCAAGATCCTCATCGTGTTGCTCGTCGTGTGGCTCATCGATTACAGCGCCGGGGAGGAGAACGCCGCGCGCCACAACCTCATCGGCTTAGTGAAACTCGCAATCATCATGGTCGGCCTGTCACCCGGCGTCCGCGACGCGATCCGGCTCGCGATGGGAACTTAAGGCAGGGCCTACGAGTCCGACAACGCCGAGAATTCTCGAGGCGGTTCCGCTCGATAGAATTCCGTGAGATACGTTTTGAACTGCTGTTGCAACGTGATGCCGATGTCGAACCGAGCTTCGGGACCAAAAGTGCTTGGCCAGGAGAACATGCGGTTCATGATCGTGCAGCCGTCAGCTTCGTTGCAACGCTCGTGCGCGTCGCACGATGAGTTCGGGAGATCCTGCAACCGGTAGTCGAGCTGGAACGCGTTGAGGACCTCCCTCAAGGGGCTTTGTCCAGCGTCGCGGGTGAACGTTGCGTTCCGGTTGTTCGCGCAGCCGATGACCGCCCAGTCCTGCACCATCCCGTTTCCGAAGGCTTGGTTGGTGACCCACTCCGTTTCGAACGCACCGCCCCGCAGAAGGCTGAGTTTGTCGCTGATTGGCGTTTCCCATGAGAAGTCGTCCAAACCAGTGGTCGAGGCTCCGGTTCCACACACGGCGAGGCCATAGAATGCGCCGTTGTACGTGGTGATGGACTGCCGATAGGTGGCTCCGCAGCCGAATAGCCCGGTGCCGATCTTGATCTCGTAATACGCGTCGCTCGTCGCGATGCGCTTCAACGTGACGTCGATATGGCTTGTTTCACCAGCCAAGACATTGGCCTTGACCGACACGGACCCATAGCCATGCGCGGAGACCAAGACGACGTGCTCGCCGATGGGGACATCGTTGAACGCGAAGACGCCGGCGTTGTTTGTCACGAGCGCCCGATCCAAGGCTTCGACCGTAACGTTCGCGGTGGAGACCGGGAACAATGCCTCATCGATGACGATTCCATGGATCGAACCCGCGTTCTCCGATCCACCGAGATCGGCCAGGTCATGGTCCGGTTCGATGGCCGCGGCGTCTCCCTTGACGCAGCCGGCCAGCGCAAACACCGTCATCAGCGCGGCGACCGCAATGTGGTTCGGCTTCAAGCCCGCACCTCCATCGCTGCTTCTTCTTCGAAGGCGGTCCGGTACACACAAGGCTCGACGACCGCCTTGACGTCAGGCGACCCTAGATAGTTGAAGGAAATCGTAAGTGACAGCGGCTGTTGAACCACCACGCCAGGATCGGTTGGCTGAACGATGACCCATAGGCCAAGCAACGCATTGGGAACGGTCTGGAATCGACCGAATTCCAAGCGAGAAGGCGAGGCGCTCCCGTTGTTGGTGGCAAGCGGCCCCACGTCGCGAAGATCGACAGTCATCTGGCCGGCAAATGGACCCGGACTACTCCACGTTGCCTCGGCAGTCCCATTGAGGATGAGCCAGACCTGATCCTTGCCGAAGCCGACGCAGTTTGGATCTTGGTTGACACGATCGTGGTTTGGGGAATATGGCACTCCCGTCGGAGGGGCGGGGACGTAGGCGTGGGTAATCGTCAACGAAAACGTCTGCTCGAAGTGAAGGGACTTGGGGCCCGTGTTTTCCTGCTCGACAGGCGTCTCGGCGACAGGCGCGTCAGCCGATTCCCCTTGCGTCGATGCGCTTGGTTCGACCGGAACGCGGTCTTCGTCCGGCTGCACCCCCTGGGGCACCGCGGGACTGTCGCCCGCGCACCCGGCAATCGCGATTAAAACAGCTAACGCAACCAGACCTGCCCGCATAGGGAGAACCCCGCGCCACCATTTGACAAGGGCCTCTTAACCCTTCGCGGCCCCGTCTCGAATCGCGCGCCGGGAGCTTTTCGTAGCGAAGACTACGCGTCGCCCAGGGCCGTGAAATCCGGCGGCGGCTCCTGAGAGTAAAACTCTGTGACGTAATGGGAATACGTCTGCGAGAAGGTGATGCCCACGTCGACCGGCACCGACTCGGGGTTAGTGCTCGGCCACGAAAAGACGCGGACGATCATCTGGCACGCTTTGAGGTTGCAAAAGTCGGCCGCATCGCAACTCGCGTTCGGGATGTCGTTGATCCGGTATTCGAGTTCGAACGAACCGAGCAGGTTCTGCAGGGGACTCGGGCCGAAGTCGCGCCCGAAGCTCGCATTGCGGTTGTTGGGGCAACCGATGACAGCCCAGTCCTGAATAAGGCCGTTGCCGAACGTCTGGCTGCTCGACCACACGGTCTCGGCGGCGGCTCCGCGCATGAGCGCGATATTGTCGGACGCCCAGTAGAAGAAGGTGGACTGGTCGACGCCGGTGTCGTTGAGGACGTTGCAACTCGCGCCCGTGAACGACGCGGGTTGCTGTTGATCGTTGGCGATGATGGCTTGGCGGTAAGTGGCGCTGCAGAACAGGATGCCGCGGCCGATCTTGGTGGTAAAGTACCCGACCTGTTCGGCGATGCGTTGAAGCTGCACCTGCGCGAACGCGGAACCGCCAACCTCGACGGCCACGGCGAGCGACGCTGACGTGTAGCTTTCCGCTTCCACGACGATGCGTTGTTCTCCGGCCGGGACGTTGCGTAGTTCGAACTGGCCATCGGGCCCGGACCTGGTTCGAATCGCAGTCTCATAAACCGATACGTTCGCATTGGGGATCGGCACGACGGCCTCGTCGATCACCAGACCACGGATGGTGCCGACCTCGGACGACGGCGGCGGCTCCGACGAGACCACCAAAGGTTCCGACTTGGCGCTCGCGCATCCGGCCAACAGCATCGTGACCGCGACCAGGAGCGGAAAGCGAAGCTGGATCGTCATGCGAACCCCTCCAGGCTTCGAGGCTGCGGATTGCATGGGATCGCTCGTGCCCCGGGGTCTTCGCGACCCAAATAGTCGAACACGATCTGCAATTTGACCGGCAACTTGGCAACGACGGTGTTCGGCATCGGTTGGACGATGAACGCGAAACCAAGCGTCGTCGCCTGCGTGATCCGGAACTGACCGTACTCCATGGTCGCTGGCGAGGCCGCACCCGGGCTGTCGTAGAGCAGCGCTTGCCCGCCACCGTCCCAGATTTGGATCGCAAGCTGCTGATCGAGCTGCGACGTCGAGGCCCACGTCGCGGTCGCCGTGCCATTGAACACGAGCCACACGGAACCCTTGCCGAAGTTCACACAATTGTTCTCGAAGTTGAGCTGCAAAGACTGGACGCTGATCTTGCCCCCGGTCAAGGTGAGGTCAAAGGTCTGGTCGAAATGGCGGATTGCAGGACCCGGCGCTTCCACCGCAGGCGGAGGCAGCGTCGCGTTCTCGTCACTGAAGTCGGCCGACGGGCCGCCTGTCTCCCCGTCCTCGAAGCCCTGGGGCACCGCAGGCGACGCTTCCTCGCCGCCGACGCAACCCGAGACCAATAACGCGACGAAGACAGCCCCTACGTTCTTTCGCAACTGAAAACAACCCCAGCGAACGTACGCCTATGACTAAATAACGGTTCCCGCAGCCGAGCCGCGGGTTTCACGGCGTGGCCGTCAGCGAGCCGAAATCGAGGCGGCTTTGCGCATCTGCTCTGCCAACTTCGCCAAGTCTTCGGTTGGGACCGGTTTTTGGCTTCGGAACAAGCGGTGGATCGGACCGAAGTTGTCGCCCTCCCATCGCGGCACGATGTGCACGTGCACATGCGGCACTTCTTGTCCGCCTTCCTTGCCGTTGTTGATGGCGATGGTGGACGCGGGCGCGTTCACGGCGGCGCAGATCGCGGGCGCGACGCTGCGCACCGCGCGCATCAGGTTGCCGGCCTGTTCCGGGGCCATGTCTTCGAGTTTCGCGAAATGGTTCTTCGGGATCACGAGCGCGTGTCCGCGCGCGAGTGGTTTGATGTCGAGAAACGAGAACGAGTGCGCGTCGTCGTAGAGTTTGTGACTGGGGATCTCGCCGCGGGCGATCTTGCAGAAGATGCAATCCGACGCCATGACGCGTCGGAACCCGGGTTCGCCTAATGGAGGTTACGCGCACCTACTCGATGTAGAGCGCGGGCTTCAGGGGCGATGCGACGCCGCGCTTGTTCGCAGGATCCGGCGCCGCCAAATCATCAGCGCGGTAGACTTCGACGGGCACGTTGAGGGTCTCGCCGAGGAACGGACGCGCGTCGCGAAGGACAGTGTATTCGTCGAGGTCGATGCGCTCGCCCTCCGCCAGCGGTCGTTCCTGCGCGTCTTTGAGGGCTTTCTGGATGAAGTTGGGAAGATCCTTCGCGAACGGTTTGAGTTGTGGGTCGGCGAGGCTTTCTTTGATGAGGGACCCGATGTCACGGCGACCTTCCTTGATGGCGGCGCGCACCTTGGTGGCGACGGTGCGCTTCCATTGCGGCGCCGTGTACACGTAGATCTTCGACGGCGTCTTCTTCGTCACGCGCAAGATGGTGCCGACGTCATCGAGGACCTGACGCACGAGCCCTTCGCCCTGGAGCGCGACGCCGTCGGCGGATATCGTTTTCGGCGGAAGTTGCGCGACAGAGGCGAGGCCGCGTCCGCCGAGGGCTTCCCAGAGTTCTTCCGCGAGGAAAGGTGTCACGGGGGTGAGGCTTGCGACCCATTGTCGCAAGATCTCCATGGCGCGTTTGCTTCGTCGTCCGCCGCGTCGTCGGAACCATTGGAGGTCGTTGTAGAATTCGTAGTAGACCTGGCTCGTTGCGCCGCGGAGGTCGAAGTTCTCGAACGCGGTGCGGGCGCGGCTCCAGCGTTGTGCCCAGGAAGCGTCGAGCCATGCGTCGAGTCCGGGAGCGGAGTCGGATTCGGGTTCTTCTAAGAGGTCGTGGGCGAATTGGTGAAACCGTTCGATGTGTCCGCGGTAGCGCAAGACGATCTCGGCGTCCCATTCGATGTCGACGTGGGCGCTGCTGACGTTGCAGTAGTAGAGTCGCATGCCGTCGACGCTGTACTTGGCAGCGGCGCCGGGGATGGGTTCGGCGCCGCCTTTTGATTTGCTGATCTTGGCTCCGGCTTTCTGGGTGACCCACCAGTTGACGAAGATGCCGCGCGGTCGGTCGTTGGGTTGGGCCAGAGCGACGTGGTTCATCACGTACACGGGGAAGTGGACAGTCTTGTGTTCCTTGCCGCCGAGGTTGATGTCGACGGGGTACCAGTAGTCGAAGTCTTTTCGCACTTCGTCCCACGTCGGCGACTGCGCGGTGCCGCGTCCGTGGAAGACGTAGTCGAAGAAGGCGTCGGTGAGCTCGTCCGGTTTGAGTCGTCGGGCGTTGACGTACGGGCTCACGATGTAGTAGGCGCTGTAGAAGGTGGAGTCGGCGATGGGTTCGATGATCCAGCCTTTCTTGAACGGGAACTCTGTGCCGAGCCAGGATCCGCGGCGGATGCACGCGCGGTCGCCGAACCAGTCGAGGACCTGGGGCAGGTCGCGCATGTAGTCGTCGGGGAAGACGCGCATCGATGCCGCATGCTGTTTGCTCTCGGCGGTGAGTGCTTCGTCGGAGTATTTGATGAACCATTGGTCAGGGATCTTGCGGACGAACACCTGGCGACCGCAGCGACAGACGACGTCTTCGCTGAAATCCTGCAACGTGACGTATTGGCCGAGTTGTTGGAGGATCGCCTTGATCTCTTCCTTGGCGACACTCACCTTGAGTCCGGAGAGACGGTTGGTGTTGGGGAGCAGTTCGCCGCCGTGGAATTCTTCGGAGTACAATTCCTCCGTGGCGGCATCGAGCTCGGCCTTCTGGGTCTGACTTGTGACGCGGTGCCTCTTGACCGCTTGCTCCGCGGGCACTCCTTGCACCTTGGGGTGGCGGATGATGACGATGGGAGCGATGTCGGGCCGCACCTCGTGCAGTGCTTGCCAGTCGTAGGGCGCGTGGGCGGGCACGCTCATCACGACACCTGTGGCTCGGCCGGGATCGACGAACGAGGCTGGCAGGATCGGAAGTTTGGCGCCCGTGAACGGGTTCGCTGCGGTGGAGGCGAGGAGTTCTGCGGTGGTGACGATGGGAAGTTTGGTGCGGCCGTTGTCGTCGACGGGGGCTTCGACGCCATCCATCAGTCCGGCGAGTTTCGCCGCGGCGACGTCGGAGAGGACCCAGGTCTCGTCGCCCACCTGGAGGCGGACGTAGACGCCGTCGGGTTTGAGCCACAGGTTCGTGACGCCGTAGACGGTTTCAGGTCGCAACGTCGCGCAAGGGAGCACCCAACCTTGTGGAGTGCGGAATTTGAGGATCGTGTATTCGACGACCTCCGCGTTTCCGCCTTTGCTGATGTCGGTCTCCGACTGGTCGACGGCGACCGCGCCATCGAGCGGACAGAACGGGGCGTAGTGGGGTTTTTGGATGAGCAGGTTCCGGTCGTGCAGCCGTTTGAATTGCCACTGGATGAACCGTTGGTAGCCCGGGTCGATGGTGGTGCACAAGGTGCGCCAATCGATGAGGAACCCGAACCGCTTCCAATAATCGTCCGCGTAGACCTGGCTGAAGTACCGCACGACCTCCAGCGGGTCCTTGAGTTTCGGCAGGACGTCGGGCGGGCAGCCGTTGTTCGTAAGGTATTCCAGCGTCGCGGGGTCGCCGCGTTCGACGCGACGCGCCAAGCCGACGCTCGGGATTCCGGACGCGTGAAACCCGGCGGGGAAGAGGACGCGGTGCCCAGTCATGCGGTGGAAACGGCAAAAGACGTCGCTGTAAGTGAAGCCCCGCATGTGTCCGACGTGCAAGTACCCGGAGATGCCGGGGTAGGCGAAGTGGAGGAAGAACTTCGGATCCGTCGGGTTGCCGCGTTGTGCGGTGGAGAGATCGGCCTTGGCCCATCGCTCGATCCACTTGCGTTCGACGGCTTCGCTGTCGAGCTCACGTCGCATTTGCAGTCGGCCGCAGGAACCCATGTCTTAAATCGGTTCCCGGCGCGACGGGGCTAAAATAGAGGAGCGGCGTCGGGCGGCTTTGTGCTCCCGGAACGAGTCTTGGCCCATTTTTCTGTCCTCGGCTGGACGTTGGCGGACGAAACCACGGTCGGGGAGGCGGGAACCGCGTTCCATCCCGACTTGGTGTTGGAGAAGGATGGGAAGCGGATGGCCGTCCGGATCTCCGATGAACCGTTGGGCGCGTTCCAGATCGGTTTGTTTGGCGCGCAGTGCAAGCGCGCGAACGTGAAGGGCCTCGTCGTCTGCGAATCGTCACCCGAGGTTTTGGAAGCGTGCGAGAACGCGCGCGTCGATTTCGTTCCCGCGGAGGACGTCGGCGAGCCGATCGTCGTGCCCGTTGCAAAACCGCGGCCGTTGGTGACCATCCCGTTGGAGGAGCGCGAGATCGAGTTCGAGCCGCTCGCGCCCACGGTCGGCGAGACGCCGGCATGGCGCTGGATCGCCGTGGCCCTAGTCTGGATCGCGGCGATCATCGCGACCACGTATTGGCTCAGCCTGGTTTTCTGAATTGCCGCCCGGCGAATCCGATCAGGGCCAACGCCAGCATCGTTGCCGCGAGCCCCATCGTAGGCGTTCCCTCCGAAGGGGCCGTCGTCGTGACCGACGGTACAACGGTCTGGTTGGCGCGTTCAAGCTTTTCAATCGGATCAAGTGAACCGTCGGGCGCTTGAACCCGGCGCAGCTCAAGGAACGAGTAGATCGCTTTGGAGGTCGACTCGGCATAGTTCGGCATGGTTTGTCCTGTGACCACCCCGACCTCGGGCGATGGCGTGTATGTCTCGGAACATCGTCCGTAGAAATCCTCGACCTGGGCCCCGTAGTGTAACAGGTCGGAACGGTTCACCCGGAACTCGAAGTACGCGGGTTCCTCCAACCGGCTTGCGAAGCGATGGTCGATGGAGTCGCCCGTCGTTTGGCCGACGCCGCCGGAGTTTCCTGCCGCATAGGTGAACGAGACAAAGGGGCGTCCGTCTTCGCCCGCCCCTCGGCCCCAACCGAACCGCAGCGACCCTGGGCTTCCGCCCGTGACGTTGCCGCGGGCAGAGCAAGCAATCGACCAATCCGCCGATGGGTTCGCGTAGCCGCGCCCGTCGGCCGTCTTGAGCGTCCAAACGATCTCGTCCGTGTCGTTTTCGTAGGAGAACCAGCCCGCCATGATTTCGAGATAGGTGTGGTCCCGGGCCCCGGTGTACGCGGCGCCATAGGTGGGTGGTCCGCTCGGTGGTAATTCAGGCAGCTCCTCAGTGCCGAGAATGATCCCGCTTTGCGACGCCGCGTTGGGAAGAATCAACGCCGCCAAACACACCCACAACGCGATGCGCCGCATAGGACGATGAATTGTGGGATGGGTTAACAACCTAGTGGCAAGCCGCCGTAAGGCTGCGATTCCCGCGGGGCGGCCTTACTTCTTTTTCTTTTTCGGTTTGGCCGGTTTGGGTTGTTCGCCGCCGCCGAGCTGCTTCTCTTGCTCCGCGACCTGCTGGAGTTCTTGCTCGATCTTCGCGATTTCGGCTTCGATGCGGGCAATCGCGTCATCGGTCGTCGGGGTCGCGGCAGGCGTGACCCGCGTAGGCGGCGCGGCTCGCGGGGGCGGCGGAATCTCTTCTTGCTCTTCTGTGGATTGGAACGAGGGCATCTCGACCGGTTCTGGTTCCGCGGCGGCTTCGACGGCCGGAGTCTCTTCGGGGACTTCTTGCCACGGGGTGGCGGTCGGCTGCTCCGTTTCGGTCGGAGGCGCGGCAACGGGTTCCGCGGGTTGCCAGTCGGTTCCGGGTTGTCCGGATTCTTCGGGAGCGGGTTCCCAGGCGAGCGCGGTGGGCTGGTGGCCGAGTCGTCGCGGGGGTTGGCCGTCTTCGCCGAATTCCATGAGGCCTTCTTCGCGTTGGCCTTCGCGGACGCCGACGAATTCGAACGGGATGAGTTGGGCTTCGTCGCGATCCTTGCGGGCGCGCGTGAGGTCGTCGTTGAGTCGGGAGAGTTCGGACTGGACGTCCATCTCGCGTTTGGCGACGGCGGCGAGTTTCTCACGGGCTTCTTGGAGTTCGAGTTCTTGGGATTGGATGCGGTCGCGCAGATCCTTCGCCATCGAGAAGTCCTCGGCGGGGATCACTTGGACGGCTTCGTCGGTGCCGAGGGCGCTGCGTCGGACGACGATGTCGCGCACGAGGCGAGGGCAGATCGCGCAGTAGTAGTCCTGCTCCGGCGTGTAGATGTCGAGGCAGGTTTCGCACGGAAGGTAGTCTAGAACGGGACGCAACTTGCCAACGTCTGGAACCGGCGTGGCGACCTGTGATTGAGCCATTCGTCCCCCGACCCTCTTTAAAACCTAATCTTGGCCAAGCGCCGGTTTTCTCTTAAACTGTTCGGTTGACGTCGGCGGTTCACTGCCAGAAGCGGGGGTCGCCGTTCGCCAGGAGGCTGCTGAGCATGAGAATGAGGATCACGATGATGGTCGTGAACAGCACAATCATCGCGAGGACGAACAGTGCGCTCCCCTTGAGTTTGGCCCAAGTGGACTTCTTTTTTTTCGGTTCGCCGGGCTTCACTTTGGGGATTGCCATACTTGTACGGCCGCGGCGAAGTTGAAAATTCGATTAATAGTTGACGATGCATCCGCGAATGACGAAGTATGGGTGCAATGCGAGGAATCGGGGCGTTTTTGCTGATTTTATCGGTCCCAGCGTTCCTGGCGGCGCTCATTGCCATGTTCTCGAGCGCCGAACTGATTCCGGCGTTCCTCGGAGACAATACGGGTTATGCGTTGTTGGGCGTGGGGGCCTTGCTCCTGGTCCTGGGGGTCGTTTTGTTGGTCGTTTCGCCGAAGGAGAAGGTCGTGGCGCACGGGACGGTCGTCGCGGCGCCGGAGCAGCAGGTCGAGATCAAACGCACGGAGATGAACTGGGGTTCCAGCGCGGCCAAGGCGCCGAGCGATGAGATGCAGACCCAGTTGGATGCGATCAACCAAAAGATCGGCCAAGCCAAGGTCCGCTATGGGGTCGGCGACCTGAGCGGAGAGACGTACAAGATGCTCTTGGCGGATTACGAGAAGGAGAGGGCGGAGATCCAGCGACGCATCTTGGACCAGCAGCGCTGATCGCTCAGAGTTTGGAGACGAGGTCGGCGGCCGGAATCTCGGACTGTGTGCCCTTGTCGAGGTCCTTGACGGCGACCACTTTGCGTTCGAGTTCCTTCGTGCCGAGGAACACGGCGTGACGTGCGCGGATCTGCGATGCGCGGCCGAGGAGTTTCTTGATGCCGACGGGTTGGGATTCCAGTTCGACGACGCGTCCCGATTTTCGCAACATTTGAGCAAGCCGCGCTGCTTCGGGCCACGCTTCGGCGACGAGCGCTCCGAGGATCACGTCGACGCGACCGGGGGTCTGCGGGGGTACGTTGGTGCGTTCGAGGGCGACGAGCGTGCGGTCGAAGCCGAGGGCGAAGCCCATCGACGCGATGGGTTGTTCGTTGAAGACGCCGGAGAGGTCGTAGGCGCCGCCGCCGAGGAGTTGTTTTTCCGCCCCGAGGTCGGGCGCGTCGAGTTCGAAGACGAGGCCGGTGTAGTATTCGAGGCCGCGGGCGATGGTTGGGTCGATGCGGACGCGCGTCATGTCGGCGCCCAAGGCGGTGAGCGCGGACAACGTGGATTCCAGGTGCTGGAAGGCGGTCTTCGCATCGGGCATCGTCGCAAGGGGCCGAAGCTCGTCGAGGCTTTCGAGTTTGAAGAATTTTAGGATGGCGTCGGCGGCGTTGGCGCCGCCGCGTTCTCGGAGTTCCTTCTCCAAGGCGGCGAGGTCTTTCTTGTCGATGTAACGCATGAGCGGCGCTTGGTCGGCGCGTTTGACGCCGGCTTCCTCCAGCAAGGCGCGAAGGATTCCAAGGTGGCCGACGCGCAGGACGAAGTTCTTCAACCCTGCTTCTTCGAAGAGTTGGAGTGCCATGCGCAAGACTTCGGCGTGCGCGTTCGGCGTCTCGTCGCCGAGGAGTTCGATGCCGAGTTGCCAGAATTCGCGGTAACGTCCGGCTTGGGGTCGATCGTAGCGGTAACAGGGCCCGAAATAGAAGAGCCGCAATGGTTTCGGTTCCATCTTCAGGTTGGAGAAGTAGAACCGCATGGTGGGCGCGGTGAGTTCGGGTCGTAGCGCCAGTTCGCGTCCGCTCTTGTCTTTGAAGTCGTAGATCTCATCGCGGACGCCCGCTCCGGATTTGGCGAGGAAGAGTTCGAGTTCTTCGAAGGCGGGTGTTGCGACCTCGTTGTAGTGGTAGGTGCGAAGGACGTTGCGGAGTCGCTCTTCGAGTCCGCGTCGCGCGGCCATTTCATTGGGGCCAAAATCGCGTGTGCCGCGCGGGGCTTGCATGCTCGGGTCCTCCCTGCTTTACTGCGTCTCGTGGGTTGTGCCGCGGGACCAGCGCAAGAGGAGTCCGCCGACACCGAAGAGCAGAAGGATGATCGTCACCGCGTAGACGCCGAGGTCGGCCGGGGACGACGTGTCGCCAAAGAGCAGGCCGCCGACGCTCAGGAGGTAGAACAGGACCGCGCAAACGATGAGGACCCAGGAGGAGATGAGTAGTCCTCGGGAGTGTGGCATGGGGCCGGCCCAAGCTCGGGGTCCTCTTTAAGGTGGCGGTCGGCGGTGACGGTTCCCCGGTTTAGCGGCGTCGGAACGCCACGATCGCGACGAGCAAGACGAGTCCGAGGAGGAACGCGGGGCCGGGTGCGGCTCCGCCGCTCTTCGTGAACACAATGACGGTGTCTTCGCCGGTGGATTGCGGCAGGCCGTCGTAGCTGATGGAGCGCTTGTCGCTGGAGACTTTCGCGCCTTCAGGGAGGCCTGTGGTGCTCTCGATGATGTAGCCCTTCGGGGCCTTGAGGCTGATCGTGCCGATGTTCCCGAATTCCTCGTTCTCTTCTTCGTCGTCCGTTTCGTTGTCGGCGACGATGCGGACCTCGTGACGGGCGCCCGCGACGACGTCGAACGTGGACTTGAACTCGATGTGGATCGTGACCGGCTCTTCGCTGTCGACTGGGCCGGTGGCGTCGCGGATGTCCAGGGAGACGAGCTCGAATCCCTTGGCGCCCTTCCCGTCGACGGTGAAGGAACCGGTGGGGCTCAGGTCGCTGTCTTCCGCGTCGGAGAAGAAGCCCTTGAAGAAGTTCTCGAAGGTGTCGACTTCGGATTGCTCGACTTGGCCGTTGCCGTTGCCGGACGTGAATTGGCTTTGGGTGTCCATGCCTTGGCGAAGCTGCAGGGCGTCTTCGCCGTCGATCTTGCCGTCGAGGATCATGACGATTTCGCTGGGACTCTTGAAGTCGATGACGCCGGAGCCGACGGATTCCGCCGCTGCGACGGGGACGAGGATCATCAAGAATGCGAGGACAACACTACCGATGCGAGCGAACAGCCTGGGCCACCTACGCTGGGGCATCGGACCCCTGACCCTATAGCTTTTCTTGTTCGAGATAGGGGGCAGTTCAGAACGCGTCGAGGTTCCGCGTGGCTTTCACCGTAACCAGGTCGCCACATTTGGACGCTGGGAACGATTCCTTGAACACGTCATCGTGCACCCGATAGGAAACGAGAAGATTCTCATCCGCGGGCCGCAGAAGACGTCGGGTCCCTTCCGGGTCCTTGGCGGCGAGCCAAGTCTTGGCTTCGGTCCAGTCGCGAAGGCACACGATTTCCCGCGGCGTATCGTGGATGGGATCAAAGACCGGTCCGGCGCCCACCGTCACCACGGAGACATGCCACTCGGTCCGGAACGGTCCTTGTTGGATCCGGCCGAGGGCCGGCACGAGCAACGGTTCTCCGTCGCGTCGCTTGACCGCGAACCATTCCCGTTTGCCTCGACGCGTGGTGGATTCGAAGGCGCGCGTCATCGGCACGACGACGTGCTGGCCCGGCTGCATCCACATCTTACTCCACAACGGACTCGTCGCCAATCGATCGTCGCGGGCGTTCCAATCGAATTTTCCAGTACGAAACCCCCAGTTGCCGCGCGCCGTTTGCGGTTTTTCCTCGCCGCTGGCGATGAGGTTGATGAGATTGTTCGGACGCACCCGAGGCTCGGGCTGGTACGAGGCGACCTCGTCGACGTCGTACGTCTTGTACCGAAACACGATGGTCCCGTCTTGCGAGAAGAAGATGCACATTCAGAGACGACCGCCGGGACGGCTCTTTCCACGCTTGGCCTGCCAACGTCCCCGCACGCCGTCGACATCCTTCATGCTCTCTTGCTGGAGGAGACGTTTGATGCGCTCGGCGTTCCGACGCTCTTCCTCGATGTCGACGTCCATGCTCGTCTCGATTGGAGGGGTCCGGGCCTTTAACCATAGCGTCCGCTCATCCCATCGGTGGGGGCACTGGGAGTTTCACCCAGCGGCCTCGATTCCTCGAAGCCTAGGTTTTGAACCCAGATTGGCGGGTCACTTCTACGATCATGACCCGAGTGAAACCCACACTTTTACGCGTGGTCTTCACCAGAGGGAGTCTGACTCCCTGGGTGAAGGTCAGCGCTCCAGTCACTCGTCACAGAGCAACGAATCACTCTCGGCTGACCCTCTTGTCATCATCCCTTAACTGGAGCCCGCAGTGCTACCTGGTTGCACCATGCCCCCATGGAGAAGGGCTCCGGCCCGGCCGTGGACGAGGGTGCTCGTTTTAGTGTTTTCGTACGAACCGGCACGTTTCCAGCACGGCGAACGCACGCGATTGTTACATCCGACTGCGGCGGAAATATGGCGAAGGATATCGGAGACGTCGGATTGCTGCGGCGAAAAAAATCCGGCGCGCAACATGTCGTGCGTTCCATTGTTGCGGCCTCGTCGCCGCGGCGTGGTGGTGTCCGCCGCTTGCGGTTCGCACAAGCTTTACTCACACGTATCGGCGACGCGGCACTCGCGTGACCAGCACTATTCGCGCAGATACAAAGCCAAAATAATATGACCCCGCCGACGCTTCGTTGCGGCCCTCAGCGGGATGCACAGCGGCGCGACGCCTCCCTGGCGTGCGCGTTGCGGGAGGATCAGTCCGTTATGGCCCCAGCGAAAGCAAGTACCAACCCCGACGAAGGCCCTCGTCCGGGCTGGGATCTCAAGCGGATCGAGCGACGCGTCTTGGCCCTCGCCACGCGCCGCCGCATCTACGAGCACGTTAACAATTTCCCGGGGATCCATCTTCGCCAGATCGTCCGGGAGGTCGGTCTGGGTCTCGGAACCGTGGAGCACCACCTTCACGTCCTGGTCCGGCATGGCCTCATCGAATCGCGGTCCATCGGCCCCCGGCGACGGACGTTCTTCGCGCGCGACGGACGCGAATCTGACGACAAGGACCTCCTCGCCGTCATCCGCAGCGCCTCCGTGCGGCGGATCTTGGAATGCTTCCTCATCGACCCGGACATGGAAGCCCTCGACATCGCCACCCGTCTCGACCTCGCGAGCGCCACCGTTTTTTACCATCTCCAACGCCTCGTGAAATGGAACGTCCTCGAGGAACTCCGGATCGGCCGCGGGCGCATCTACCGCATCCGCGACGCGTCCCGCGTGTCCCGGCTCCTCGATGAACTCGCCGCCGAGGAACGCCTTGCGGGGGCCTTGAAAGAACGCGACCACGACGACGTGATGCGGTACCTTCTCGATCGGATCCCGCCCGACGACCTCCGCCGCGGAAAGGCCGGCAAAGAGGAACGTACCATCCGCGCCTAAGAGCCGCCCCAACCTCGTCGAACCCTGTCCGGGTTTCGACTGCACCTGTCCGACCCGTTGCGAACAGGCGTTCGAAAATGGGTGAATACGAACCCTCCCGTCCTCGACTCCACGGAGATGAGTTAGTCTCCGGGAGGAACCCAGGATGGGAAACAAATGGAATGCGAACACGTGGCATCGGCAACACGCACGCGGGTACAAGCGGATCCCGTTGCGCGCACGACCGATGCTGACGCTCGGCGTCTTTGGGCTCTTGCTCTTAGGCACCGCGGCGGTCACGGTGGCCCAAGAAACAGTGGGCAACGGATCGCTCAGCGATGACCAAGTCGGAATCTGTCACGCGACAGGCAGCGAGGAACAACCCTACGTGTACCTCGTCGTCGCGCGCGACGGAGCCGAACACGGTCACCACGAACAACACGAAGACGACAAGATGGACCTCGACTCGCCGGAAGACTGCGGCATCGACGGACCGGCCGCGCAACCCGAAGGGGCCGAACCGGCACCCGCGTCCGAGATGGAGGAGTGCCACGACGGCCACGGCAACGACACGACCCCCACGCCGAGCCCGTGCGACGGCGACCTTGCCGTGAACAAGACCGGACGCATCGAGGGGGAACACATCTTCTTCGACGTCGTCGTCCAAAGCCTCGGACCGGCCGAAGCCGACGGAGCCAAACTCGTCGACCGACTCCCCGACGTGGGCCGACCCTGGACCATGAGCGGCGACGACGCCGCATCGTGCCTGATGGTCGAACGCGAAGTCCGCTGTGACTTCGGCGACGTCGACGCGGGCGACGAACGCGTCCTGCGGTTCAAGGCGCTCCACTGCCCCGAGGACTGCGGCGACGACATCACCAACACGGTGATCGTCCACGCACGCAACGACGCCAACGAATCGAACGACCGGGCCACGACGGTCCTCACGATCGAGGATTGCCCCGAGGACGACTGGTCCTGGGCGGACGACCCCGCCGCATCGCCGTCCGCGAGCCCGACGACGACCACGACCGCCCCTGCGGCCAACAACACGTCGACGCCCGCCCCGACGACGTCGACGAACACCACGGAGCCGTCCAACACGTCCGCGCCGACCAACAACACCACCGCGACCCCGGCGAGCACGTCGAGCCCCGCGCCCGAATCGAACGCGTCCGCCTCCGAGCCTGCCCCCGCGGTCTCGGACGTGCGTGTGCGTCAGCGAGCGACGCAAGATCACCTCGGCGTCGCGTTCGTCATCGAGGTCAAATCGATCGGCGACGCAACCGCCCCGGACGTGCTCCTGCAGAACACCCTGCCGGACGTCCAACGCAACTGGGCCCTCAGCGGCGCCGATGCAGAGGACTGCACCTTGGATGGACGGAACCTGACGTGCCAATTCGGCGACCTCGACCCGAACGCGTCGAAGGTCATCGAACTGCGTGCCTTCACGGACCGCATGGCCTGCGGCGAGCACCTCGTCAACACGGTGGTCGTGAGCTCCGAAGACGACGCCGTTGCGAGCAACGACCGCTCCAGCGCGTCCATCTTGGCGCGAAGCTGCTGAAACCCCCCTTGCCGCGCGAGGGCGGTTCCCGCGTGGGCCGCCTTCCCTCTCCTTCCCCCTCTTTTCCCCAAAAAAGGAGTCGAACCATGTGGCGCCCAACCCTTCTCTTGTTCGTCCTGTTCGCTGGCTGTCTGAACGAACCCTCGAGCCTCACCGCGCCTTTGAACCTCGAGATCCACAACGACACAAACGCGCCGACCCACGGCCGGTTCGCGGTCTACGAAGCCTATGGCAACACCGTCGTCTTCGAACGGGGCTTCGACTTGAAAGAGGGCGAGCGGATCCTAGTCGAGCGCATCGAACTCTTGGAAGGTTCCTACAGGATGCGGACCGAATCGAACGGCCTCGCCCGCGACGCGGACGTGCGACTCGGGAAAGGGGACTCGTATCGGTTCGTGATCCTCGACGACATCATCGCGTTTCAACGGGTGAACCAGTGACGAATCTAGGCCGGGAACGGATGTACCGATTCTGCGTCGCACTCGCCCTCCTCTACGCCCTTCTCGCCATGCGGTACCTGGTCCTCGACGGGGACCCCTCGAAGACCGCATACTTGCAAGCGCTCGCGCTCGGTTGGATTTTCGCCGTCACGGCCGTCGTCGCAAGCGTCGTGCCGGCGCGTCAGCGGCCGCCCCACTTGCACACGTAGGACGCGGCAGCCGCTTCGCTCGCACGATTTTTCCCCACGAGAAGCCGCCCGGAACGGGGCGGCCCTCGATGAGGGCCGTTTTACTTGTTCCGGAGCTTCTGGGCACGCTTTCGGCGGCGCATCTTCTTCTTGTGCCACTTCCAGCGCTGTTGACCGCGTTTCTTCCAGGACCGGGAACCACGTTTCAAATGAGGAACCTCAGGGGTTGTGGGCCGGCCCAATAAAGGACTCGTATAAAACCGTCCCGGTGCCCGGCTCTATTTCTACGTTCGCGAAGAAACGGAAATACGTCCGGGCCCGGAAGCGTGGAATGTAGGAGCCAAACCCATGGAACCACGAATCGGGGGCCAACCACGCGACAGTCGGGAAGAAGAACAGATCATCACCGCGTTGACGATCATGGACCTGTCGCACCGACTCAAGAGCGTTCGAGTCCTCACGAAGCGACAACCTCGACATCACTGAACTCGACCAACCGAAAGAGGTCCCCTCTCTTGGTGTACAAGGCAATCACAGCCATCGCGCCGATTGCGTTGAGCCTGCTTTCTGCGGGACGCGCCGGATCGTACGTCCGGTTCGCTTCCGCGCCTTGGATTCTTCGCGTGTCATTGTCCCGGTACGCGCCCTGGGTGACGAAGAAGGTGGCGTCCATGGTCTGGAAGAGACTGTGGGGATCCACCTGGCGCACATCGTCCACGTAAAACTCCGCCGTTCCCCATGCTGCCGCATATGCGTGGAGGCGCGGGAACGCGGTGGAGCCGTTGCCCGAGTCGCCAAACAGGTCCAATTCGGTCGCCACGCCTTCGGACTGGTAGGGGAAACGTCCCGTGAAGTTCACCCACACGATCCTGAATGAATCCACAGCGTCCTGGTACGTCGCCTCGATCGTGCCCTCGTCGCGGGAATCGTAGAGCGTCGCGTCGAGCGATCCTTCGAGCTCCCGGCCGCCTCGTCCGTCGTAATTGTAAGTGGTCAAGACGAGCGGGGACGACGCGTTGACGACGAAGACACCGCCAAAACAGCCGCTAAGAAGCAGCGCCGTGGCGATCGTGCAAAGGATCCCTGCCGCAGCGGTCCGCACGACATCGCCAAAGAGTGGCCGAGCCAAAAGGGCTCCGCCCGGCGCGAGGTGGGTGCACCGGTCCGCTCCAAACGGGAATTCGGGTTGGAGGATGAGAAGACGCGCGAGGCGGGATTCGAACCCGCGACCCCCGGCTTAGAAGGCCGGTGCTCTATCCAAGCTGAGCCACTCGCGCAACCGACGACAATGAGACCTACGCTGAATCAAAGAGCCGCGGGGGCTCTTCTTCGAAGCGTCGACCTCGCATTGCGTCGGTGCGCGGGCATCGTCAACCCCATCGACGCTCGGCGGATAAAGCGTTGCCGTTTGCGTTCAGAGAACCGTGTAGCCGGGCGGCGGTGTCATGCGGTAGAAGTGCGACACGTAGACCTTGAAGGTCTGGTCCATCATGATTCCGACGTCGACCGGCAGGCTCGTCGTGTTGGCGGCGGGCGTCGCCGTCCAGCGAAGCAGGCATGGTTGGGTGACGCACACGGTGCCGGACTTCTGCCACGTCTCCTCGATGGCGGGTCGGTCGACGCGGCCGATGAGCGGTGATTGTCCGGAGAGCGTGAAGAACTTGTCACGGTCCGAGTTCCCTCCGAGGCCGAAGGTGATCTGGATTCCGCCTGTGACCCCGCTGCTCGGTACCCAATGGGCTTCGAGGATCAAGGCTTCCAACGCGCCGGCCTTGTCGCCGATCATCCATTGATGGCTCGAGGCGTTGATCTGCTGGCCTAGGGTTGTGAGACTCACGCTTTGGCCGAATTGTCCGGTCTTCTCCACGAGGTGGACCCACGGCACTTCGATCGGCAGCACTTTGAGGATGAACAAGACGTCGGTCGCCTGGCCGGGTTTGATCTCGATCCGTTTGCCCGCAGACTGGTGTCCAAGGTGGATGACGTAGAAGTTGCGCACGGCGGGATTGACGAGGCCGATCTCAAAGTGTCCTGCTTCATCGGTCTTGGCGGCTTGGTACGGGTCGATGAAACCGACGATGGCGTCCTTGAGGGGGACAAACTCTTCGTCGACCACGGTTCCGACGACGGATCCGGTGTTGTCATCGAACCCCTGCGGTTGCGCGTACGGGTCGGGGTCCACGTGGACGGCCTTTGCTTTGGCGCAGCCCGAGAAGGCGACCGCCAGGAAAACGAGAAGAACGAGCCCGCTGCGAAGCTCAGCCCGCATTAGCCCCACACTGAGAGGCTTGGAAGACCCTTATGAGGGTTGTCGTCGCCCGGTCCAAACCAAGGGCTCCCAAAGCGTAATGACGCCCGCGTTCGTGCCGACGTGACCATGCGACGCGTCCTCGGAGTCATGCTACTCGCGGCCCTCGTTTCGGGCTGCGCCGACGCTGAAGAATCGCTCGATCCGTCGGATTCCCCGGCTCCGACCGGCACCACCATGGCGACGGAACCACCCGCTCCACCCATCGAAGTCACCGACACACTCTTCCTGCTTCGCGTGCCCGATGTGACCCTCGTGCCGCCTACCGGGTCGGAACCCGAAATCACTCCCTATGGTTTTGGGTCAGGATTCGGCTCCACGATTCCGCTCTGGGAGTACCGCGCCCAAGCCGACGCTGCACCGACGAGCGCGGAGGCGACGGTTTGGATCCGGGTCGTCGAGCCCTTGTTCGTGCCGCCCGCCCAACCGCCGTGCGGCTGGTCGCTGGAGGTCTACGCGGGGGACGAGTTCGCGTTCCCCGTCATGTGCTCCGGGCCGAACGGACCAAACGTGATGCCCGGGGATTACGAACTCAAATTCTCGTCCTCGTCGCCGAACCAGACGGCCGTCGCCGCCGGCACGACGTGGGCGTTTCAGCTTCGGCGCACGGCGTTCAGTCCGACGCCGAACGACGCCGTTTTGGTTCTTGTCAATTCTGAAGACTTCCCGAGCAGCGTCAAGATTGCGGGTCTGATAGAACCGAAACCGCTCGTCAACTAGGCACAGTAACCGCGGGCTCCGCGGGCACGACCTCGGCCTCGACCGCGGCCGCGTCGTCCTTTGCAAGGCCAAGCTTCTCCCGCAACCGGTCCAGGCTAAGCCGTTCGCGCCCCGTGATGCCGCCCGTCTCCTGGGCGCTCTCGACCGCGGCGCGGTAGACTTCGAGTTTCTTGAACTGAACGTACACGGGCGTAGGCAGGACGTTCGGCATGGCCGTGTTCGCGACCTTCTCGCCGATCTTGTTGAGCTTCGGGACGAGGAACAAGAGGACCCCGGCGACGACGCTGCCGGCCGCGAATCCGATGGTGCGGCTCAGGTACGTCTCGACCACTTTCGCGGCGACGAACACCAGCACGAGGATGATGCCCACGACGGTGCCGCGGCGGATCCCGATCTTGAGCTTGAGATCGATGTCAAAGAGCTGCGCCCGCAAGATGCCGTACGCCAACATGGGGACGAAGAGCAATGTCGCCAGCGGCAAGAGCAGGTCCGGCGCGTCGCCCGTGTCGATGTTGAATCCCTCATCCAAGAAAGACAGCGAGACCGCCAGAAGGAAGACGGCGTCGCGCGCGCCGAACGCGACGACGAAGGCGCTCGCGCGTTCTCGCGCGGGACTGCCTTTGGGTGCTCGGCGGAACGCGGAGATCGCTGCAACGAGGCCGTAGACCGACGCGACGAGGAGCCAGAGGAACATCCAGAGCAGGACCACGCCCACGATGGGCGAATCTTCGACGAGGTCGAACCGTCCAAGGAGGATCATGGCGCTCGATGCCAGAACCGTGAGCGTCACCGGGGCCAAGATCAGGCCGGCCAAGATCGGAAGCGCGCGCCGACGACGCAATGGACGCACGAGGGGCGTCGCGAGCCCGGCCAGGACGGCCAAGTAGGAGAACGCGAGGCCGGCCGCGACGAGCAGCATGAGCGGGAAAACCCAGATCCCAAGGCCGGGAAGGTCGCGACCCAACGCCAAAGAACCCACGGCCTGGAACAACGCCTCGAGCACCAGGACGGCAAAGAGCGCGCGATTCGCACGAGAAAGTCCTGCGCGGGCGACGATCGTCGCGAGAGTGATCGCCAGGATGGCCGCGAGCACGCCTAGGAGCGGACCGAGATTCATGGACACCCGAGGCCGCGCAAGGTGCGCCTTGCGAATCGATGGACGCGGTGGGATTTGAACCCACGGCCCCTGCCTTGCGAAGGCAGTGATCTACCGCTGATCTACGCGCCCTTGTTGGAATTCAAAGTCGTCCGCTCAGGAAGCGGCGCATTCTGACCGGGGCAAAGAAAGGTGGTAGATAAAGCGTGACCTCGACGCGTTTCGATTTCGTCGCTAGACCCGGCGTCCGCTTCAGGGCCATGGGTCGCGCCGTCGCCGCAGCATCATGGCGGCGGCGACGCCGACGATGAGCATCCCGACGAGTTCCACGCCGGGGGACTTTTCGGGCGGTGGCCGGACCGCGGCGAGGTCGGCTTCGTCGACTTCGAAGGTCTCGTTCTCGACGTCGACGCCGGCGGTGACGATGGCGCGCGCGGCGCCGCCTGCAAAGACTCGTCCGGTGTCGGGTGCTTTGAGGAGGAGTTTGAATTCGCAGATCTCGCCTTCCTTTGCGCTGAGAGGTGCGTCGAGGAGGACGGCGACGCGGATGCTTTGGCCGGCAGGTAATCGGAGTTTGCCGGCGGGTCCGACTTCGTGGTGCCAGTCGCGTGTGAAGTTGTCGACGACGAGTTCGAGTTCGACGACGGTTTCGTGTTCGTTTCGGAGATCCCATTCGAACACAGTGCGTTTTCCGGGGTTGACGAACGCGTCCGGGTCCTCGGCGGC